>NZ_JOBX01000009.1:0-163064 GCF_000720645.1 Streptomyces sp. NRRL S-378
TTCGTCGGCAGCGTCAGATGTGTATAAGAGACAGCCCCAGCGATGCCCGCGTCGGCCGGTGCGTTACGGCCTCCCCTCGCGGGTATCGGGCTGCACGGGAGAGGGGGCCGGTGTGCGAGCCGTTGTGCGGGGGTTGGGGCGGGGTGTGGCCGGGGCCGGGGTGGTCGTCACGTTGGCGGCGGCCGGGTGGCTGATGTGGGTGCTGCCCGGGCCGCAGATGGGCGCCGTGCTCGGTTTTGGGCCCGTCGACGGGGTCGTCAGGGTCCACCGCTGCTACGAGGCCACCGACGCGGAGGGCTACACGACCGGTATCGACTGCACCGGCTGGTACACCCCGCGCCGGTCCGGTGAGGCGGCGCGCGAGATCGTGCTGGCCACGGCCGCCGATGAGTACCGGCGCGGCGCCCGGGTGGAGGTGCGGACGGCGAGGGGCCGGGCGTACGAGCTGTCGGGGAGCGCCGTGTTCAACTTCGGCGCGGCCGCCGGTCTGCTGCTCGTACCGTTCCTGACGTTCGCGGCCTGGCTGTTCGCCTGTGCCCGCAGCGGCACCGTGGCGAACGGCGACGGCTACTTCCTCGCCTCCCTGGCCGGCCTGTTCGGCGCCATCCTGCTGGCGGCTGTGGCCGGCCTCCTGGTCGGGATCGGAACCGCCCTGTTCTGACGGAGCACCCGGCAATGGGCAACCGTGAGCAGCCGTGAGCGGCAATGGGCAACCGTGAGCGGCAGCGAGCGGCGCGCACCCGTCGACCGCCCCCCCCCGACCCGTCGACCGCCCCCGAACACCCGTTGACCGCCCCCCGCCCCGCCGGCGGTCCCGTCGGCGGGATGCGGCTCCGGCCAGCCCGTTTCCTTCGGATCATCTGATCGTTGGTTGATGTGCGTCGTTGACTGATGCCCAGTGGGCGCGGATCGAGCCGTTGTTGCCGGATCGGGCGGCGAGGCGGGGTGGGCGGTGGCGTGATCACCCTCAGGTGATCGATGCGATCGCGTTCTGGTACCGGACCGGGACGCCGTGGATGGACCTGCCCGAGTCCTTCGGATCGTGGAAGGGCGCCCACAACCGGCTGCGGAAGTGGGCCGCCGACGGGACCTGGGAGAAGGTCTTCACCACCCTCCTCGCCCAGGCCGACGCCGAAGGCGACCTCGACTGGGTCGTCGCGGTCCACTCCACCATCGTCCGTGCCCACCAGCACGCCGCCGGGGCCCGTCAAAGGGGGCCCCGGACGGCGGGCCGGCTGACCACGCCCTCGGACGGTCCCGCGGCGGACTGACCACGAAGATCCACCTGGCCGCCGACAACCGCTGCCGACCCCCGGCCTTCGACCGCGAGGCCTACAAGCAACGGAACACCGTCGAACGCTGCATCAACAAGCTCAAGGAATGGCGCGGTCTGGCCACCCCCTACGACAAGACCGCCACCATCTGCCTCGCCGGACTCCGCCTCGCCGCCATCTTCATCTGGTCAGCGAGGCCATCCGAAGGGAACGGCCTGGCACCGGACGGCAGAGCAGCAGGACCGAAGGGGCGCGCTCCCGGCCCGGTGCCGGGGGAGCGCTCTGCGCTTCACCGCGTCACTGCATGACGGTCACCGGCGGGTGCCGGGGATCGGTGGGGCACCCGTAGAACTGCAGGGTGTAGCCGCGGCCCACGGTCAGGTCCGTGGGGGCGGCTGACGCGCCCTGCGGTTCCTCGACGGGACGCCAGCTGGAAGTCTCACCCTGCCATTCGGTGTGGTCGAGGGTGAGCAACGGCTCCCCGACGGCCGAGCACTCTCGGCAGCGCAGCTCTTCCGGACCGCCCGAGTCGCGGAACGTGAACGGGGCGGCCCAGCCGCCGGCCTTCCATCCCGCTGCGACGGACAAGTCGTCCCGATAGCCGAGGGATCCGTCCGTCCAGCGGCCGATCCGCTCGGCCAGCTCCCTGTCCAGATCGTGTGCAGCCGGGTACTCGCGGACCTGTTCCGGATGGAGTACGCACGGGACCGGCACCAGCTCGTACGTGCCCACGTACGCAGGCTCCGGCGCGACGGCCAGGACCTCCGCCACGTCGCAGGCCCGTCGCCAGCGCAGCTGGACGGATTCCGTGCCTGGTTGGTCTTCGATGTCGATGAACGGGCACCACAGCACCTGGAGCAGGTCGGTGCCCTCGGGGAACGGCAGGTCGGGCACGTCCCGGGCGTACAGCTGCGCAACCGGGATCAGCGGGTGCGGGCCCTTGGGCAGCAGCGCTGGATCGTGACCGGCGTGGATCCGGGAGACCTCGGCGTGGTCCTCGTCCGTCCAGACGTCGAGGGCGCGGATCCGCCGGAGCGTGCGCACCTCCTCGGGCGTGTTCAACTCGAAGGGGGCGTCGTGCTCCTGCGAGCACGACGCCCACGGCTCACCGGCCGGCCACAGCAGCGGACCGCCCACCGAGCTCTCGTGCACGGTGGGCGAGCCGGGCCGGGGGTGCAGCCGGGTAGCGGTCCTGGACATGCCCACGAGCTCCGGGAACACTGCGGCGACGTCGAGCGGGCGGGGCGGGGTGGTACGGGGCATGCTTCCCTCTCTCGGAACGGCACCCCATATCCAAGCAGTGCGTACGGACACCTGCACGGCCCGGTGCGGCTGTTCGTCGTTTTCGGATCTTGACGGATCGGCCGCGTCGTCCGGTGCCGTGCACTGCAAGGCGGAGGGCTTCCCGCGTACTGGACGTACGGGGGAGGCCCGACAACGCGGTGGGGCGCGAGCCGTCGCAAGATCCGGAAGAGACGGCCTAGCCCTGGGCGGCCGGGCGGTAGGTGCACACGTGCACGCCCGCCGGGCTGATGGCCGTGGCGGTCAGTTCGAGGGTGTGCAGGCCGCCGTCCTCCGGGAAGATCGACTTCCCGCCACCCAGCAGCACCGGCATGATCATGAGCCGCAGTTCGTCGACGAGGCCCTCGCTCAGCAGGGTGCGTACGAGGGTGGGGCTCCCCATGACCACCAGGTCGCCGCCGTCGCCGTCGCGCAGCTCGCGGATGCGGGCGACGGCCTTGCCGCCGTCGATGCGCGTGGTGTTGTTCCAGGTGAGCTCGTCGTCGCCGAGGGTGTCGGACACGACGTACTTCGGGAGGGCGTTCATCCGGTCGGCGAACGGGTCGCCGGCCCGCTCGGGCCACGCCGCGGCCATGTTCTGCCAGGTCCGGCGCCCGTACAGCAGCGCGTCGGCCTTCTCCAGCGCCTCGGTGAAGGAGCCGCCGACGACCTCCGGGTCGAAGAAGGGCTGGGTCCAGCCGCCGTGGGCGAAGTCGCCGTCGTTGTCCTCGCCCTGGCCGCCCGGGGCCTGCACGATGCCGTCGAGGCTGATGAATTCGGTGATGACGATGCGCATGGGACGCGCTCCTCTTCTGTCCGGGTCGGTCGGTGTGTACAGAGCTGAGACCGGCGGGCCCGGCGGAATGCATCGGTCCCGCCGGCTCTTCTCAAGTGATCCGCGTCACATCCCAACGGAGGGCAGGCGCCGGTGGCCGGGCGGCCGGGTGGACGGGTGGACGGTGGCCGGGCGGCCGGGTGCCGGTGGCCGGCGTGACCGCTCGCGCGTTCGGTTGTCTTGAACGTGCGGGATCTGGCTGGAATCAGGTTGTCTTCGGGCCATTTCGGACGGAGAGTTGACACCGTTGTCCGTTCTGTCGTCAGACCCCGGTGAAGACGAGACGAATGGTGCGTCACATCTGCCGGGCGGACGGCGAGTCGGGTCGGAATACCTGATAGACAGTGGATATTCACGGCCGGACCGGCCGCATACCCTTGAACGGCTCCTTGGGGGGATCGCCGCACTGTGAAGCCGCTTCACCGCCACATCGTCAACACCTCGCGCAAGGTCCTGTGCACGGCCGCGCTCGCGGCCAGCCTGACCACTGCCGCGGTCGTGTCCACTCCGTCGACCGCGGATGCGGGAGAGTCCGAACCGACCCCGGACAGCCCGCAGGCAACCGACCGCGGTGACGCCCGGCTCGACCTGCCGGACATCGTCGCCGACCCGCCGCCCGCCGCGGGGACGGGCACGCAGGAGGGCGCCAGCGGTATACCCGCGACCGCCCTCGACGCCTACCACCGCGCCGAGGTGTCCGTGGCCGCCGCGCTGCCCAACTGCAAGCTGCCCTGGCAGCTGCTCGCGGGCATCGGCCGGGTCGAGTCCGTCCACGCCTCCGGCTACGGCCTCAAGGCCGACGGCTACACCGAGAAGCCGATCCGCGGCCCGCGCCTCGACGGCAACGGCTTCGCCGAGATCCGCGACACCGACCGGGGCGAGTACGACGCCGACGTGGTCTACGACCGCGCCGTCGGCCCGATGCAGTTCATCCCCTCGACCTGGGCCACCTGGGGCGCCGACGGCAACGGCGACGCCAAGCGGGACCCGAACAACATCTACGACGCCGCGCTGGGCGCCGGCCTCTACCTGTGCGGCGGCGACCGGAACCTGTCCGTGGCCGCCGAGCTCGACAAGGCGATCCTCAGCTACAACAACTCCCGCGAGTACGTGAACACCGTGCTCGGCTACATGCGCCAGTACCAGCAGGGCGCCACCGAGGTGGCCAACCCGCCGGTCGGGAACTACCCGCCCGCGCAGCCGGGCACCCTGCCCACGCCCCGCCCCCAGAACTCGATCACGCCGACGCCGACCCCCAAGCCGACGCCGACGCCCAAGCCGACCCCCACCCCGACGCCCACGCCCACCCCGACACCGACTCCGACCCCGGAGAAGCCGGCCCCGCACCTGGCGGAGCTGACGGTGCTCGACGGTCCCGGTCTCACCGCCGAGGCGGGCGCGGCCTTCACCGTGGTGCCGCGGGTCAAGCTGATCCTCAGCGACGGCAAGCCCGCCGTCGGCCGGGAAGTGATCTTCGCGGTCGAGGAAGACGCCACCGGTACCCCCGGCACCCTCTTCGGGGCGGCGAAGTCCCTGGTGGTCAAGACGGGCGCCGACGGCATCGCCGCCGCCCCCGGCCTGAAGGCGGGCGCCGCGCCGGGCACCTTCACCCTGCGCGCCTCGGCCTACGACACCACGAGCCGGCTCACGGTGAACTTCGCGGGCAAGGTCACGGCGCCGGCCGCCGACCTGCTCGCCCGCCCCGCGGGATCGAAGCCCCCGACGGCGCAGGCCGGTACGAGCATCAAGGGCGTCGAGGTCCTGGCCACGGCCAAGGGCAAGGCCGTCGCGGTGTCCGGCGTCGTCGCCGGCTTCGGCCAGCAGAAGGACGGCGTGTGGGTGCCGGCCGACCCGGCGGCCGCGAAGGGCCCGTACTTCAAGGACGCGGCCGGCAAGAAGGTCTTCAGCCTCACCCTGGCGGCGACCGCGGCCGACGGCCGGATCGTCCTGCCGGAGCTCCACACGGACGCGGACCTCGCCCCGGGCACCTACCAGCTCCGCCTGGTCACCCCGGAGGACGTGACCCTGGTCATCGACATCGAGATCACCGCCCCGGTCCCGGCCGCCACCCCGAAGTAACCCAGGCCGTACAACGACGACGCCTCGGGGCCCGCACCGTGCACACGGTGCGGGCCCCGAGGCATTTCGGCCCCTCCCGCCCGGGAGGGGAAAGGCAGGAGCCCCGCCGCTCTGCTCGCGCAGAGGTGACGGGGCTCCTTGGGTACTGCTTTTCCAACCCGCGATTGAGGTTGGCCCAGGCGACTAGGCCGGGGTGACGTTCTCCGCCTGCGGGCCCTTCGGACCCTGCGTGACGTCGAAGTTCACCGTCTGGTTCTCCTCGAGGGAGCGGAAGCCAGAGGCGTTGATCGCGGAGTAGTGGACGAAGACATCCGGGCCGCCGCCGTCCTGGGCGATGAAGCCGAAGCCCTTTTCAGCGTTGAACCACTTCACGGTTCCGGTAGCCATGAGCCCTCCTATGGGCCAAAGGGTCGCCCTGCTCCAGAACCTGCTAAGAAGTCTGAAAACTACAAAAGCCCGCGGGTCACATTCTCCGCAGGCCTCGTACTGCAAGGGAAACCAAACTGCAACTTGCGTCGAGCCTAGCACGCACCCTGCGGCGGAGACCAGAGGGAAAGATCACGTCACCCGGACGTTTGAGACCCGCCGCAAGGCTGACGCAGACCGTGGGACTAGTCTCGCGATGTGGACGTCTACCGCAGCCGGCCCCGCGTCGGCCACATTCAGTTCCTGAACTGCCTGCCCCTCTACTGGGGGCTCGCCAGAACCGGCACGCTGCTGGACCTGGAGCTGACCAAGGACACCCCCGAGAAGCTCAGCCAGCGGCTCGTCGAGGGGGAGCTGGACATCGCCCCGATCACCCTCGTCGAATTCCTCCGCAACGCCGACCGGCTCGTCGCCTTCCCGGATCTCGCGGTCGGCTGCGACGGTCCCGTGATGTCCTGCGTGATCGTCTCGCAGGTTCCGCTGGAGCAGCTCGACGGAGCCCGCGTCGCCCTCGGGTCGACCTCCCGTACGTCCGTACGCCTGGCCCAGCTGCTGCTTTCCGAGCAGTACGGCGTACGCCCCGACTACTACACCTGCCCGCCCGACCTGGGCGTGATGATGCAGGAGGCCGACGCCGCCGTACTGATCGGCGACGCCGCACTGCGGGCCTCCCTCCACGACGCGCCCCGGCTCGGACTGACCGTCCACGACCTGGGGCACATGTGGAAGGAGTGGACCGGACTGCCGTTCGTCTTCGCCGTCTGGGCCGCCCGCAAGGACTACCTCGCCCGGGAGCCGGCCGTCGTGCAGAAGGTCCACGAGGCCTTCCTCGCCTCCCGTGACCTGTCCCTCGAAGAGGTCACCAAGGTCGCCGAACAGGCGGCCCGCTGGGAGGCCTTCGACGCGGAGCTGCTGGAACGGTACTTCACGACGCTCGACTTCCGCTTCGGGCCCGATCAGCTCGCCGGCGTACGGGAATTCGCCCGCCGAACCGGACCGACGACGGGGTATCCCGCCGATGTGTCCGTGGAGCTGCTCAGTGCGGTGGCCCAGGAGTGCTGACCGGGTTTACCGCCGGGTTGATGCAAGGTGCCCGGCAGGCGAATGCCCGGTTTCCCGGGAATTCCCGTCCTTTCCGCATTCCTCCGCCGGCGCGGGGAAATGCAAAAGGGTGACGCCCCGCCCCTCTCCCCGGCATGATCGGCAAGGCACCCCCTAGGCTGCTGCCCGGCCGGGGTGCCACAAGGCGCCCGGGATCACGGGGAATTGGGGGACGGCATGCATCCGCTCGAAGCCGGTGAGCCGCGCACCATCGGCGCGTACCGGCTGCTCGGCCGGCTCGGCGCGGGCGGCATGGGCCGCGTCTACCTGGGCCGCAGTGCGGGCGGCCGGACCGTCGCCGTCAAGATCGTGCATCCGCATTTCGCCTCCGACGAGGAGTTCCGGACCCGCTTCCGCCGCGAGGTCGAGGCGGCCCGCCGGGTCGGCGGGGAGTGGACCGCCCCGGTGCTGGACGCGGACCCGGAGGCCCCGGTGCCGTGGGTGGCCACCGGATACGTGGCGGGCCCCTCCCTGGACCGCGCGCTCGCCGCGCACGGGCCGCTCCCCGAGTCCTCGGTACGGGCCATCGGCGCGGGGCTGGCGCGTGCCCTGGTGGCCGTGCACGGCCTGGGCCTGGTCCACCGGGACGTGAAACCGTCGAACGTAATCCTCACCCTCGACGGGCCGCGGCTGATCGACTTCGGGATCGCGCGGGCGACGGACGGCACCGCCTCGCTGACCTCCACCGGCGTGTCCGTCGGCTCGCCCGGCTACATGTCGCCCGAGCAGATCCTCGGCAAGGGGATCACCGGGGCCGCGGACGTGTTCTCGCTCGGCGCGGTGCTGGCCTTCGCGGCGACCGGCCGGCCGCCCTTCAGCGGGGACAACTCGGCCACCCTCCTCTACAAGGTGGTCCACGAGCCGCCCGAGCTCGGCGAGCTCCCGGCCGGCGACCTCCGCGACCTGATCGAGGCCTGCCTGGCCAAGACGGCCGCCGACCGGCCCGCCCCCGCGGCGGTCGCCGACGCCCTCGCCGGGGCACTCGGCGCTCCCGGCTGGCTCCCCGCCCCGCTGGTCGAGGCGGCCAGCCGGGCCGCGGTGGCCCTGCTCGACCTGGACGCCGACCCCTCCGAGGGCGCCGCGGACCCCGGCCCGGCCGCAGCCGCAGCGGGTGCCTCGGCCGGCGCCGCCGGCCCGGCCGTCCCGGAGGCCGTCTCCGGCCCGGTGCCGTTCACCGCCGGGGCGTACACCCCCGCGGGCCCGGGCGTCGGCTTCGGGGCGCCGGACCCCTCGTACGGGGGCCAGGGCGCGGGCTCCCCGTACGCCGTCCCGGCCGCGGGCCCGTACGGCAGTCCCACCGAGACCGCCGGCACAGGTCCGGCCGTCGGCGCGGCCCCCGGGGCGGGCGCGGTGCCGCCGCCGCGGACCGCCTCCGACGGGCGGCAGGTCACCGTCAGTGCCGCCGGGCGCCGGTTCAGCTGCACCGTCGTGCTGGCCGCTGCGGCCGTCCTGGCGGTGCTGTCCGGCGGGATCTACTTCCTGGACCTGCTGCCCGGGGAGGGAGGCGAGCGGCGGGACTCGGCCGATGCCGGGGCGCGCCCCTCCGCCTCCTCGCCGGCCCCGGGCGCCTCGGCCCCCTCGGACCCGGCGCCGAACGCGAGCCCCGCGTCGCCCGCGGCCGGGACCCGCACCGACGTCCCCAAGGAGCTCATCGGCACCTGGAAGGGCACCGTCACCACAGCCCGAGCGCGCCTGACCACCGAGTTCGAGATCACCATCAAGGCGGGCCGGGTCGGCGAGGTCGTCGGCCGCGACAAGTCGATCATCCCCGTCCTCGGCACCGACTGCAGCGGGGACTGGAAGCTCGCCTCGGCGACCGACCGCTCCCTGGTCCTGGACACCTCCGCCGGACCCAACCCGGCGCCCGGCATGTGCTCCAACGGCTCCGCCAACGAGCGCTTCACCCTCAACGAGAACGGAACACTGCACTACAAGTCGGGCGACTCCCCGGCCGGAAACCCCGAAGGAGACCTCACCCGCAGCCCCTGAAATCCGCCGCCGGGCCCTGGCGTAGGCTGGATCGGTCCGGACCCTGAACACAGACACACCGCCGAAAGGTGACTCCCGGTGACCGACCAGGCCGTTCTCCAGTCTGTCCTCGACCGCGCCGCCGAGGGGGGCCGGATCACCAAGGAAGAGGCACTCCACCTCTACCGCCACGCGCCGCTGCACGCGCTGGGGCAGGCGGCCGACGCGGTGCGCCGCCGCCGCTACGCCGGTACCGAGCACATCGCGACGTACATCATCGAGCGGAACATCAACTACACGAACGTGTGCGTCACGGCGTGCAAGTTCTGCGCCTTCTACGCGGCCCCCAAGGACGCGAAGAAGGGCTGGTCCCGCGACCTCGACGACATCCTGCGCCGTTGCGCGGAGACCGTCGAGCTCGGCGGCACGCAGATCATGTTCCAGGGCGGGCACCACCCGGACTACGGCGTCGAGTACTACGAACACCACTTCTCGGCGATCAAGAAGGATTTCCCGCAGCTGGTCATCCACTCCCTCGGCGCGTCCGAGGTCGAGCACATGGCCCGGATCTCCGGCGTCTCCGCCGAGGAGGCCATCCAGCGGATCCACGCCGCCGGCCTCGACTCCTTCGCCGGCGCCGGCGCCGAGCTGCTGCCGGCCCGGCCGCGCAAGGCGATCGCCCCGCTCAAGGAGTCCGGCGAGCGCTGGCTGGAGATCATGGAGATCGCCCACAAGCTGGGTGTGGAGTCCACCTCCACCATGCTGATGGGCACCGGCGAGACCAACGCCGAGCGCATCGAGCACATCGCCATGATCAGGGACACGCAGGACCGCACGGGCGGCTTCCGCGCCTTCATCCCGTACACCTACCAGCCCGAGAACAACCACCTCAAGGGCCGGACCCAGGCGACGATCTTCGAGTACCTGCGCATGATCGCGATCGCGCGCCTGTTCCTCGACAACATCGCCCACATCCAGGGCTCCTGGCTGACCGTCGGCAAGGAGGCGGGCCAGCTCTCGCTGCACTACGGCGCGGACGACCTCGGCTCGATCATGCTGGAGGAGAACGTCGTCTCCTCGGCCGGCGCCAAGCACCGCTCCAACCGCCAGGAGATCATCGACCTGATCCGCAAGGCGGGCCGTACGCCGGCGCAGCGCGCGACGACGTACGAGCACCTCCTGGTGCACGACGACCCGGCGAACGACCCGGCCGACGACCGCGTCGTCTCGCACATCTCCTCCACCGCCATCGAGGGCGGCACCGCGCATCCCGAGCTGAAGCTCATCTCCGCGAACTGATGCGTCCGACACGATGCTGACGCTGCACGCCGCCGAACTCCTCGTCACCGGACCGGGATCCGCGCCGCTGGAAGGCGGTGCGGTCCTCGTCGAGGGGGACCGGATCGCCCGGGTGGGTCCGTACGAGGAGCTCGGCGCGGCCCATTCGCACGCCCGGGTCCGCCGCTGGCCGGGGGTGCTCACCCCCGGGCTGCTGGTGCGCGGGGCGGACGAGCTGCTGGAGCGGACGTACTACCCGGACGACCCCTACGAGGTCACGGAGCTCGGCGCGGACCCGATCAGCGGCGCGGAAGCGCTGGACGCCCTGAAGATGACCGAGGCGCGGTGGGGCAACAGCGCACGGCGCGGCACGCAGCGGCTGCTGGCCCGCGGGGTGGTGGCGGTGTGCGGCCGCTTCACGGTCGCGGCGGTGCGCACGGCGCTGTCCCGCTCGGGCCTGACGATCCTGCCGCCGGCGCCCTACGAGGGGCGGCCGGCCCTGGATCCGTTCGCGGGCCGGGAGTCGGCGGCGGAGGCCTTCCACGGGGTGCTGGAGCCGGGCGCGGCGGCGCGCTTCGCGGTGTTCGCCGTGGCGGACGAGGCCGAGCTGCTGGCGCGGGGCGCGACCACGTGCGTGGCCACCGTCATCGGGGGGCGGCTGCTGCACCGCCGCCGCTGAGCCGGTCGTCGCCGAGCCGGTCGCCGGGCCCGTCGTCGCGGAGTCCGTCGGCGGCGGGTGCCTGCTCGTGGGGCGGGAGGTCGGCCGGTCTGCTGCCCTCCCGGGCGAGGGCGGCCAGCAGGCAGGCCTGGAGGCGGCTGATCCCGCCGAGCTTGGCCCGTATGTTCACGACGTGGAACTTGACCGTGCTGACGGACAGTTGGAGCTCTCCGGCGAGTTCCCGGTTGGAGGCGCCGGTGGCCAGGCACAGGAACACCGCGGATTCCTGCTCGGTCAGCATCGCTTCGAACGACCGGTCCCCGTGCTGCGCCGGCGGCCCGTCCGGCTCCTCGTACGAGGGGAACCACGGTGGGACGCTGAAGCTGACGACGCGCACGGTTCCACTCCTCGATCCCCCCGGGCGGCCCCTCCGTCGGCCGTCCTTTCCCTAGAGGACGGACGGACCCGACAGATAGGTTCCGTTCGCGTCGAACGGCCAGGCATTGGACTTGCACCCGTCCAGGCCCTTGATCTGCTGCATCATCGCCGGGGCGGGCTTTCCGGGGCCCGGGCAGCCCTCGTGGCCGCGGCCGATCTCGTGCCCGACCTCGTGGTTGACGATCAGCGCCCGGTACTCCTCCACCGAACCGCTGAACTGGGGCGAACCCTCCTTCCAGCGCTTGAGGTTCACCACCACGGTGTGTCCGACCCGGCAGTTGGTCTCGCCGATGAGCTCCGGTGTGACCACGTCGCACAGGAGGTCGGTGGTGCCGGGCGAGGCGATCTTGACGGTGAAGTCCACCGGCTGGCCCGCTCCCACGAGCTGGAAGCCGTACCGCGGGTCCTTGGTCCAGCCGCGCGGATCGCCGAGGATCGCCTCCACGGAGCGGGCGGCCGCCTCCGGGTCGATCCCGCTGCCCTCTTCGACCTCCAGCCGCCAGCGCCGGGTCGTCCCCTTGCCCTGCACGCCGCCGGCGGCGGTGGAGCCGGCGAAGGTGCCGGGCTTGCCCGGCGTCGTCGCGGGGGCGCCGGTGGACGGCGAGGGCGAGGCGGGCTGCGGCGAGGGTGCGGCGGGGGAGGGCTTGGCCTCGGGAGACTTCGCGCCGCCCTGCGGGAGCGGGTTCCCCGCGGCGTCGGTGCCCTCCCCGTCCGGTGCGTCGGTCCGGGTGGCGGTGCGGCCCTTGGCGGCTGCGGTGGTCTCGTCCTCGGGGAGCAGCGCGTAGGCGGTCGCCGAGACGGCGACGAGTGCCGCCGAGCCGATGAGGATCGTGCGCCGCAGCCGCCTGCGCCGTTCGGCCCGGCGCCTGGCGCGCGGGCCGTCACGGCGGGAACGACCGGTGGAATGGCCTGCCGGCATCGTGAAGCTTCCTGTTCGTGGCGGCCACTGCCGGACCCGCCCACGGTTGCGGTTCTGATCCGGTGGGTGACCCTCACCGGGCCGCACCCTGGCAGTCAACGCGCATGCGACGTCGCAGCGTAACTGTCCTTCGGACCAGTTCTACGTTCGGGTACGGGTCCAGCACGGCGGGGTACGGCGGAGCCCGCGCCGCCCGGGCCGGTGCGGCCTGAGAGGATGGGGCCGTACCCGCCGATCCGCATCGCAACACGAGGGGCGAACGCCAGTGACAAGGGCCTCCCTGGACAAGCAGCCGCACGAAGTCGCCTCCATGTTCGACAGGGTCGCGGCGAACTACGACCTGACCAACGACGTCCTCTCGCTCGGCCAGGACCGGGTGTGGCGCAAGGAGGTCGCCAAGGCGGTCGACGCGCGCCCCGGACAGAGGGTCCTCGACCTGGCCGCCGGTACGGCGACGTCCTCGCTGCCCTTCGCGGCGACCGGCGCGTACGTGGTCCCGTGCGACTTCTCCCTGGGCATGCTCATGGAGGGCAAGAAGCGGAACGCCTGGCTTCCGCTGACCGCCGGCGACGCGACGAGGCTGCCGTTCAAGGACGACGTCTTCGACACGGTGACGATCTCCTTCGGCCTGCGCAACGTCCAGGACACCGACGCGGCACTGCGCGAGCTGTACCGGGTGACCAAGCCCGGCGGGCAGGTCGTGATCTGCGAGTTCTCGCAGCCCACCTGGGCCCCCTTCCGGACCGTCTACACCGAGTACCTGATGCGCGCGCTGCCGCCCGTCGCCCGCGCGGTGTCGTCCAACCCCGACGCGTACGTGTACCTGGCCGAGTCCATCCGCGCATGGCCCGACCAGCCTGCGCTGGCCGCCCTGCTGCAGAAGGCAGGCTGGTCCAAGGTCGCCTGGCGCAACCTCAGCGGCGGCATCGTCGCGCTGCACAGAGGCACCAAGGACTGACCGCCGTGCCCGACGCCCTGCCGCCCGACGCCGTGTCCACGGACTACAAGCCCCTGCTGGAGCGGATCGCCGCCGACATCGCCCCGCTGCTGGGCAGTGGCACGCCCGCGGAGTACATCCCGGCGCTCGCCGCCGTGGACCCGGGGCAGTTCGGGATGGCCGTGGCCGATCTCGACGGCAACGTCTTCGGGGTGGGGGACTGGCAGGTGCCCTTCTCCGCCCAGTCGATCACGAAGGTCTTCGCGCTCGCGCTGGCGCTGGCCGAGGGGGGCGACAGCCTGTGGGAGCGGGTCGGCCGGGAGCCCTCGGGCAACCCGTTCAACTCGCTCGTGCAGCTGGAGTACGAGAACGGCATTCCGCGCAATCCGTTCATCAACGCGGGGGCCCTCGTGGTCACCGACCGGCTCCAGACGCTGACGGGCGACGCGAGCAGCGAAGTGCTGGAGTTCCTGCGGCAGGAGAGCCAGAACCCGGACATAGGCTTCGACGCCGAGGTGGCCGCCTCCGAGCAGGGCCACGGGGACCGCAACGCGGCCCTGGCCCACTTCATGGCCTCGTACGGGAACATCGACAACCCGGTGCCGGCGCTGCTGGAGCACTACTTCTGGCAGTGCTCCATCGAGATGAGCTGCGCCGACCTGGCGCGCGCCGGACGGTTCCTGGCCCGGCACGGGCTGCGCGCCGACGGCTCGCGGCTGCTGACGCGCAGCGAGGCCAAGCAGGTCAACGCGGTGATGATGACCTGCGGGACGTACGACGCGGCGGGCGAGTTCGCCTACCGCGTCGGGCTGCCCGGCAAGAGCGGGGTGGGCGGCGGGATCGTCGCCGTCGTCCCGGGCCGGTGCGCGCTCGCGGTGTGGAGCCCGGGCCTGGACGCCCGCGGCAACTCGGTCGCGGGCGTCGCGGCGCTGGACCGCTTCACGACCCTGACGGGCCTCTCCGTGTTCTAGGGGTGTCCGGCCCTGACCCGCCGGACACCCCCACGGTCACCCCGCGGACACGTCCTGGAGGGCGAGCGCGTAGCGGCGGGCCGGGTTGCCGCCCGGGGTGGTGAACTCCTCGGCCAGGGTCATGCCCAGCCGCTCCGCCACGGCCACGGAGCGGGCGTTGCCGGCGTGGATCATCGCCACCACCCGCGGGATCCCGGCCTCGCGGACCCGGTCCAGGGTGGCCAGCGCCGCGGCGTACGCGTAGCCGCGGCCCCAGGCCGCCCGCCCGAGCCGCCAGCCGATCTCGATCTCCCCGACCGGGCCCCACGCCTTGTCCGCCGGCCACGGCTGCGCCCCGGTGAAGCCGATCACCTCGCCGTCGCCGTCCAGCAGCGTCCACAGGCAGAGGCCGAGCTGTGCGTCGTGCATGCGCTGGCGCGCGGTGAACTCCTCGTACTCCGACAGCTCGGCGGGGCCTCCGAGGAACTCCATGACATCGGCGTCGTTGAAGACGCGGTGCCAGGCGTGCGCGTCCTCGTCGGTGGGCACGCGCAGCCGCACCGCGGGGAGCGGCGGCCGGGTCGGCGAAGTCGTCATCGGGGCAGCCCTTCGGATCGCGATCACTCTCGCTGCATAGACTGCACGTGTCCGGTGCCGTTGGGCACCCTTTATCGAGCCTTCGGGAGACCCCGCAGTGACCGAGCTCCTCTCCGAACACTCCGCGGACGTGATCGTCGTCGGGGCCGGGCCCGCCGGCTCGACCACCGCCTACTACCTCGCCAAGGCCGGATTGGACGTCCTGCTGCTGGAGAAGACGGCGTTCCCGCGCGAGAAGGTGTGCGGCGACGGCCTGACCCCGCGCGCCACCAAGCAGCTGGTGGCGATGGGCATCGACATCTCCGAAGAGGCCGGCTGGCTCCGCAACAAGGGCCTGAGGATCATCGGCGGCGGGCAGCGGCTCCAGCTGGACTGGCCGGAACTCGCCTCCTACCCGGAGTACGGACTCGTCCGCAAGCGCGACGACTTCGACGAGATCCTGGCCCGCCAGGCGCAGAAGGCCGGCGCCCGGCTGTACGAGCGCTGCAACGTCGGCGAGCCGGTCCGCGACGCCCGTACCGGCCGGATCACGGGCGTGCAGGCGAAGCTGGGCGAGGAGAAGACCCCGGTCACCTTCCACGCCCCGCTGGTCGTCGCGGCCGACGGCAACTCCTCGCGGCTGTCCCTGGCCATGGGCCTGCACCGGCGCGAGGACCGCCCGATGGGCGTCGCGGTGCGCACGTACTTCACCTCGCCGCGGCACGACGACGACTACCTGGAGTCCTGGCTGGAGCTGTGGGACCGGCGCGGTCCGCAGGACCGGCTGCTGCCCGGCTACGGCTGGATCTTCGGCATGGGCGACGGGACGTCCAACGTCGGCCTCGGCATCCTCAACTCCTCCTCGGCCTTCAAGGAGCTGGACTGGCGCGAGGTCCTCAAGGCCTGGTGCGCCTCGATGCCGGAGGACTGGGGCTACACCCCGGAGAACATGACGCAGCCGATCCGCGGTGCGGCGCTGCCGATGGCCTTCAACCGGCAGCCGCACTACACCAAGGGCCTGCTGCTGGTCGGTGACGCGGGCGGTCTCGTCAACCCGTTCAACGGCGAGGGCATCGCGTACGCCATGGAGTCGGGCCAGATCGCGGCCGACGTCATCGTGCAGGCGCAGGCCCGGTCCACCCCGGCGCAGCGCGAGCTGGCGCTGCACAACTACCCGAAGGTGCTCAAGGAGACCTACGGCGGCTACTACACGCTGGGCCGCGCCTTCGTGAAGCTGATCGGCAACCCGAAGGTCATGAAGGTCGCCACGCAGCGCGGCCTCACCCACCCGCTGCTGATGAAGTTCACGCTGAAGATGCTGGCCAACCTGACCGACCCGGCGGGCGGCGACGCGATGGACCGCATCATCAACGGCCTCTCGAAGGTGGCCCCGAAGGCCTGAGGCCGGCGCAGGGCGCTCACGAAGGACGGCGGTCCCCGGTACCCCGGTGTTCCGGGTCGGGGCCGCCGTGCACGCTGCGCACGCTCCGGGCCAGCAGGACCAGGCCGCACACCAGCAGGGCGCCCGAGACGGTCCAGCCGGTCGCGAGGAGGAGGGCGTGCCCCGGCTTCTGCCAGGGGCGGGTGGTGTTCAGCAGCCAGCCCCCGACGGCGAGGAGCCCGAGGCCGAGGGCGGCCCGGACCGCGGTGGGGTCGCCGGCCTCGTGGTGCTCGTACGGCTGTGTGCCCACGGGACCACCACCTCCAGGGTCTGACGCTCGGGGCCTGCCCCGCTATCTTCGCAGGGACCGGAACGCCGCGTACCGGCGCCCACGACAACGGCCGCAGGGCCGGTACTCCACCCCCGAGCGGGGGAGTACCGGCCCTGCGGCCGTGTCTGCTGCCGTGGTCCGAGCGGGGCTCAGGAGGGGGCTCAGAGGACGCGGACGGCGCCCGTCGGCTTGTCGTAGCTCAGGTTGCGCTCGACGATGCCCGTGCTGGGGTTCTGCGCGCCGACGAACTTGCCGCCGCCGACGTAGATGGCGACGTGGTACGCGCTGCCCTTGGAGCCCCAGTAGAGGATGTCGCCCGGCTGAAGGGCGTTCAGGGAGACGGACGTACCGGCCGTGGACTGCGCCTGGGACATGCGCGGCAGGGAGATGCCGGCCTGGCGGTAGGCGGCCTGGACGAGGCCGGAGCAGTCGAAGGAGGACGGGCCGGTGCCACCCATCACGTAGGCCTTGCCGACCTGCGCGCGGGCGAAGTTGACGATGGCGGCGGCGGAGCCGGTGGCCGGGGCCGTCACGGTGCCGGTGCCCTGTGGGGCCTTGGCGGCGGTGGAGGTGCTCTTCAGCGCGGTGCGGTCGGAGTCGCGGGTGGCGCGCTCGGCCTCGGCCTTGCGGTCGGCCTCCTCCTTCGCCTTCTTCTCCGCGGCCTTCTGGGCCGTCTCCTTGGCCTGCTTCGCCTCGGCGGCGGCGCCGGTGCGGGCGCTCTCCTCCTGGGCGGTCAGTTCGCCTTCCACGGCGGCCAGACGGGTGTTCTCGGCGGCCGTGGTGACCGCGGAGGAGACCTCGGCGGCCAGGTCCAGGTTCAGGACCGGCATTTCGAGCGTCGTCTCGGCCACGGGCTCGGACGGGGACGCGCTCGCGGTGCCGGCCATGGCCAGGGTGCTGAGGACGCCACCGGCAACTCCGGCGCGGACCGCGAGCTTCGAGGCGCTGCGGCGGGGCTTCCGGTGGCTGGGTATGTGAGCGGTGTGGGACATGAGAACAACCGCTATCAGGGCGTCAGGGGTCCCTTCAAGAAACGTGGGGTGCGCCACAGTTGCGCGCGAAGGGCGCGAACCGGGCGCGTCACGCTTCTTATTGACGCCGTAACGGGCGAAACGGACACGCCTTCACAAGGCTGTGATCATGGGGTTTCAGAATTAAGTCCGAATTGATCCACGGACTACCATCCCTCCGCACAGATGGCCAAGCCCGCTTTCGGAACGCTTGATTCAGAGTGGCGCAGGTCACAGGAGGATCACGCCATGCGGACGCTGTGGCCGGTCCGTGACCTTCCTGTGAAGCGGGCCCTCGCGCGCCGCCGGGAAGATCGTGAACGGATGCACGCACTCGGTGCCCCGCCGCACCCTCGTGTGCCCTGCGTCCACCTCCGTACGCGCGGGCCCCCCGACCGGGCGACACGGATCCCCTTACCATCACAGACCCTTCCAGGCCAATTTGCCTGCAGTCGCCATCGTTTGATAGGGCGGTGCGCCGTTCACCTGCGACAACGGGCTCGAATGTCACCTTTGGTGATCATGCGGATGCTTCGCGTATGAAGATCACCACTCATCGGACTTCATGATCGTTCGTCAGGTGGTGGAGATCACAAACTCGGTGTTGTTACCCGTGTCGCAGATCACAGACGAGCAGGCATAAGATGCGCACCAGTCCGGCTTGTGAACTGCCTCACATGTGCACGATCTTCGCGAGGCGGGGCACGCCCCCGCTCCCACCGGGAGGGGCTCCGGCCGGCGGCGGTCCAACGGTCAAGGACGACTGGAAGGAGCGAGGAGCGTGAATGCGTACGCGCCCATCCTCGTGCTCGGCGCCCTCGGCGCAGGGTTTGCGATCTTCTCCGTGGTCATGGCCACGCTGATCGGTCCAAAGCGGTACAACCGGGCGAAGCTCGAAGCCTACGAGTGCGGCATCGAGCCGACACCGATGCCGGCCGGCGGCGGCCGCTTCCCCATCAAGTACTACCTGACGGCGATGCTCTTCATCGTCTTCGACATCGAGGTTGTCTTCCTCTACCCCTGGGCCGTCACCTTCGACTCCCTGGGGATCTTCGGGCTCGTCGAGATGCTGCTCTTCGTGCTCACCGTCTTCGTCGCCTACGCCTACGTATGGCGCCGCGGCGGCCTGGAATGGGACTGAGGGGCTGAATTTCCCATGGGACTGGAAGAGAAGCTGCCGAGCGGCTTTCTGCTGACCACCGTCGAACAGGCCGCGGGGTGGGTGCGCAAGTCGTCCGTCTTCCCGGCGACCTTCGGCCTCGCCTGCTGCGCCATCGAGATGATGACGACCGGAGCGGGCCGGTACGACCTGGCCCGCTTCGGCATGGAGGTCTTCCGCGGCTCCCCGCGCCAGGCCGACCTGATGATCGTGGCCGGACGGGTCAGCCAGAAGATGGCGCCGGTGCTGCGCCAGGTGTACGACCAGATGCCCGCTCCCAAATGGGTCATCTCCATGGGGGTTTGTGCATCTTCAGGCGGAATGTTCAACAACTACGCGATCGTCCAGGGCGTCGACCACATCGTCCCGGTGGACATCTACCTCCCCGGCTGCCCGCCCCGCCCCGAGATGCTGATGGACGCCATCCTCAAGCTCCACCAGAAGATCCAGGGCGGAAAGCTCGGCGTGAACCGGGAGGAAGCGGCCCGCGAGGCGGAGGCGGCGGCCCTCAAGGCCCTCCCCACCATTGAGATGAAGGGGCTGCTCCGGTGAGCGAGACCCAAGAGCCCGACCACGGCAACGGCACCGACGCGGGTGGCGGCCTGCCCTCGCCGCGCGCCCAGGGCCCCGAGGTCATCGGCGTCCGCAAGGGCATGTTCGGCGCCGCGGAGGGCGGTGACACCAGCGGCTACGGCGGACTCGTCCGCACCGTGGCCCTGCCCGGCGCGACCGCCCGCCCGTACGGCTCCTACTTCGACGAGGTCGCCGACGAACTCGAAGGCGCCCTGGAGGAACAGGACCTCGTCCCCGAGAACGCCATCGAGAAGACGGTGGTCGACCGGGGCGAGCTCACCTTCCACATCGCCCGCGAGCACCTCGTACGCGTCGCGCGCACCCTGCGCGACGACCCCGCCCTGCGCTTCGAGCTCTGCACCGGGGTCTCCGGGGTCCACTTCCCCGGGGACAAGGGCCGCGAGCTGCACGCCGTGTACCACCTGCGCTCGCTCACCCACGGCCGGATCCTGCGCCTGGAGGTGTCCGTCCCGGACGCCGACCCGCACGTCCCCTCGCTCGTCTCCGTCTACCCGACCAACGACTGGCACGAGCGCGAGGCGTACGACTTCTTCGGCCTCGTCTTCGACGGGCACCCGGCCCTCACGCGGATCATGATGCCGGACGACTGGCAGGGCTTCCCGCAGCGCAAGGACTACCCGCTCGGCGGCATCCCCGTCGAGTACAAGGGCGCCCAGATCCCGGCTCCCGACCAGCGGAGGTCGTACAGCTGATGTCCCCCATCTCGAATGCAGCAGAGAACCACTCCTCCGCCCGCGAGACGACCGAGGGCACCGTCTACACCGTCACCGGCGGCGACTGGGACGAGATCGTCCAGTCGGCGGCCAAGGCCGACGACGAGCGGATCGTCGTCAACATGGGTCCGCAGCACCCGTCCACCCACGGTGTGCTCCGGCTGATCCTGGAGATCGACGGCGAGACGGTCACCGAGGCCCGCTGCGGCATCGGCTACCTCCACACCGGAATCGAGAAGAACCTCGAATTCCGCAACTGGACGCAGGGCACCACCTTCGTCACGCGCATGGACTACCTGACGCCGTTCTTCAACGAGACGGCGTACTGCCTCGGCGTCGAGAAGCTGCTCGGCATCACCGACCAGATCCCGGACCGCGCCACCGTCATCCGCGTCCTGCTGATGGAGCTGAACCGGCTCTCCTCCCACCTGGTGTGCATCGCCACCGGCGGCATGGAGCTGGGCGCGACCACGATCATGATCTACGGCTTCCGCGACCGCGAGCTGATCCTCGACATCTACGAGCTGATCACCGGTCTGCGCATGAACCACGCGTTCATCCGCCCCGGCGGCCTCGCGCAGGACCTGCCCCCGGGCGCCGTCGACCAGCTGCGCGAGTTCGTGAAGACCATGAAGAAGAACCTGCCGGAGTACGACAAGCTCGCCACCGGCAACCCCATCTTCAAGGCCCGCATGCAGGACGTCGGCTACCTCGACCTCGCCGGCTGCATGGCCCTCGGCGCCACCGGCCCGATCCTGCGCTCCGCCGGCCTGCCGCACGACCTGCGCAAGTCGGACCCGTACTGCGGCTACGAGGACTACGAGTTCGACGTGCCGACCACCGAGACCTGCGACTCCTACGGGCGGTTCCTGATCCGCCTGGAGGAGATGCGCCAGTCGCTGCGGATCGTCGAGCAGTGCCTGGAGCGGCTGGAGCCCGGCCCGGTCATGGTCGCCGACAAGAAGATCGCCTGGCCGGCGCAGCTGGCCATGGGCCCCGACGGCCTCGGCAACTCGCTCGACCACATCAGGAACATCATGGGCACCTCCATGGAGGCCCTCATCCACCACTTCAAGCTGGTGACCGAGGGCTTCCGGGTGCCGGCCGGGCAGGCGTACGCGGCGGTCGAGTCGCCCAAGGGCGAGCTCGGCGTGCACGTCGTCTCCGACGGCGGCACCCGCCCCTACCGGGTCCACTTCCGCGACCCGTCCTTCACCAACCTGCAGGCCATGGCAGCGATGTGCGAGGGCGGCCAGGTCGCCGACGTCATCGTCGCCGTCGCCTCCATCGACCCCGTGATGGGAGGCGTCGACCGATGACCGCCAGTCCTCAGAACCGAGGGGTCCAGCTGGGCATGCCCCAGCTGCCCGCCCCCGACTTCCCGGCAGAGGTACGGACACGCCTCGAAGCGGACGCGAAGGAAGTCGTCGCCCGCTACCCCGACAGCCGCTCCGCGCTGCTCCCGCTGCTGCACCTGTGCCAGTCGGAGGAGGGTTACGTCTCCAAGACCGGCATCCGCTTCTGCGCCGAGACGCTGGGGCTGACCACCGCCGAGGTCACGGCCGTCGCGACGTTCTACACGATGTACCGGCGCAAGCCGTCGGGCGACTACCAGGTCGGCGTCTGCACCAACACCCTGTGCGCGGTCATGGGAGGCGACGCCATCTTCGAGGAGCTCAAGGAGCACCTCGGGGTCGGCAACAACGAGACCACCGCCGACGGCAAGGTCACGCTGGAGCACATCGAGTGCAACGCGGCCTGCGACTACGCGCCCGTGGTGATGGTGAACTGGGAGTTCTTCGACAACCAGACCCCCGAGTCCGCCAAGGCCATGGTCGACGACCTGCTGGCCGGCCGCGAGGTCGCGCCGACCCGGGGCGCGCCGCTGTGCACGTACAAGGAGACCGCCCGGATCCTGGCCGGTTTCCCGGACGAGCGCGCCGGCGCGGTCGAGGCCACCGGCGGCGCCGGACCCGCCTCCCTGATCGGTCTGCGCATCGCCCGTGGCGAATCCCCGCACACCCCGATCGTGCACCCGCGCGGCGAGACCCGTACCGAGGGAGGGGAGTGATGAGCGTGTCCACCGAGCTCAGTAAGAACGGCACCAGCCCGGAGAAGCTGCTGGCCCCCGTCCTGTCGGCCTTCTGGGACGAGCCCCGGTCCTGGACGCTGGAGACCTACCGGCGCCACGGCGGCTACGAGGGCTTGCGCAAGGCCCTGGCGATGACGCCGGATGAAGTGATCGCCTACGTGAAGGACTCGGGTCTGCGCGGACGCGGCGGCGCGGGCTTCCCCACCGGCATGAAGTGGCAGTTCATCCCGCAGGGCGACGGGAAGCCGCACTACCTCGTCGTGAACGCCGACGAGTCGGAGCCGGGGACCTGCAAGGACATCCCCCTCCTCTTCGCCAACCCGCAATCCCTCATCGAGGGAATGATCATCGCCTGCTACGCGATCCGCTCGCAGCACGCCTTCATCTACCTGCGCGGCGAGGTCGTACCGGTCCTGCGGCGCCTGCACGAGGCGGTGCGCGAGGCGTACGAGGCCGGATACCTCGGCAAAGACATCCTCGGCAGCGGGCTCGACCTCGACATCACGGTGCACGCGGGCGCGGGCGCGTACATCTGCGGCGAGGAGACGGCGCTGCTCGACTCCCTCGAAGGCCGGCGCGGCCAGCCCCGGCTGCGTCCCCCCTTCCCTGCCGTCGAGGGGCTCTACGCGTGCCCCACTGTCGTCAACAACGTCGAGTCCATCGCCTCGGTTCCCGCGATCCTGAACAAGGGCAAGGACTGGTTCAAGGCGATGGGCACCGAGAAGTCCCCCGGCTTCACGCTGTACTCGCTCTCCGGGCACGTCGCCGGGCCCGGCCAGTACGAGGCCCCGCTCGGCATCACCCTGCGCCAGCTCCTCGACATGAGCGGCGGCATGCGGCCCGGGCACCGGCTGAAGTTCTGGACCCCCGGCGGCTCCTCCACCCCGATGTTCACCGACGAGCACCTCGACGTCCCCCTGGACTACGAGGGCGTGGGCGCCGCCGGCTCGATGCTCGGCACCAAGGCCCTCCAGTGCTTCGACGAGACCACCTGCGTGGTGCGGGCCGTCACCCGGTGGACCGAGTTCTACGCCCACGAGTCCTGCGGCAAGTGCACCCCCTGCCGCGAGGGCACCTACTGGCTGGTCCAGCTGCTGCGCGACATCGAGGCCGGCAAGGGCGTCATGTCCGACCTCGACAAGCTGAACGACATCGCCGACAACATCAACGGCAAGTCCTTCTGCGCGCTCGGCGACGGCGCGGCCAGCCCGATCTTCTCCTCGCTCAAGTACTTCCGCGAGGAGTACGAGCAGCACATCACGGGCAAGGGCTGCCCCTTCGACCCCAGGAAGTCGACCCTCTGGGCCGACACGGAGGTGAACGCATGACCGTCACCACTACGGCCGCCTCCGGGGGAGGAGCGGCCGTCCCGCCGGAGGACCTGGTCTCGCTGACCATCGACGGGGTCGAGCTCTCGGTGCCCAAGGGCACCCTCGTCATCCGCGCCGCCGAACAGCTCGGCATCGAGATCCCCCGGTTCTGCGACCACCCCCTCCTGCCCCCGGCCGGCGCCTGCCGCCAGTGCATCGTCGAGGTCGAGGGCCAGCGCAAGCCGATGGCCTCCTGCACCATCACCTGCACCGACGGCATGGTCGTCAAGACCCAGCTGACCTCCGAGGCCGCCGACAAGGCCCAGCGCGGGGTGATGGAGCTGCTGCTCATCAACCACCCGCTGGACTGCCCCGTCTGCGACAAGGGCGGCGAATGCCCGCTGCAGAACCAGGCGATGTCGCACGGCAACGCCGAATCCCGCTTCGAGGGCCGCAAGCGGACCTACGAGAAGCCCGTTCCGATCTCCACCCAGGTCCTCCTGGACCGGGAGCGGTGCGTGCTGTGCGCCCGCTGCACCCGCTTCTCCAACGAGATCGCCGGTGACCCGATGATCGAGCTGCTGGAACGCGGCGCGCTCCAGCAGGTCGGCACCGGCGAGGACGACCCCTTCGAGTCGTACTTCTCCGGCAACACCATCCAGATCTGCCCGGTCGGCGCCCTCACCTCGGCCGCGTACCGGTTCCGCTCCCGCCCCTTCGACCTCGTCTCCTCCCCGAGCGTGTGCGAGCACTGCGCGGGCGGCTGCGCGACCCGTACCGACCACCGCCGCGGCAAGGTCCTGCGGCGCCTCGCCGCGGAGGACCCCGAGGTCAACGAGGAGTGGATCTGCGACAAGGGCCGCTTCGGGTTCCGCTACGCGCAGCGCCCGGACCGGCTGACCACCCCGCTGGTGCGCAACGCCGCCGGGGTCCTGGAGCCGGCGAGCTGGCCCGAGGCCCTGGAGGCCGCGGCCGGCGGGCTCGCCGCCGCGCGCGGCCGGGCCGGGGTGCTCACCGGCGGGCGGCTCACCGTCGAGGACGCCTACGCGTACGCCAAGTTCGCCCGGGTGGTGCTCGACACCAACGACATCGACTTCCGAGCGCGCGTGCACAGCGCGGAGGAGGCCGACTTCCTGGCCGCCACCGTCGCCGGCACCGGCAAGGACCTCGACGGCGACGGTGTCACCTACACCTCGCTGGAGGCGGCGCCCGCGGTGCTGCTCGCCGGCATCGAGGCCGAGGAGGAGGCCCCGGGCGTCTTCCTGCGGCTGCGCAAGGCCCACCGCAGGTTCAAGCAGCGGACCTTCGCCCTCGCCCCCTTCGCCACCCGCGGGCTGGAGAAGGCCGGCGGCACCCTGCTCGCTGCCGCCCCCGGCACCGAGCCCGACTGGCTCGACGCGCTGTCCTCACGGACCGGCCTGGAGGCGGGCGGCGCCGAAGCCGCCGAGGCGCTGCGCGCGCCGGGCGCCGTCATCGTCGTGGGGGAGCGCCTCGCCGGCGTGCCCGGCGCGCTGACCGCCGCCGTCCGGGCGGCCGCCGCGACCGGGGCGAAGCTGGTGTGGATCCCGCGCCGGGCCGGGGAGCGGGCGGCCGTCGAGGCCGGCGCGCTGCCGTCCCTGCTGCCGGGCGGCCGTCCGGCCACCGACCCGCGGGCCCGTGACGAGGTCGCCACCGCCTGGGGCCTGGACGAACTCCCGCACCGCTACGGCCGCGACACCGGCCAGATCGTCGAGGCCGCGGCCACCCGGGAACTGTCCGCGCTGCTGGTCGCCGGCGTCGAGGTCACCGACCTGCCGGACCCGGCCCGCGCGCGGACCGCCCTGCAGGAGGCCTTCGTGGTCTCCCTGGAGCTGCGGCCCTCCGAGGTCACGGACCACGCGGACGTGGTCCTGCCGGTCGCCGCGGTCGCCGAGAAGGCGGGCGCGTTCATCAACTGGGAGGGCAGGGTCCGGCCGTTCGAGGCCGCGCTCAAGCCCGACCAGATGACCCGCCGGCTCGCCCCGGCCGACGCCCGCGTGCTGCACATGCTGGCCGACGCCGCCGACCGGCCGATCGCGCTGCCCGACGTGCACGCCGTACGCCGGGAGCTGGAGCGGCTCGGCCCCTGGGAGGGCGGCCTCGCCGCCGAGCAGTCCACCGAACCGGTGCCGCTGCCCCGTCCGGGCGTCGGCGAGGCGGTCCTCGCGGGCCACCGGCTCCTCCTCGACCAGGGCAGGCTCCAGGAGGGCGACGAGGCCCTGGCCGGCACCCGCCACGAGGCGAGCGCCCGGCTGTCGGCCGCCACGGCCGCCGAGTCGGGCGTCAAGGACGGCGACGTCCTCGCGGTCACCGGCCCCGCCGGCACCGTGGAACTCCCGCTGCGGATCACCGAGATGCCCGACCGCGTCGTCTGGCTCCCGCTGAACTCCACCGGCTCCGGCGTTCTCGCCGACGCCGGAGCCCGCCCGGGCACCCTCGTACGCATCGGCCCGGCGACCCCGGCCGGCGCAGGCGACACCACTGCGGAGGTGGGTGCGTGAACACCGTTCAACTCGCTGCCGAGGACCTGTCCCTCTTCGGACGGGACGTCTGGTGGCTCGTCGTCGTCAAGGCGGTGTTCTGCTTCGCCTTCCTGATGGTGACGGTGCTCTTCTCCATCGTGTGGGAGCGCAAGGTCGTCGCCTGGATGCAGCTGCGCATCGGCCCCAACCGGCACGGCCCCTGGGGCATGCTCCAGTCGCTCGCCGACGGCGTGAAGCTGATGCTCAAGGAAGACATCGTCGTCAAGCGGGCCGACAAGGTCGTCTACGTCCTGGCCCCGATCATCGCGGCGATCCCGGCCTTCATGGCCATCGCGGTGATCCCCTTCGGCCCGGCCGGCAACGAGGTCTCCATCTTCGGCCAGCGCACCTCGATGCAGCTGACCGACCTGCCCATCGCGATGCTCTACATCCTCGCGGTGGCCTCGGTCGGCATCTACGGCATCGTGCTGGCGGGCTGGTCCTCCGGTTCCACGTACCCGCTCCTGGGCGGTCTGCGCTCCTGCGCGCAGATGATCTCCTACGAGATCGCGATGGGCGCGGCCTTCGCCTCGGTCTTCCTCTACTCCGGGTCGATGTCGACCTCGGCGATCGTGGAGGCCCAGCAGGACCGCTGGTTCATCGTGCTGCTGCCGGTGTCCTTCATCATCTACGTCATCACGATGGTCGGCGAGACGAACCGCGCCCCCTTCGACATGCCGGAGTCCGAGGGCGACCTCGTCGGCGGCTTCAACACCGAGTACTCGTCCATCAAGTTCGCGCTGTTCATGCTGGCCGAGTACGTCAACATGGTCACCGTTTCGGCGGTCTCGGTCACCCTCTTCCTGGGCGGCTGGCGGGCCCCGTACCCGATCAGCTCCTTCTGGGAGGGCGCGAACCACGGCTGGTGGCCGCTGCTCTGGTTCGTCCTCAAGGTCCAGCTGCTCCTCTTCTTCTTCATCTGGCTGCGCGGCACGCTGCCGCGCGTGCGCTACGACCAGCTGATGAAGCTCGGCTGGAAGGTCCTGATCCCGGTCTCCGTGGTCTGGCTGATGATGGTCGCCACCGTCCGGGCCCTGCGCAACGAGTCGTACGAGATCGCGGACATCGCGCTCTACGTCGGCGGCGCCGTCGTGGCGATCCTGCTGCTCTCCTTCGTCGCCGACGTCTTCCGCGACAAGCGCGAGAAGGCGGCGGCCGCGGACGCCGCCCAGGACACCGCACCCTTCGATCCGCTGGCGGGCGGCTTCCCCGTACCGCCCAAGCCCGGCCAGCACCTGGCACCCGTACCGCGCAGGCGGCCCCGCAGCGAGCGGGAGCTGATCGTCAGTGGCGGGGCGAACACCGAAAGTGACCGAGAGGAGGGTGCTGAGAATGTCTGACGAGAAGTGGCAGAACCCGGTGGCCGGCTTCGGCGTGACCTTCAAGGCCATGTTCAAGAAGCGCCTCACCGAGCAGTACCCGGAGCAGCAGAAGACCACCGCCCCGCGCTTCCACGGACGGCACCAGCTCAACCGGCACCCCGACGGTCTGGAGAAGTGCATCGGGTGCGAGCTGTGCGCCTGGGCCTGTCCCGCCGACGCCATCTACGTGGAGGGCGCGGACAACACCGAGGAGGAGCGCTACTCCCCGGGTGAGCGCTACGGCCGGGTCTACCAGATCAACTACGCCCGCTGCATCCTGTGCGGGCTGTGCGTCGAGGCGTGCCCGACGCGTGCGCTGACGATGACGAACGAGTTCGAACTGGCCGACGCCAGCCGTGAGTCGCTCATCTACACCAAGGAGCAGCTGCTCGCTGGTCTGAGCGAGGGCATGGTCGAGGCCCCGCACTCGATCTTCCCCGGCACCGACGAGCAGGACTACTACCGCGGGCTGGTGACGGGCGCAGCCCCGGGCACCGTCCGGCAGGTGGCGGTCTCCAAGGGCGAGGAGCCGGCCGACGCCGCCGGCGGCAGCGCGGCGGAGGTGGGGGCATGAGCGCCGTCGCCGCGACCGTCACCTCCAGCGGTGAGGCCGTGCAGTTCTGGATCCTCGGCACGGTCGCCGTCATCGGCGCGCTGGCCACGATCCTCATGAAGAAGGCCGTGCACAGCGCACTCAGCCTCGCCGGGACGATGATCATCCTGGCCGTCTTCTACCTCGCCAACGGGGCGTACTTCCTGGGCGTCGTCCAGGTCATCGTCTACACCGGCGCGATCATGATGCTCTTCCTCTTCGTGGTCATGCTCGTCGGCGTCACCGCCGCCGACTCCCTGAAGGAGACCATCAAGGGGCAGCGCTGGATGGCCCTCCTGTGCGGGCTCGGCTTCGGCATCCTGCTGTTCGCCGGCATCGGCCACGCCGGGCTGAACCACTTCAACGGGCTCGGCCGGATCAACTCCGGCGGCCACGTCGAGGGTCTGGCGCAGCTGATCTTCACCAAGTACGTCTTCGCCTTCGAGATCACCGGCGCGCTGCTGATCACCGCGGCCGTCGGCGCGATGGTGCTCACCCACCGGGAGCGCACCGAACGGGCCGCGACCCAGCGCGAACTGGCCGAGCGCCGCGTACGCGAGGGCGTGCAGCTCCCGCCGCTGCCCGCGCCCGGCGTCTACGCCCGGCACAACGCGGTGGACGTTCCCGGTCTGCTGCCGGACGGCACACCGTCCGAGCTGACGGTCAGCAAGACGCTGCGCGCCCGCGGCCAGATCCGCGACGTCTCCGGCGAGGCGCTCGACGACCTCAAGGCGCTGGAACAGCGTTCCGCGGAGCGCCTCGGCCGTGAGGAGGCCTCGAAGTGAATCCGGTCAACTACCTGTACCTGGCGGCCCTGCTGTTCACCATCGGTGCCGTCGGCGTACTCATCCGCAAGAACGCGATCGTGCTGTTCATGTGCATCGAGCTGATGCTCAACGCCTGCAACCTCGCCTTCGTCGCGTTCTCCCGGATGCACGGCAACCTCGACGGCCAGATCATCGCCTTCTTCACGATGGTCGTAGCCGCCGCGGAGGTCGTGGTCGGCCTGGCGATCATCGTGTCGCTGTTCCGTACCCGCCACTCGGCCTCGGTCGACGACGCCAGCCTGATGAAGCTGTAAGGGGTCGCTGTGGAGAACCTGATTGCGCTGCTGATCGCGGCGCCCCTGCTCGGAGCGGTGGTGCTGCTCTGCGGCGGCCGTCGCCTCGACAGGACCGGCCACTGGATCGGGACGCTGCTCGCGGCCGTCTCGTTCGGCATCGGCGTCGCACTGTTCGCCGACATGCTGGGGCGCAGCGCCGACGAACGGACGCTGACGCAGAACCTGTACACGTGGATCCCCGTCGAGGGCTTCCAGGCGGACATGGCCTTCCAGCTGGACCAGCTGTCCATGACCTTCGTCCTGCTGATCTCCGGCGTCGGCACGCTCATCCACGTGTACTCGATCGGGTACATGGAGCACGACGAGCGCCGCCGCCGGTTCTTCGGCTATCTGAACCTGTTCGTCGCGGCCATGCTGCTGTTGGTCCTCGCCGACAACTACCTGCTGCTGTACTTCGGCTGGGAGGGCGTGGGCCTCGCCTCGTACCTGCTGATCGGCTTCTGGCAGCACAAGCCCAGCGCGGCCACGGCCGCGAAGAAGGCCTTCCTGGTCAACCGCGTCGGCGACATGGGTCTGTCGATCGCGATCATGCTGATGTTCACCACGTTCGGGACCTTCGCCTTCGGATCGGTGTTCGGCGCGGTGGGGGAGGCCTCCGAGGGCCAGCTCACCGCCATCGGTCTGATGCTGCTGCTGGCGGCCTGCGGCAAGTCCGCACAGGTGCCGCTGCAGTCCTGGCTCGGGGACGCGATGGAGGGCCCGACCCCGGTCTCGGCCCTG
The DNA here is from genome assembly GCF_000720645.1 of Streptomyces sp. NRRL S-378. NCBI lineage: Bacteria > Bacillati > Actinomycetota > Actinomycetes > Kitasatosporales > Streptomycetaceae > Streptomyces > Streptomyces sp. NRRL S-378. The sequence goes on from NZ_JOBX01000009.1 coordinate 29,647, forward strand.
ATCCACGCGGCGACGATGGTGACCGCCGGCGTCTACCTGATCGTCCGCTCCGGCGCCGTCTTCAACGCGGCGCCCGACGCCCAGCTGGTCGTGGTCGTCGTGGGCGCGGTCACGCTGCTCTTCGGTGCGATCGTCGGTTGCGCGAAGGACGACATCAAGAAGGCCCTGGCGGGCTCGACGATGTCGCAGATCGGCTACATGATCCTCGCCGCGGGCCTCGGCCCGATCGGCTACGTCTTCGCGATCATGCACCTGGTGACGCACGGCTTCTTCAAGGCGGGTCTCTTCCTCGGCGCGGGTTCCGTGATGCACGGGATGAACGACGAGGTCGACATGCGCAAGTACGGGGGCCTGCGGAAGTACATGCCGGTCACCTTCGTCACCTTCGGCCTCGGCTACCTGGCGATCATCGGCTTCCCGGGGCTGTCCGGCTTCTTCTCCAAGGACATGATCATCGAGGCGGCGTTCGCGAAGGGCGGCACCGAGGGCTGGATCCTCGGCGGGGTCACCCTGCTGGGCGCCGGCATCACCGCCTTCTACATGACCCGCGTCATGCTCCTCACCTTCTTCGGTGAGAAGCGCTGGCAGCCGGACGCGGAAGGGCACGAGCCGCACCCGCACGAGTCCCCGAAGTCCATGACGATCCCGATGGTCATCCTGGCCTTCGGCTCGGTCTTCGCCGGCGCCTTCTTCGAGATCGGCGAGCGCTTCCTGACCTGGCTGGAGCCCGTCACCGGCTACGAGCACGGCAACCCGCCGGTCAGCGCCATGACGGTCACCGCGGCCACCATGGTGATGCTCCTCGTCGGCGTCGGCATCGCCTGGGGGATGTACGGGCGCAAGCCCGTACCGGTCCTCGCCCCGCGCGGCTCCTTCCTCACCCGGGCGGCCCGCCGCGACCTCTACCAGGACGACTTCAACCATGTGGTGCTGGTGCGCGGCGGGGAGCACCTGACCCGCTCCCTCGTGTACGTCGACCACAGCCTGGTCGACGGCGTGGTCAACGGGACGGCCGCCTCGGTCGGCGGCCTCTCGGGCCGCCTGCGCAAGCTGCAGAACGGCTACGCCCGCAGCTACGCGGTCTCGATGTTCGGGGGCACGGCGATCCTCATCGCCGCGACCCTGCTGATGAGGGCGGTGTGACATGAACTTCCCGCTTCTGACGGTCACGGCCGCGGTGCCCGCGGTCGGCGCGATCCTCACGGCGGCCGTCCCGGCCGCCCGCCGGACCGCCGCCAAGTGGCTCGCGCTGTTCTTCTCACTGGCGACACTGGCCCTGGCCGTGCTCATCGCCATCCGCTTCGAACCCGGTGGCGACCGCTACCAGCTCACCGAATCCCGGCCCTGGATCGCCGACTTCGGCGTCCGCTACGAGCTGGGCGTGGACGGGATCGGCGTGGTCCTCATCGGACTCACCGCGCTCCTGATCCCCTTCGTGATCGCGGCCGGCTGGCACGACGCCGACCCGCTGGAGACCAGCTCCAAGCGCTGGCGCCCGACCCAGGGCTTCTTCGCCCTGATCCTCATGGTCGAGGCGATGGTGATCATCTCCTTCGAGGCCACCGACGTCTTCCTCTTCTACATCTTCTTCGAAGCCATGCTCATCCCGATGTACTTCCTCATCGGCGGCTTCGGGGACCGGGCGCACTCGGGCAGTGACGAGAACGCGGCCGCGCAGCGCAGCTACGCGGCGGTCAAGTTCCTCCTCTACAACCTGGTCGGCGGCCTGATCATGCTGGCCGCCGTCATCGGCCTGTACGTGGTCGCCGGGAACTTCTCGCTCCAGGAGATCACCGCCGCCCGGGCCGCGGGCACCCTCGACATGGCGACCAACACCGAGCGGCTGCTGTTCCTCGGCTTCTTCTTCGCCTTCGCGGTGAAGGCCCCGCTGTGGCCGCTGCACACCTGGCTGCCGAACGCGATGGGCGAGTCCACCGCCCCGGTCGCCGTACTGATCACCGCGGTCGTCGACAAGGTCGGCACCTTCGCGATGCTCCGCTTCTGCCTCGGGCTCTTCCCCGAGGCCAGCAAGTGGGCCACGCCGGTGATCCTCGTGCTCGCCCTGATCTCCATCGTCTACGGGGCGCTCGTGGCCGTCGGCCAGCGGGACATCAAGCGGCTGGTGGCCTACGCCTCCATCTCGCACTTCGGCTTCATCATCCTGGGCATCTTCGCGATGACTTCCCAGGGCCAGTCCGGTGCCACCCTCTACATGGTCAACCACGGCCTGTCGACGGCGGCGCTGATGCTGGTGGCCGGCTTCCTGATCTCGCGGCGCGGCTCGCGGCTCATCGCCGACTACGGCGGCGTCCAGAAGGTGGCCCCGGTCCTCGCCGGGACCTTCCTCATCGGCGGTCTCGCCACCCTCTCGCTGCCGGGTCTCGCGCCCTTCGTCAGTGAATTCCTGGTCCTGGTCGGCACGTTCGCCCGCTACCCGGTCATCGGGATCATCGCCACCATCGGCATCGTGCTGGCCGCGCTCTACACGCTCGTCCTCTACCAGCGCACGATGACCGGCCCCGTGAAGGAGGAGGTCCGCACCATGCCGGACCTGCGCCTGCGCGAGGTGCTCGTGGTCGCCCCGCTGATCGCGCTGCTGATCGGGCTGGGCGTCTACCCGAAGGTCCTCACCGACATCGTCAACCCGGCGGTGGAACACACCATGTCGGACGTGAAGCAGACGGACCCGAAGCCCGAGGTCGCCGTCGAAGCCAAGAACGGGGAGGAGGCGAAGTGAGCACACTGACTTCCGCCCACAGCCTGTGGACACTGGCGGCCGACACACCGGCCGACCGGATCCCGGCGCCGACCATCGAGTACGCGCAGCTCGCTCCCACCCTGATCGTGGTGGGCGCGGCGGTCGTCGGGATCCTCGTGGAGGCCTTCGTGCCCCGCAGGTTCCGCTACTACGTACAGGTGTTCCTCGCGTTCGCCGCGCTGGCCTCGGCCTTCGCCGCGGTGGTCGGCCTCGCCGCCGGCGGGTACGGCTCGACCAAGGCCCACATCGCCGCGATGGGCGCCATCGCCGTGGACGGCCCCGCGCTCTTCCTGCAGGGCACCATCCTGCTGGCCTCGGTCGTCGCGGTCTTCACCTTCGCCGAGCGGCGCCTGGACCCGGCCGCGCACGGCAACCGGGTGGACTCCTTCGCCGCGCAGGCGGCGTCGGTGCCGGGCAGCGACAGCGAGAAGGCCGCCGTCAAGGCCGGGTTCACCACCACCGAGGTGTTCCCGCTGGCCCTGTTCGCGATCGCCGGCATGCTGATCTTCCCGGCGGCCAACGACCTGCTGACCCTGTTCGTCGCCCTGGAGGTCTTCTCCCTCCCGCTGTACCTGCTCTGCGCCGTCGCCCGCCGCCAGCGGCTGATGTCGCAGGAGGCCGCGGTGAAGTACTTCCTGCTGGGTGCCTTCTCCTCCGCCTTCCTCCTCTTCGGCATCGCGCTGCTCTACGGCTACGCGGGCTCGGTGTCGTACGCGGTGATCGCCGACGTGGTCGACGGCACGATCACGAAGATCGATCCGGCGCTGGCCGGCACCATGGGCAATGACGTGCTGCTGCTGATGGGCGGTGCGCTGATCCTGACGGGCCTGCTGTTCAAGGTCGGTGCGGTGCCGTTCCACATGTGGACCCCGGACGTCTACCAGGGCGCCCCGACCCCGGTCACCGGCTTCATGGCGGCCGCGACCAAGGTGGCCGCGTTCGGCGCCCTGCTGCGGCTGCTGTACGTGGTCCTGCCGGGGCTGCGCTGGGACTGGCGCCCGGTGATGTGGGCGGTGGCGATCGTCACGATGCTGGCGGGTGCGGTGATCGCCGTGACCCAGACGGACGTCAAGCGGCTCCTGGCGTACTCCTCCGTGGCGCATGCCGGCTTCATCCTGGCCGGTGTGATCGCGACGTCGGCGGAGGGCGTGCAGTCCGTCCTCTTCTACCTGGCCGCCTACTCCTTCGTGACGATCGGCGCGTTCGCGGTGGTCACGCTGGTGCGCGACGCGGGCGGGGAGGCGACGCACCTGTCCAAGTGGGCAGGCCTGGGCCGGCGTTCACCGCTGACGGCGGCCGTCTTCGCGGTGTTCCTGCTGGCCTTCGCGGGCATCCCGCTGACGTCGGGCTTCACGGGCAAGTTCGCCGTCTTCAGCGCGGCGGCGGAGGGCGGCGCAGGCGCGCTGGTCGTGATCGGTGTCCTGTCGTCCGCGATCGCCGCGTTCTTCTACATCCGGGTGATCGTCCTGATGTTCTTCAGCGAGCCGAAGGCCGACGGCCCGACGGTGGCCGTCCCCTCGCCGCTGACGATGACGACCATCGCGGTGGGCGTCGCGGTCACCCTGGTGCTGGGCCTGGCGCCGCAGTACTTCCTGGAACTGGCGGGACAGGCGAGCACCTTCGTCCGGTGACCGGTCTGCCGCACGCGACAGGGCCCGGCCCCTTCGGGGGGCCGGGCCCTGTGGCATCACTCGGGGCGCCCGCGCCCTACCGCGCCGGCACGGCCTAGTGGCCGTGCGCGTGGGCGGCGGGCGGCTTGCCCGGGGTGGGGGCCTTCTTCGGGCAGGTCAGGGCCGTGTTCCAGTTGTGGAAGCGGCCGGCCGGGTTCTCCTTGTACGCCCACAGGTGCAGGTCGTAGTGCTTGGGCATGCCCGCCCAGTGGCCCGGCATGGGGCCGTCGAAGGGCAGGCCGAACATGCTCGGCCGGTCGTCGGAGGTCTTCAGGTCCTGGTCCCGGTCGGTGGACATCCACTCCACCGTCTCCAGCCGACGGCGGCCGTTCTTGTCCTTCTCCCGGCTGTAGAGGAGCGCCGTCGGCCTGGCCGGGTCCTTCGAACCCCAGTTGGCCTGCTTGACGTAGTGGTAGTTCATGGCGCCCACCCCGAACGGGTTCGTCATGCACTCCTCGCCCTTCGGGACGTACCCGTCCCTGATGGCCACCCGCTCGTCCGCGTACTTGGCCGTCGCCGCGATCGCCGTCGCCATGTCCCGCATGGCCTTCGTGTTGCGCGGGTCGGGCGCGGGACCCTCGACCCCGTGGGCCGGGGCGACGGCGGTCAGGCCGAGCGTCACGGCGGCCGCGCAGGTGACGAGGGTCCTCAGGCTGCGTACGGTCATGGGGCGGCTCCTCGCGGTGGGGGTACGGGGTACGGGTTCCCGCGTCCGTCCACCATCCCGGCCCGCCCCGCGCGCCGCACGCGGCGCGCCTCCGAACGGGGGCCCCGGCCCCCGGCGGACACCGCCGGTCAGGCGCGGGCCGCGTACGCCCGGACGTCCGCGTCGGGGTCGCCGACCGCCGTGGCGAGGGCCGCCCGGGCCTCCGCCGATTCCCGGTGGGCCAGCAGCGCCAGCACCGCCGCCTTGCGGACGTCCGCGTCGGTGTCGGCCAGCGCCTTCGCCAGGGCCGGTACGGCCGTCTCCGCGACGGCCGCCGACAGCCCGGCCGCCGCCCCCGCGCGCACCTGCCAGGCCGGATCGGCCAGGGCCGCCACCGCGGTACGGGCGTACCCGTCCGGGCAGCCCACCGAGGCCAGCGCACCCAGCGCCGCCCCCCGCACCAGCGGGTCGGCGTCCGAGAGCAGCGGGTCCAGCGGCGCCGGCGCCGGATCGCGCACCGCGGCCAGGCCCTTGGCGACCGCCACCCGGACCTCACGGGCCGGGTCCCCGGCCGCCGCGGCCAGCTCCGCCGCCGCGTCCACGGACACCAGACCCCGCACCGCGTGGATCCGTACGTCCACCTCGGCGTCCGCGAGCGCGGCCGCGTACAGCCCGGCATCTCCCAGCCGCAGCGCCCGCAGCGCCTCCAGCGCGGCCGCGCGCACCGCCGCGTCCGGCACCGCGAGGGCCGCCCGCAGCCCGGCCGCAAGGCCGGGATCGCCCGGCAGGACCTCCAGCAGCTCCCGCAGCGCCCCCGCCGCGGCCGCCCGTACCGCGGGGTCGCCGTCCGCGAGCCGGGCCGCCAGCGCCGGTCCGGCCCCGGCCGGCACGGTCTCGCCGAGCGCGGCCACCGCGGCACCCCGCACGGCCGGATCCGCGTCGGTCAGGTACGGGTGGAGGGCGGCGAGGTCCGGGGACTCCTCGGCGAGCGCGAGGAGTTCGAGGATCCGCGGCGAGGAGCCGGCGGCAGTCCCGGCGGCTCCGGCGGTGCCGGCCGCGGTGGTTCCGGCGGACGTCGCCGCGGGTGCCGAGCCCGTCCGCGCCGCCGGAGGAGTACGCCGGGGACCGGCCGTTGCCACCGGCACCAGTTCGACCTCGCCCAGGTGCCGTTCGGGACCGCCCACCGGGGTGAAATCGTCCACCGGCACCAGGTAGGGCTCCACCGGCCGCGCGGTGAACTCCATCCCCCCCGAAGCCGACTTGCGCAGGTCCAGGTGGTGCAGCCAGCCCGCGTCGTCCCGCTGCGGATGGTCGGTCCGCTCGTGGTAGAGACCCCAGCGCGACTCCGTCCGGGCCAGCGATGCCCGGGCGGCCATCTCCGCGCAGTCCCGGATGAAGGACACCTCCGCGCACCGCATCAGCTCGTGCGCGGTGGTGGCGCCCATCTCCTCGATCTCGCCGGTCATCCGGTCGAAGGCCTCCACGGCGAGGGACAGCTTCGCGCCCGTCTTCGGCGGGGCCACGTAGTCGTTCACGAACCGCCGCAGCTTGTACTCCACCTGCGGCTGCGGCGGCCCGTCCGGATGGCGCAGCGGCCGGTAGATCAGCTCGTGCGCGGCCGCCAGCTGCCCCGCGGGCAGCTCGCCCTCGTACGGGGAGTACCGGGCGGCGTCCGCGCCCGCCAGATCACCGAAGACGAACGCGCCGATCATGTAGTTGTGCGGTACGGAGGCCAGGTCACCGGCCGCGTACAGCCGCGGGACGGTGGTGCGGGCGTTGTCGTCGACGCGGACGCCCGAGGCCGAGTGGCCGCCGCACAGGCCGATCTCCGAGATGTGCATCTCGATGTCGTGGGTGCGGTAGTCGTGGCCGCGGTTCGCGTGGAAGGTGCCGCGGGTCGGCCGCTCCGTGGTGTGCAGGATCGATTCGAGGGAGGCCACCGACTCCTCCGGCAGGTGGCTGAGCTTCAGGAACACCGGGCCGCGGTCGGAGGCGAGTTCGGCCGCGAACTCCGCCATCATCTGCCCCGACCAGTAGTCGGAGTCCACGAACCGCTCGCCGTGCCGGTTGACCTGGTAGCCGCCGAACGGGTTCGCGACGTACGCGCACGCCGGACCGTTGTAGTCCTTGATGAGCGGGTTGATCTGGAAGCATTCGATCCCGGTCAGCGCGGCGCCCGCGTGGTACGCCATGGCGTAGCCGTCACCGGCGTTCGTCGGGTTCTCGTACGTGCCGTACAGGTAGCCCGACGCCGGGAGGCCGAGCCGCCCGCAGGGGCCGGTCGCCAGGACCACCGCCCCGGCGCGCACGGTCACGAACGCACCGGTACGGGTGTTGAAGGCGGCCGCGCCGATCGCCCGGCCGTCGTCTGGCGCGGTGAGGACCCGGACCGGCATCACCCGGTTCTCGATCCGGATCAGCTCGCGCATCTCCCGGCGCCGCAGCTGCCGGTACAGCACCTTCTTGACGTCCTTGCCCTCGGGCATGGGCAGCACGTACGAGCCCGAGCGGTGGACCTGGCGCACCGCGTACTCGCCGTGCTCGTCCTTCTCGAACTTCACCCCGTACGACTCCAGGCGCTGCACCATAGCGAAGCCGCGGGTGGCCGTCTGCCGCACCGTGGACTGGTCGACGACGCCGTCGTTGGCGCGGGTGATCTCGGCGACGTAGTCGTCGGGCTCGGCGCGGCCGGGGACGACCGCGTTGTTGACCCCGTCCATGCCCATGGCGAGGGCGCCGGAGTGGCGGACGTGCGCCTTCTCCAGCAGCAGCACGCGCGCCCCGCGCTCGGCGGCGGTCAGCGCCGCCATCGTGCCGGCGGTGCCGCCGCCGATGACGAGGACGTCGCAGGAGAGTTCCTCGGCGTCGCCGATCGCGGGGATGTCCATGGTGCGGCCCTTCAGAGTGAGTTGATGATCTGCTGCCGGAGTCCGGCGTGCGAGGCGCCGCGGTCCCGCGGCGCCGGTACGGGCATCACCGCGCCGGTGCCGAGCAGGGCGACGCGGTCACCGAGGAACAGCGCCTCGTCCACGTCGTGCGTGACGAAGACGACGGTCGCGCCGCTGCCCGCGAGGACCTCCACGAGCAGGTCCTGCATCTCCGCGCGGGTCTGGGCGTCCAGCGCGCCGAAGGGCTCGTCCATGAGGACGGCCCGGGGGCGGGCGGCGAGTGCGCGGGCCAGCTGGACGCGCTGGCGCTGCCCGCCCGAGAGCTGGTGCGGGAGCTTGTGCGCGTGCCCGGCCAGACCCACGCGCTCCAGCCACTCCCCGGCGGCACGGCGCCGCGCGGCCCGGGCGTTCCCGCGGATGGCGAGCGGGAGTTCGACGTTGGCCCGGACCGTGCGCCAGGGGAGCAGGGCGTCGTCCTGGAAGACCAGCGCCCGGTCGGCGTCCGGGCCGCGCACCGGGGCGCCGTCCTGTTCCACCGCGCCGTCGAGCGGCGGCAGCAGCCCCGCGAGGGTGCGCAGCAGCGTGGACTTGCCGCAGCCGGACGGGCCCACGACGGCGAGCACCTCCCCGGGCTCGACCGTCAGGTCGACCCCGTCGAGCACCGCGTTGCCGCGGTGCCCGAGCCGTACACCGCGCAGCGCGAGCCGCGCCCCGGACGGCGCGGCGTGCGCCGCAGCGCCGGTTGCGCTGCCGGCATCTGCCTGGGTCAGGCTCATCGGGTCACCTCTCGGGTCCGCTCGGGGGAGGTCTCGGGTCCGGAACCCGGGCCGGCCGCTACGGCCGCACCGGCCGGCGCGGCGTGGTCGGGTGTACGGGACGGGCGCCGCGGGCCCCGCCCCGTACGGCTCCGGGCTGCGGCGGAGGACGGCACCGGGCCGGAGGCGTCGCGCGAGGGCAGCCAGCGCGTCAGGCGGCGGCCGGCCCGCTCCACCGCCGTGGACGTCAGCCAGCCCAGCGCACCGATGGTGACCATGCCGACGAAGACCCCCGGGTAGTCGACCACCGTGTAGTCCTGCCAGGTCCGGTAGCCGACCCCGTACTCACCGGAGATCATCTCCGCCGAGATCACGCAGATCCACGAGACGCCGATGCCGACCGACAGCCCGCCGAAGATGCCCGGCAGGGCGCCCGGCAGGACCACCGAGAACAGCACCCGCCCCCGGCCGCCGCCCATCGTCAGGACGGCCTCCTCCCACACCGGCGTCAGCGCCCGCACCGCGTGCCGCGTCGAGACCAGCACCGGGAAGAACGCGGCGGCGAAGGTGATGAAGACGATCCCCTGCTCGTTCGAGGGGAACAGCAGGATCGCCACCGGTACCAGCGCGATGGCCGGGATCGGCCGCAGCACCTCCAGCAGTGGGCCCAGCAGGTCCTCCGCGATCCGGGACCGGGCGATCGCCGTGCCCCCCGCGATCCCGAGGACGGCGGCGAGGGCGAAGCCCGACACGATCCGGCGCAGGCTGAACCCGAGGTCCTGCCAGTACGCGCCCTCCCGCGCCCGCTGCCAGGACGTCGAGGCCACCTCGTCCACCGTCGGGAACTGCTCGAAGCGCAGCCACAGGTTCACGTCCAGCGAGGTCAGCCCCTGCCACACCAGGAGGGCCGCGCCGAGCGAAGCCGCCCGCAGCGCCCAGCGGCCGGTCGTCATGACGCCAGGGCCCCGGCCTCGGCGAAGTCCACGATCCGCGCCCCCGACCCCTTGTGGGCGTCGACGTACGCCTTCGCGCCCGCCGGGGTGACGAAGGCCCGCAGCTCCGGCCCCTCGGCCACCCACACGGCCTTGTCCGCGAACCACAGGGTCCCGGTCACCGCGTCCGGCACGTACGCGGCCCGGACGTCCGCGCCGCGCGCCGCCTTCAGCAGCTCGCGCGGGGAGTCGAAGCCCTGGGTACGGGTCTGGCCCTTCAGCCACAGCTCGGAGCGGGCGGCCGCCGCCGTCGGGTACGGCTGCGTACCCTCCGAAGCCCGCTTGAGGGGCTCCGGGTCCACGAAGGCGTCCACGTCGACGTCGGAGACCAGCTTGGCGTCCTTCAGCACCGGCACGTCCTGCTTCAGCGCGTCGATCAGCTCCGGGCGCAGGGCCGGGTCGAAGGTGGCGATGCCGTTCGCCCCGTTGTAGAGGTACACCACCTCCGCGGGCAGCCCCGTCTCCTTCGCCACCGACTCGGCCGCTGCCACGGGCTCCGTGCGCAGGTGGTCGGTGGCCTTGCGCTGCGCCCGCAGGAAGTCCTCCAGCACCCCGGCCCGCTCCCGGGCGAACTTCTCCCGGACCGTGACCCCGTGGAAGGTCGGCAGGTTCAGCTCGGCGCCGTCGTACAGGGCCTTCGCCCGGCCCTCGTAGGCCAGCTGTCCCGGCCAGGCCACGAACTGCGAGAGGGCGTCCACGCTGCCCGCCTGGAGCGCCGAAGCGCCCACGCTGGGCTGTTGGTTGAGCTTCTCGATGCCGCTCGCCGGGTCGATCCCGGCGCGCTGCAGGGCCCGTACGAGCGTCCCGTCGGCGGCGGAGCCGACGCTGGTCGACACCTTCTTCCCGCGCAGGTCCGCCAGCGACTCCAGCTTCGAACCGGGGGCGGTGACCACGGTGTTGAGGCCGCCGCGCAGGTTGTAGCCGGTCACGGCGACGAGTCTGGTGGGCTGCTTCAGCTCCTTGCCGCGGGCGGCGTTGATGAGGAGCGGGAAGTCGCCCATTGAACCGATGTCTATCTTCCCCGCGGTCATCTGCGCGGTGATCGGGGCGCCGGTGGCGTAGTCCTGCCAGTCCACCTTGTACGTGACGCCGTCCTTCCTGCCCCGCGCCGCGAGCTCCTGCTCGAAGTAGCCGAGGGAGCGCAGCAGGGTGCCGGCGGTGACGGTGTTGATGGTCTTGGACTGGTAGCCGACGGTCACGGTGACCGTCTTCGGGCCGGACGCGCCTTCGGCGTTGCCGCCGCAGGCCGTGACGAGCGGGGCGAGGAGCAGGGCGAGCGCGAGTGGCGCGACTGCCTTCGTACGCATGGGAGGGGGACCTTTCACCGGAGCAGGTAGGGCATGTTGACGGTGACCGCGCCGGTGGGACAGCGGGCGGCGCAGGGGCCGCAGTACCAGCACTCGTCCACGTGCATGTAGGCCTTGCCGTCGTCCTCGCGGATCGCGAGCGAGTCGAGCGGACACATGTCGACGCAGAGGGTGCAGCCGTCGATGCACAGGGACTCGTCGATGGTCACGGGCACGTCGCCGCGCTGGGGGACCAGAGGCATGGCTGTCTCCAGGAAGGTGGGTACGCGAGGGCTGCGCAGGGGGTCAGAGCGAGCGGCGCAGCAGGCCGCTCATGGTGATCCGGTCGCCGCGGAAGCGGATGAACTCCAGGTCCACGGGCCGCCCGTCGCCCAGATGGGTGAGCCGCTCCAGCATCAGGACGGCGGCCCCCCGCGGGGCCTGGAGGACGGCGGCGGAGTGCGCGTCGGCGTTGACGGCTTCGAGGGTGATCTCGGCGTGGCCGAGGGGCTGCCCGGTCTGCTGCTCCAGCAGCCGGAAGACGTCGGTGTTCTCCAGGTCGCAGCCCAGCAGCGCGGAGCCGATGTCCAGGGGGATGTAGGTGAGGTCGAGGGAGAGCGGCAGCCCGCCGAGGCGCCGCAGCCGCTCGATGTAGAGCACGTCCGTGTGCTCTGGCAGGCCCAGGCGGTGGGCGACGGGGGCGGGCGCCGGCACCGGGCCCACGGTGCGGACCTCGTTGGTGACGGTGCCGTGCTCGTGCAGGGTCTCGGCGAGCCCCTGCAGGCGGTCGAGGCCGTGCGGGTACTTCTCGGCGACGACGACGGTGCCGACGCCGGGCTGCCGTTCCACGAGGCGTTCGCCGCGCAGCAGGTCGAGGGCCTGGCGGACGGTGTTGCGGCTGGCCCGGTAGTCGGCGGCGAGGGTGTTCTCCAGGGGGAGGACCCCGGTGGGGAAGGCTCCCGAGAGGATCTGGTGGCGCAGCAGGTCGGCGAGCTGGCGCGCCTGGTCCGCGCGCAGTCGCCGCCGCCGCGCGGCGTGGTCGAGGCTGCGTTCGGCTGGCATGGCACGGAACATACCGACGGGCCGCGGGCCGTGGTGTTGCAGCAGTATTGCGCCACTGGGGGACTTTTGGGCACCCCCGGTGACCTGCGGTTTCGGCGGGGCGGCGGAAAGATCCGCCACCCCGCCGACCGAGGGGTGGACTACGCGGCGCCCACGATGCGGCCAATGACCTCGCCGAGGCCGACGCGCGTGCCGTCCGGGCCCGGGGCCCAGGCGGTGAGGGTGACGGTGTCCCCGTCCTCCAGGAAGGTGCGCTTGCCGTCGGCGAGCTCGATGGCGTCGCGGCCGTTCCAGGTGAGCTCCAGCAGCGAGCCGCGCTGGCCGACCTCGGGGCCGCTGACGGTGCCCGAGCCGAAGACGTCGCCGGTGCGCAGGGAGGCGCCGTTGACGGTCATGTGCGCGAGCTGCTGGGCGGCCGTCCAGTACATCGTCGAGAACGGCGGCTGCGCCACCTCCTGGCCGTTGATGGAGACCGTGATGTGCAGGTCGAAGCCGCCGGGGCGGTCGACGGCGGCGTCGTCCAGGTAGGGCAGGAGCGGGAAGTCCCGGGCGGGCGGGGTGACGCGGGCGGCGTCCAGGGCCTCCAGGGGGGTGACCCAGGCCGAGACGGAGGTTGCGAAGGACTTGCCGAGGAAGGGGCCGAGCGGCACGTACTCCCAGGCCTGGATGTCCCGCGCAGACCAGTCGTTGAGCAGGAACAGTCCGAAGACGTGGTCCTCGAACGCGCCCAGCGGCACCGGGCGGCCCAGCTCGGACGGGGCGCCGACGACGAAGCCGACCTCGGCCTCGATGTCGAGCTTGACGGACGGGCCGAAGACGGGCGCCGGGTCGGTGGGCGCCTTGCGCTGCCCGGAGGGGCGTACGACGTCGGTCCCGGAGACCACGATGGTGCCGGAACGGCCGTGGTAACCGATCGGCAGGTGCTTCCAGTTGGGCGTCAGCGCGTCACCGTCCGGGCGGAACATCCTGCCCACGTTGGTGGCGTGGTGCTCGCTCGCGTAGAAGTCGACGTAGTCGGCGACCTCGTACGGCAGGTGCAGCGTGACCTCGTCCAGCGGCAGCAGGTGCGGCTCGACCGTGGGGCGGTGGCCCGGGTCGGTCACCCAGGCGGTCAGCGCACGGCGCACGTCGCGCCAGGTGGTGCGCCCGGCGGCCAGCAGCGGGTTGAGGGAGGACCGGCCGAGCAGCCCGGCGTACGGGGAGCCGAGCGCGACCGCGGCCGCCCCGGCGTCCAGCACGTGCCCGCCGATGCGCACGCCGATCCGGCGGCGTTCCTCACCGGCGGTCGAGAAGACGCCGTAGGGGAGGTTGTGCGGCCCGAACGGGTCGCCCTCGGGGACATCGAGGGGGCTCTGCTGGGGCATGGGGTACTGCCTCGCTTTCGACGCGGTCCGGGGGTGTCCCGGGGGCTGGTTGACACGTTACGTGGCTGAAGGGGCGCGTGGGAGGCCGGATTCGCGCTCTATTTGTAGGACTTGTCCACTGGGGTCCGTATCCTTGGCGCCGTGACTTCCGCGCCGCTTCCGGCCCTCCCTTATGACTTGATCGCCACAGACCTGGACGGGACTCTGCTGAGTTCCGGGGACAGCGTCTCAGCCCGTTCCACTGCGGCGCTCGCGGCGGCCCGCGCGGCCGGCGCCCGGCACATCATCGTCACCGGCCGCCCCGTCCCCCAGGTCCGCCACGTCCTCGCCGGACTGGGCTACACGGGGCTCGCGGTGTGCGCGCAGGGCGCGCAGGTGTACGACGCGGCGCACGGCCGACTGCTGCACTCCGTCTCCATGGACCGGGAGCTGGCGGAGGTCGCCCTCGGCAAGATCGAGGCGGAGGTCGGCGAGGTCTACGCGGCGGTCAACCAGGAGGGCCTGGACGCGGAGATGCTGATGGGGCCGGGCTACCGGATGTGGCACCCGCACCTGCCGACCGTGCGGGTGGCCCGGCGGTCGGGTCTGTGGTCGGCGCCGATCAGCAAGGTGCTGCTCCAGCACCCGGAGCTCGACGACGACGAGCTGACGCGGGTGGCACGGTCGGTGGTCGGCGACCTGGTGAACGTCACGATGGCGGGTGAGTACACCGTGGAGCTGCAGCCGCTGGGGGTCGACAAGGCCTACGGCCTCGCCCGGGCCGCGGCCGTACTGGGCGCGTCCCCGGCCGCGACGATCGCCTTCGGGGACATGCCGAACGACATCCCGATGTTCGCGTGGGCCGCCCACGGGGTGGCCATGGCCAACTCCCACCCCGAGCTGGTCGCGGTGGCCGACGAGGTGACGCTGTCCAACGCGGCCGACGGCATCGCGGTGGTCCTGGAGCGGCTGTTCGGCTGACCGCCGGCCGCGGGGGCGCCTCCCCCGGGGCCGTCCGCCGGGCCGGGGGCGGGTGCGGCGCGATCAGCCCGCCGCGCGCGGGAGGCGGCGCTCCCAGGTGCGGTGGAAGACCACCTCGTCGCCCTCCCGGCACACCACCTCGTTCGACGTCATGAAGCCGCCCTCGTCGCAGGTGATCTCCGAGCGCGTCTCCACCCGCGCGTCCCACCCCAGTTCCGGCCGGTGGAGCCGGATCCGCCACTGCGAGCGGGTCCGGGCCGACAAGGGGTCCCCGTCCTGGATCTCGTACACCTCCGTCGCGTCCTCGCCGTATTCCAGGCCGTCCGGGTAGACGCGGGTGCCGCCGTAGCGCGGGTCCACCTCCAGCCGCCAGGTCCCGCGCGCGACGTCCCGGACGACGAGGCGCTCCGGGCGCGGCTCGTCCAGGGTGGCCGGGTAGGAGACGCCGAGCGGCTCCGACTGCTCCGGGGCGTCGAAGACGATCCCGTCGTCCCCGGCCGGGGAGGCAGCCCGCACCGGCAGGGTCACCGAGCTGCCCGCCGGGTCCAGCGTCCAGCCGGCCTCCGATCCGGCCCGCGGCCAGATCCACGGCCAGTACGCGGAGGACACCGCGAGGCGGATCCGGTGCCCCGGCGGGAAGGCGTGGCCGATGCCGTTCAGCTCGAAGGTGACGTCCTCGTACGAGCCCACCGGCCACGGGACGGCCCGGTCGCGCCCCTGGCGGGCGGAGAGGTTCAGCGCGCCCCGCGTGACCAGCGTCGAGGACCCGTCCGGGGCGACGTCGCACAGCCGGGCCACGACCTGCCCGTACGGCACGTCGAGCCGCAGCCGCAGGGTCACCGACGGCCGGCCCAGGATCTCCACCGGTTCCCCGCCGCCCACCGGGAACTCGAAGCAGGCCGACTTCGCGTCCTCCTCCCGCTGGTCGGGCGGCAGGTCGGCGTCGTTGCCGAAGGGGAAGAAGCGGCCCGCGTCCAGCCCGGTGTGCTGCGGGGAGGCGACGGCCACCGGCGCGCCCTGGAACACGTACGCGACGGGGATCACGGACGGCGAGGGCCAGGCCCTCTCGCCGACCCAGCGGCCCGGCAGCTCCTCGTACACGGTCGCCGGCGGATGCGCCTCGCTGATCCAGGCGCGGAGCAGCGGCTCGTCCATCACCCCGTTGTCGGCGCCCTTCAGCCAGTGGTCCCACCAGCGCAGGGTCTCCTGGAGGAAGCCGATCGCGGGTCCCGGCGGCAGTCCGCGGTCCGGGTACTGGTGCGACCAGGGGCCGATCAGGCCCCGTACGCGGCCCTTCGGCAGGTGCTCGACCAGCCGCAGCACGGTGTCCCGGTACGGGTCGTGCCAGCCGCCGACGGCGAGCACGGCCGCGCCGATCGCCCCGTAGTCCTCGCAGACGCTGCCGTGGCGCCAGTAGGCGTCGCGGGTCTGGTGCGAGAGCCAGGTGTGGATCAGCGGTTCCACCGCCTGCAGCCGGTCCAGCCACTGGGCGCGCCAGCCGTCGCCGGCGTACCGCGGGTCCGGCGGCCGGGAGGCGAAGGCCAGCATGGTCGCGGCCCGGGCGTGCATGTCCACGGCGAGCACCGAGCCGCCCATGTAGTGCACGTCGTTGTCGTAGCGGTCGTCCGTGGAGCAGACGGTGACGACGGCCTTCAGCGGTTCGGGGGCGAGGGCGGCGATCTGGAGGGAGTTGAACCCGCCCCAGGAGATCCCGAACATCCCCACCGATCCCGTGCACCACTGCTGTGCCGCCAGCCACTCCACCACCGCGACCCCGTCGGCGAGCTCGCGGGCGTCGTACTCGTCGCCGGGCAGGCCGCCGCTGCACCCGTGCCCGCGCACGTCCACCCGTACGGAGGCGTAGCCGTGCCCGGCGTACCAGGGATGGCGCTGCCAGTCGCGCGGCGCGGTCCAGTCGGTGAGCCGGTACGGGAGGTACTCCAGCAGGGCCGGGACGGGCTCGTCGGTCACCGGGCGCCAGATCCGGGCGTACAGCTCCACTCCGTCGGGGAGCGGGATCCGGACATCCTCGTGGGTGGATCCGTACGGGAACTCGGTGCGGATGATCATCGGTTCTGCCACCAATCGCCTCGGCCGGAGCCTCAGTGGACGGGGTGCATCGTGCGCCGCAGCCACGGCGCCCGTGCGATCACGGTCAGGCCGGCCGCCCCGGCGACCGCGCCGTCGACGCCGAAGTGCACGGGGTCCGGGACGTGGCCGCAGAGCGGTCCACCGTCAACCAGCCGACGACCGCCGGAAGAGTGGCGAGCGCGGTGGCCGCGAGCAGCCCGCCGGTGGTCCACCGTCCGGCGCGGAACCCGGCGTCGGGTGCGAGGGCGTACTCGGCGGAGTGCAAGGGCCTGCATGCCGAGGACGGAGAAGCACTCCCGGACCTCCGGCCCGGAGAGGGTGGCGAGGCCGCGCGGACGGCCGCGGAAAGGCGTGGTCGTCCTGGGGCGGCGGCCGGCCGGCGCCGGATCCCGGGATTCGTCCGTCTCGGTCGCAGTTCTGGGCAAAACATACTCTCCGGTTGTTTCGGCTGCTACCGAACATACCGGGGCTCATCGGGCAGTGTGGGGAAGGTGGCCGGGAAGGCCCTCTCGGTGATCGAAAACAGACCCGATACGCTGGCTTGAGTGATGGCAGCGACACATCGACAATCCATGTGATCGTCAGCGTGATCGTCAGCAGACAGGAGTACCCCTCGTGACCGTCGTCGGGCCGTTCGGACTGAGCGTGCGGGACCAGGCTCTTGAGACCGATGTCCAGGCCGGACTGGCCGCCGTCGAGGCGGGTCTGCTGGAAGCCACCAAGAGCGAAGTCCCCTTCATCACCGAGGCCGCACAGCACCTGGTCCGGGCCGGCGGCAAGCGGTTCCGGCCGCTGCTGGTCATGCTCGCGTCCCGTTTCGGCGACCCCTACGCGCCCGGGATCGTCCCGTCCGCCGTGGTGGTCGAGCTCACCCACCTGGCGACCCTCTACCACGACGACGTCATGGACGAGGCGGACGTGCGCCGGGGCGTGGAGAGCGCCAACGCCCGCTGGGGCAACTCGGTGGCCGTCCTCACGGGGGACTTCCTCTTCGCCCGCGCCTCGCACATCCTGGCCGACCTCGGACCCGAGGCCGTACGCATCCAGGCGGAGGCCTTCGAGCGGCTCGTGACGGGCCAGATCCTGGAGACGGCCGGTCCGCGCGACGGCCGCGACCCCGTCGCCCACTACCTCGACGTCATCGCCGGCAAGACCGGCTCGCTGATCGCGGTCTCCGGCCGCTTCGGCGCGCTGATGTCCGGCGCCGACGAGTCCGTCGTCGACATCCTGACCCAGTACGGGGAGCGGCTCGGCACCGCCTTCCAGCTCGCCGACGACGTCCTCGACATCGCCTCCGACGCACACGAGTCCGGCAAGACCCCGGGCACCGACCTGCGCGAGGGCATCCCGACACTGCCCGTCCTGCGCCTGCGCGAGATGGCCGCGCGGGACGGGCGTCCGGAGGACCTGGAGCTCGTCGCGCTGCTGGACGGCGACCTGACGGACGACGCCCGTCACGCCGAGGTGCTCACCCGGCTGCGGGCGCACCCCGCCCTGGAGCAGGCCCGCCGCGACACCATCCGGTACGCGGAGGACGCGCGGGCCACGCTCGCGCCGCTCCCGGAGTGTTTTGCGAAGGCGGCTCTGGAGGAGCTGTGCGACGCGGTGGTGCACCGCGCCGGCTGACGCGTCCCACGGGCGGCCGCGCCCGACGGCACCGGACGGGCCCTCCGCCCGCCGACCCCTACGGGTCGGGGGTGGGGGGCCCGTTCCGTGTCATCCCACGGTCGTACGTCCAGTTGCTTCCGGGGACTGACGCCCCGACGCCGCCGATTTGGTCAGATGGAGTCATCAACCCCACCAGATCGGGTGAGCGCGGCGACACGCGGATCGCCGCAGTCGACACAGAGGGCAGGGCACTGACATGGCAGCGAACACGAAGACTTCTCGCAAGGTCGCCCGGTACGCCGTACCGGTGGCGGTGGCGGGTGTTGCCGCGGCGACCGTGGCGATGGTCCCGGCCTTCGCCAACGCCGGCGGACCCGACCTGCCCAAGGTGACGGCGCAGCAGCTGATCGAGAAGATCGCGGCCTCGGACGTGGAGCAGCTGTCGGGCACGGCGAAGATCAGCACCGACCTGGGCCTGCCGAAGATCGCATCCGGGCTGCTCGGCGGCGGTGGGGTCACGGGCGGCTCCGCCAACCCGGAGGACAAGGTCGCGCAGCTCGCGAACGGCACGCACACCCTCCGGGTCGCGGCCGACGGCGAGGACCGCCAGAAGCTCACCTTCCTGGACGGCAAGGACGAGTACAGCCTCATCCACAACGGCGACGACGTGTGGGGCTACGACTCCAAGTCGAACGAGGTCTTCCACGAGAAGGCGTCCCCGTCGGACAAGGCGGCCGGCAAGGGCGCGGGCAAGGAGCACAGGACCGGCGACCGGCTGAACGCCTCCCCCCAGAAGCTGGCCGAGGAGGTCCTCGCGGCCGCCGGTCCCACCACGGACGTCAGCGTCGGCGAGACCGCGCAGGTGGCCGGGCGCGACGCCTACCAGCTGGTGCTCAAGCCCAAGCAGGCCGGCTCCACGGTCGGATCGGTACAGATCGCGGTGGACGCCAAGAACGGCGTGCCGCTGCGCGTGCAGCTGCTCTCGGCCCAGGGCGGCAAGCCGATCGTGGACGCCGGATTCACCAAGGTGGACTTCGCCAGGCCGGCCGCCGACACCTTCGCCTTCACCCCGCCCAAGGGCGCCAAGGTGACCGAGGGCGCGGACGGACACGGCAAGGGCGACAAGGACGGCGCGTTCAAGGCGCTGGAGTCCTTCCCGGGCCTGGACGGGCTGGCCGGCGGTCCGGGCGGCAAGGGCGACGTGAAGGTCCTCGGCGAGGGCTGGGCGACGATCGCGCGGATCGACTCGGGTGCGGGCAAGGGCCTCAAGGACCTGGAGAACGACAAGAACACGCCGAAGGAGGCCCAGCAGTTCCTCGACTCCCTCGGGGACAAGGTCAAGGGCGGCTTCGGCGAGGGCCGGGTCATGTCGACCCGCCTGTTCAACGTCCTGGTCACCGACGACGGCAAGGTCTACGCCGGCGCCGTCACCAAGGACGCGCTGGTGAAGGCGGCCGACGCCAACAAGTAGCCACTGCGGTGGCGGGTGCCGCACGGGTGGGCGGGGACTGTGTCCCTGCCCACCCTTGCGGCTTTACCGCTGCCTGTACAGCGCGTCCGCTGTACGGTGTTGGGCATGTCGAGACACGTCACCATCCGCCTGGACGAAGAGTTCCACGAGCGCCTCAAGGCGCGCGCGGCGGCACTGGGAACGACGGTCACCGCGCTGATCACAGAGGTCACGGAGCGCGAACTCGACGAGGACCGGAAGAACTTCCTCTCCGGCATCGAGGAGTTCGCCGATCACTGGGGCTACTTCCAGGAGCGGTTCGGCAATTGAAGATCACCATGGAGTGGGCCTGGACCGCTCTGGCCCACCATCTCCCGTCAGATCCCGCGGTGTGGGATCCCTCCGGGGTGGCCGCCGCGGTCGCCCGGCACCAGAACGACCTGGTCCTGGTGCCAGAACAGCCCGCCCCGGACACCGCGTGGCGGGCCGCCGCGTTTCTGCACACCCTCGCGGTCTGCCCGGCCCTGGAATCACCGATGAACGAGTTCTACGCGGCCGCCGCGACCCGTTCGTACCTGCGCGTGGCCGGAGCCACGAAGCTGCCCTCGCCGGAGGAGCTCGGCGATCTGGTCGAGGCGGCGAAGCTGGGCCTCGCGGACGTCGCGGCCGTGGCCGAGGAACTGCGGGCCCGGATGAAGGAGCCGCTGGAGACCTCGTCCCAGGGCCGCGCCGAGGAAGGCTGAGCCCCGGCACGGTCCGGGAGGGACCGTGCCGGGGACCCGAGCGGAGGACGGACCGCCGTCGCCTAGAAGGTGATCTTCCAGCTGTTGATGTAGCCGACGTCCTGCGCGGCGGAGTCCTTCACCCGGAGGTTCCAGACCCCGTTCGCGACCTCGCTGGAGGCGTTGACGGTGTACGACCCCACGATGTTGTCGGCGCTGCCGCCGGAGCGGTTGTGCAGGTTGTAGACCGTGCCGTCCGGGGCCACCAGGTCGACCACCAGGTCACCGCGGTAGGTGTGGACGATGTTCACGTCCACCTTGGTGGTGGCCGGCGCGTTGCCCGCGACGCCCGAGACCGTGATCGGCGAGCTGACCGCGGCGGCGGGGGAGTCCGGGATGTTCACGTCCGTCGTGTTCTCGAAGGACGGACCCGGCGGGACCGGGGTGGAGGCGCCCAGGTTCCAGATCGCGTAGGCGATGGCGTCCGCGTTGCGGTCCAGGGCGGTGTCGTTGATGTTCGCGGTGTTGTCGCAGGAGGAGTGGTAGCAGCGGTCGAAGGACTGGCCGGCCGTGCCGCCCCACTTCTGCGCCTGCGCCGAGGACTTGGTGTTGCTGGCCCCGGTGAACAGGCCGCCGACCGGTATGCCCACGTTCTTGAAGGAGGCGTGGTCCGAGCGGCCGTCGCCCTCGGTCTCGATCTCGGTCGGGACGCCGATGCCCGCGTAGTAGTTCTTGAAGGTCTGCTCGATCGTCGGGTCGTCGTCGTAGACGAAGTAGCCCGGGTTCGGCGAGCCGATCATGTCGAAGTTCAGGTACCCGGCGAACTTGGCCCGCTCGGCCGTCGGCAGGTTGTTGACGTAGTACTTCGACCCGATCAGGCCCAGCTCCTCCGCGCCCCACCAGCCGAAGCGCAGGTGCTTGGTGGGCTGCAGCCCGGCCCGGGAGACGGCGAGGGCGGTCTCCAGGACGGCAGCGCTGCCGGAGCCGTTGTCGTTGATGCCCGCACCCGAGGTGACGGAGTCGAGGTGCGCTCCGGCCATCAGGACCGAGTTCGGGTCGCCGCCCGGCCAGTCGGCGATCAGGTTGTAGCCGGTGGCGCCGCTGGAGGTGAAGGTCTGCAGCGTCGTGGTGAAGCCCGCCGCGTCGAGCTTGGCCTTCACGTAGTCGATCGAGGCCTTGTAGCCGGCCCGGCCGTGGGCGCGGTTGCCGCCGTTGTTGGCGGCGATCGTCGAGAGCTGCGACAGGTGGGCCTTGACGTTGGCCAGCGGGATGTCGGGCGGGGTCGGCGCCGCGGCGACCGCCGTGGGGGCGGCGAGTGCGGCGGGGGCGGCGGAGGCGAACAGGCCGGCGACCGCGAACGCGGTCACGGCAGCGAGGCGCCGGGAGACGGACAGGCTCATGTGGGGGCTCCGGGATTCCGCTGGGGATATGACGGAACGAGCGAGATAGAGCTGGTGAGCGTTAGTGCGTCAGTGCGAGCCTGATGGTCAGCGAGGATATGACTGTCCGTCAAGACCATAATTCGGTCAGGGCAGTTCGGAAAACGGACGATCCCCGGTACGGAGGGTCCGTACCGGGGATCGTGGGGTTCGGGGCGTTTGCTGGTGCGCGCTCCGCGGAGCGGTCGTTACGCGGGTTCGCGGGCCGGTGCCGGAGCGACCGCCGGGACCGCCTCCAGCCGGGCGCGGGAGCGCCGCGCCGTCCGCAGGGCGTCCCAGGTCAGGATCGCCAGGGCCGCCCAGACCAGGGAGAAGCCGGCCCAGCGCTCGGGCGGCATGGCCTCGTGGAAGTACAGGACGCCGAGCCCGAACTGGAACACCGGTGCCATGTACTGGAGCAGTCCGAGGGTGGACAGCGGGACCCGGATGGCGGCCGCCCCGAAGAACACCAGCGGTATCGCCGTGACCAGGCCGGTCGCGGCCAGCAGCAGCGCGTGGCCGACGCCCTGCGAGGCGAAGCTCGACCGGCCCTGCGCGCCCAGCCACAGCAGGTAGCCGAGGGCCGGCAGGAACAGCATGGCCGTTTCGGCGGCCAGCGACTCCAGCCCGCCCATGTTGAGCTTCTTCTTGATCAGCCCGTACGTCGCGAAGGAGCAGGCCAGGACCAGCGAGATCCACGGCGGCCGCCCGTAGCCGACGGCGAGCACGAGGACGGCGAGGAAGCTGAGGCCGACGGCCACCCACTGTGCGCGCCGCAGCCGCTCACCCAGCACCAGCACGCCCATCGCGATGCTGACCAGCGGGTTGATGAAGTACCCGAGGCTGGACTCGACGACGTGGCCGTTGTTGACCGACCAGATGTAGAGGCCCCAGTTCACGCTGATCACCGACGCGGCCAGCGCGGTCAGGCCCAGCTTGCGCGGTTGGCGCAGCAGCTCCCGTATCCAGCCCCAGCGGCGGACGGCGAGCAGGGCCAGCCCGACCACGGCCAGGGACCACGTCATGCGGTGGGCCAGGATCTCGACCGCCCCGGCGGGCATCAGCAGTGGCCAGAAGAGGGGGACCAGCCCCCACATCCCGTAGGCGCCGAATCCGTAGAGCAAACCCGCGCGCTGCTCGTTCTGTGCCTTCACGGGGCCTCCTGTGCGACTTCCAGCCAACTTCACGACGGTATCGCCGCGCGGCCCAGATGTCATGCCCGTCATTGCGAGATACTCATGACATCTTCCGGGGTCGTGTGTCCGCCCGGGTCAGGAGCCGGCGCCGTCAGGCCAGCGCGGCGCCGATCGCCTCGGCGACCGGGGTCGTCGGCCGCCCGATCAGCCGGGCCAGGTCCCCGCTGGTGCCCGCCAGCCGGCCGCGCGCGATCGCCGCGTCCACGTCGACGATGATCGCCGCGAAGGCCTCGGGCACCCCGGCGTCCGTCAGGATCCGCAGGTGTTCGCCGGCCGGCACCTCGGTGTACGCGATCTCCCTGCCGCTCCGCGCGGACACCTCGGCCGAGTACTCCGCGAGGCTCCACGCGGTGTCGCCGGAGAGCTCGTAGACGCGGTTCAGGTGGCCGTCGCCGGTCAGCACCTCGGCCGCCGCTGCCGCGTAGTCGGCGCGCGCCGCGGAGGCGATCCGGCCCCCGCCCGCGCTGCCCACGACCGCCCCGTGCCCGAGGACGGCCGGCAGCTCGCGGGTGTAGTTCTCGTGGTACCAGCCGTTGCGCAGGAAGGTGTACGGGAGCCCGGAGGCGAGGACGGCCCGCTCGGTGGCGGTGTGCTCGGCGGCCAGCTCGAAGTCCGCCTCCGGGCCGCCCAGGATGCCGGTGTAGGCGAGCTGGGCCACGCCCGCCGCCTTCGCGGCGTCGATCACGGCGGTGTGCTGTGCGACGCGCCGCCCGATCTCGTTGCCGGAGATCAGCAGCACCCGGTCGCCGGGCCGGAAGGCGCCCTCAAGGGCCGCAGGGTCGTCGTAGTCGGCGACGCGCACCTCTACCCCGCGGGCGGCCAGGTCGGCGGCCTTCCGTGCGTCGCGGACGACGACGGCGACGCGGCCGGCGGGGACCCGGTCCAGCAGTTCCCCGACGACGAGACGGCCGAGTGCTCCGGTGGCTGCGGTGACGACGATGCTCATGGCTGGTTCTCCCTCTTGGTCGGCAGCACCAGCCTACGGTAAGCGCTAACTTTTTGAAAGCGCTGTGGTGGGGTGAGTGAACGCCGAAGCCCGGGCCCCGTGCGGGGCCCGGGCTTCCGGTGGCCGTGGCGTACGTGCGGGTCAGCCGACGACGGTCCAGGTGTCGTTGCCGTTCAGCAGCGCCCCGAGGTCGCCCTTGCCGCTGCGGTCGATGGCCGCGTCGAGCTGGTCGGCCATGAGCGTGTCGTAGACGGGCCGTTCGACGCTGCGGAAGACGCCGATCGGGGTCCGGTGGAGGGTGTCCGGGTCGGCGAGGCGGGAGAGTGCGAACGCCGTGGTGGGGCTGGCGGTGCGGGCGTCGTGGACCAGGACCCGGCCTTCGTTGGCGGGGGTCACGTCGACGACCTCCAGGTCCCCGGTGGCCTCGTTGCGCACGACGCCCTTCTCGTCGTCCGCGCCGAACCGGATCGGCCGGCCGTGCTCCAGCCTGATCACCGCCTCGCGGGCCTGGTCCTTGTCCTTGAGGACCTCGAAGGCGCCGTCGTTGAAGATGTTGCAGTTCTGGTAGATCTCGATGAGCGCCGTGCCCTGGTGGTCGGCCGCCTGGCGCAGCACCTCGGTGAGGTGCTTGCGGTCGGAGTCGACGGTGCGGGCGACGAAGGAGGCCTCCGCGCCGATCGCCAGTGACACCGGGTTGAAGGGCGCGTCGAGCGACCCCATCGGCGTCGACTTGGTGATCTTGCCGACCTCGGAGGTGGGCGAGTACTGGCCCTTGGTCAGCCCGTAGATCCGATTGTTGAAGAGCAGGATCTTCAGGTTGACGTTGCGGCGCAGGGCGTGGATGAGGTGGTTGCCGCCGATGGACAGCGCGTCGCCGTCACCCGTGACGACCCACACCGACAGGTCGCGGCGGGAGGTGGCCAGCCCCGTCGCGATCGCGGGGGCCCGCCCGTGGATCGAGTGCATCCCGTACGTGTTCATGTAGTACGGGAAACGGGAGGAGCATCCGATGCCGGAGACGAAGACGATGTTCTCCTTCGCCAGTCCGAGCTCCGGCATGAAGCCCTGCACGGCGGCGAGCACGGCGTAATCGCCGCAGCCCGGGCACCAGCGGACCTCCTGGTCCGACTTGAAGTCCTTCATCGACTGCTTGCTCTCGGCCTTGGGTACCAGCGAGAGCAGGGTCCGCGCCCCGTCGGTCGCCTCCGTCACCTCAGTCATCGATGGCCTCCTTGAGAACCTTGGCGAGCTGCTCGGCCTTGAACGGCATTCCGTTGACCTGGTTGTACGACCGGGCGTCCACCAGGTATTTCGCCCGGATCAGGGTGGCGAGCTGCCCGAGGTTCATCTCCGGCACCACTACCTTCTCGTAACGCCGGAGGGCCTCGCCGAGATTCCTCGGGAACGGGTTGAGATGGCGCAGATGGGCCTGCGCGACGGGGATCCCGGCGGCCCGGAGCCGGCGGACCGCCGCGGTGATGGGGCCGTAGGTGGAGCCCCAGCCGAGGACCAGGGTGGAGGCGCCGTCCGGGTCGTCGACGGCGAGGTCGGGCACCTCGATGCCGTCGATCTTGGCCTGGCGGGTGCGGACCATGAGGTCGTGGTTGGCCGGGTCGTAGGAGATGTTGCCCGTGCCGTCCTGCTTCTCGATGCCGCCGATGCGGTGTTCGAGGCCGGGGGTGCCGGGGACCGCCCAAGGCCGGGCCAGGGTCTCCGGATCCCGCTTGTACGGCCAGAAGACCTCCGTGCCGTCGGCGAGGGCGTGGTTGGGGTCCGTGGCGAACTTGACCTTGAGGTCGGGCAGGTCCGCGACGTCCGGGATCCGCCACGGCTCCGAGCCGTTGGCGAGATAGCCGTCGGAGAGCAGGAAGACCGGCGTCCGGTAGGTCAGCGCGATGCGTGCGGCGTCGAGGGCGGCGTCGAAGCAGTCCGCCGGGGTCCTCGGCGCCACGATCGGGACGGGCGCCTCGCCGTTGCGGCCGTACATGGCCTGCAGCAGGTCCGCCTGCTCCGTCTTGGTCGGCAGGCCGGTGGAGGGGCCGCCGCGCTGGATGTCCACGATCAGCAGCGGGAGTTCCAGCGACACCGCCAGCCCGATCGTCTCCGACTTGAGCGCCACACCCGGCCCGGAGGTGGTGGTGACCCCGAGCGCCCCGCCGAAGGCCGCGCCGAGCGCCGCCCCGATGCCGGCGATCTCGTCCTCGGCCTGGAAGGTCCGCACCCCGAAGTTCTTGTGCTTCGACAGCTCGTGCAGGATGTCCGAGGCCGGGGTGATCGGGTAGGAGCCCAGGTAGAGGGGCAGATCGGCCTGCTGGCTCGCGGCGATCAGGCCGTAGGAGAGGGCAAGGTTCCCGGAGATGTTGCGGTAGGTGCCGGTGGGGAAGGCCTGGGTCGCGGGCGCGACCTCGTAGGAGACCGCGAAGTCCTCCGTCGTCTCCCCGAAGTTCCAACCGGCCCGGAAGGCCACGATGTTCGCCTCGGCGATCTCGGGCTTCTTCGCGAACTTCTGCCGCAGGAAGCTCTCCGTGGCCTCGGTGGGCCGGTGGTACATCCACGACAGCAGGCCCAGCGCGAACATGTTCTTGCTGCGCTCGGCCTCCTTGCGGGAGAGCCCGAAATCCTTCAGCGCCTCCACCGTGAGGGTGGTCAGCGGCACCGGGTGCAGGTTGTAGGCGGCCAGCGAGCCGTCCTCCAGCGGCGAGGTCTCGTACCCGACCTTGGCCATGGGGCGCTTGGTGAACTCGTCCGTGTTGACGATGATCTCCGCGCCGCGCGGCACGTCGGCGATGTTCGCCTTCAGGGCCGCGGGGTTCATCGCCACCAGCACGTTCGGGGCGTCGCCCGGCGTGAGGATGTCGTGGTCGGCGAAGTGGAGCTGGAAGGAGGAGACGCCCGGCAGGGTGCCGGCGGGGGCGCGGATCTCGGCCGGGAAGTTCGGCAGCGTCGACAGGTCGTTCCCGAACGTCGCGGTCTCCGAGGTGAACCGGTCACCGGTGAGCTGCATACCGTCACCGGAGTCACCCGCGAACCGGATGATCACCCGATCGAGACGTCGTACTTCCTTGCCGTCCGGAGTCCCCGGAGCGCGCTGTCCACCGACAACCGCACCCCCGGCCCCGTCGGCCTGTTCGGCTGGGCTGCTGACCTGGCTGGTCACTGAACTGGACCTCCTTCGAGGCGTGAGCACCCCCATAACCCACCCTACGACGGTAGGGATCAGGCCCCCAGGAGCGACCACATTCTGGACCGTAGGACCGCCCTTCGAGACGGCCCGACCGGTATGCCATATCTGACAGAGTGTCAGTCGATCAAGATTTCAGGTAGGTGAGGACGGCCAGTACGCGCCGGTGATCCCCGTCACTCGGCGACAGGCCCAATTTCATGAAGATGTTGCTGACGTGCTTCTCGACCGCTCCGTCGCTCACGACCAGCTGCTTCGCCACGGCGGAATTGGTGCGTCCTTCGGCCATCAGCCCGAGCACCTCGCGCTCGCGCGGCGTCAGGCCCGCCAGCACGTCCTGCTTCCGGCTCCGCCCGAGCAGCTGGGCGACGACCTCGGGGTCCAGGGCGGTGCCGCCCCGGGCCACGCGGACCACCGCGTCCAGGAACTCCCGGACCTCGGCCACCCGGTCCTTGAGCAGATACCCCACACCGGTACTGGAACCGGCCAGGAGCTCGGTGGCGTACTGCTCCTCCACGTACTGCGACAGCACGAGCACGCCTATCCCGGGGTGATCGCGCCGCAGCCGCACGGCGGCCCGCACCCCCTCGTCGGTGTGCGTCGGTGGCATCCGCACGTCCGCCACCACCACGTCGGGCAACGCGTCCTCGGCGGCGAGGTCCGCCACCGTCTTGATCAGGGCTTCCGCGTCCCCGACGCCCGCCACGACGTCATGCCCCCGGTCGGTCAGCAACCGGGTCAGGCCCTCGCGCAGCAGCACTGAATCCTCGGCGATGACCACCCGCACCCTGTCTTCCACGATTCAGCAGCTCCCGCATCCACTCGTTCCCGTACTGCCCGACTCAGCCAAGCATCCCAGCCTTGAGTCCCGCTGAAGGCAGAGCCGGAACAACACGTGGGCGTACGGGGGGAGTTTTCGCATGCGGAGCGCACCATGCCGCTCCCGGGGCCCCGCAGTCCGCGGCGCCCGCTCCTCGGGAGCCTGCACGGCGGGAAGCGGCGCCGCCGCTTTCAGCCGCGCCGGGGGGCGGGGCGCCGCATCGAGACCCGGCTCCTCCGCCCGGCTCCTCCGGGAGGGTCCGCGGCCGTACTCGGCCCCACCCGGGGGCGCCTCCCGGCGGGTGGCCGGGGGAGAGTTCGCGGCGCCGGGTCCGGGGGTCCGTGGGTCCGGGGTGGCGCCGTGCTCGATCCCCACCCGGAGGCACCTTCCGGCGGTGGCCGGGGGTGTCCGGGGCGAAGTCCCGGGAGGCAGCGGCGAGCCAGGCACACGAGAGGGCCCCCGCCCACCCGGACGGGAGCCCCCACCGCTGTGCACCGGCGTCACGCCGGACCGGCGTCACGCCGGACCGGCGTCACCCCGCATCGACGTCCCGCTGTCGCGGGCCTACGCCCGCCACGGCAGCTCGGCGGTGACCGTCGTCCCGCCCCCCTCGGGGGAGTCGACGACCAGCACCCCGTCCACGGCGTCCAGCCGCTCGGTGAGCCCCGCCAGCCCGCCCCTGCCGCCCGCATCCGCGCCGCCGCGCCCGTCGTCGGCGACCTGCAGCAGCAGCCGCCCCCCGGACTTCCACACGTCCACCGAGGCCGACCGGGCCGCCGAGTGCTTGCTGATGTTCTGCAGCAGCTCCGAGACCGTGAAGTACGCGATCCCCTCGATGGCCGCGGCGGGCCGGGCCGGGAGGTCCACGGCCACCCGTACCGGCACGGCGCACCGCGACGCCACCGAGGACAGCGCCGCGTCCAGCCCGCGGTCCGTCAGCACCGCCGGGTGGATTCCCCGGGCCAGGTCCCGCAGCTCCTGGAGGGCGATCTTCACCTCGCCGTGCGCCTCGTCCACCATGCGGGCGGCGGCCCGCGGGTCCTCGCCGAGCTTCTCCTTCGCCATCCCCAGGTCCATCGCGAGCGCCACGAGCCGGGCCTGTGCGCCGTCGTGCAGATCCCGTTCGATGCGCCGCAGGTCGGCGGCGGCGGTGTCCACGACGACCCCGCGGTCGGACTCCAGCTCGGTGACCCGGTGGTCCAGCCGGGACGCTCCGAGCAGCCCGCCGACCATGACCCGGTCGACGGTGGTCAGGGCCCGGATCACCCACGGGGTGGCGAGGGTGAAGGCCAGCCCGACGAGGCAGGTGAGGGCGATCTCCGCGGGGGAGTCGAGGTAGAAGCTGTAGTCGTCGTTCTGGAAGAGCTGGAGACCCGGCTGGTCGGTGTAGGCCGGGAAGACCCAGAACCACACCGGGTACAGCAGGTACGCCCAACCCGCCGCCCAGAACGTCAGTGCCAGGCAGAAACCGAACACCGCCCACGGGAAGTGGATCACGGAGTACAGCACGTGCCGCCAGGCACTCCCGCTGCGGAGCACCGCACCCACGGCGGCCAGGGGTCCGCTCTTCTTCGCCCGGATCGGCGCGGGCCCGCCGATGTCCGCCCCGAGCAGCGCGCGTACCCGGGCCCGCTCCAGCTGCCCGAACCCGCGGCACATGGCCAGGACGCCCGCCAGGACCGGGACGCCGAGGAAGGTCACCAGCAGCCCCGCGCCGAGGCTCAGGCCGGTGATCACGAGCGAGAAGTACACCGTGCTCAGCGGCAGCCCGACCAACAGGTACGCGAACTCCCGCCAGGTCCGCCCCGCCACCGGGGCCCACAGCACCGCACCGATGCCGCCCCGCCGCCCGCCCTTGCCGTCGTCCATCTCCGACCCGCCCTTCCGCTCCTCGACCACACCCCAACCTTCCGCCCCGCCCCCACCCCCGGACCATGCAGCAGGTCGGCCTCTCCTCCCGGGGGTTAACCCCACCAAACCCAGCCCCGCCGGCGTGTGAGGGCGCGGGGTCCACGGGCGGCGCTGCCCCGGTCCCCCTCGGCCGGCGTCCGCGGCCCGGGCCGTCAGGGCGTCCGCCGTACCCAGCGCCGCCGGGGCCGGATCCTCCGGGCCTGCGTCGGCACATCCAGCCCGCCGGCGTGTGAGGGCGCGGGGTCCATGGGCCGCGCTGCCCCGTTCCCCCTCGGCCGGCGTCCGCGGCCCGGGCCGTCAGGGCGGCCGCCGTACCCAGCGCCGCCGGGGCCGGATCCTCCGGGCCTGCGCCGGCACATCCAGCCCCGCCGGAGTTTGAGGCGGGGCCCGGGCGGCGCCCGGGAAGCGGCGCCGCGCGGACAGGCGCACGGGACCCCGCCCACCCCCGACGGGAGTCCCGCGGCCCCGGACAGACCAGCGGGACCCCCGCCCACCCCGGACGGGAGTCCCGCGTCATCGAACGGCCACGGCCACGGCCAGTGGCTAGGGCCACGGCCACGGCTACGGCCAGCTGGTACCGCTATGGCCAGTGCCAGTGGCCAGTGGCCATAGCCAGGGCCACGGCCCCGGCCGGCGCGGCCGCGGCCTCAGCCCCGGTCACGCCACGGCAGCTCCGCCGTCACCACCGTCCCCTCCCCCTCGGGGGAGTCCACCACCAGCAGCCCGTCCACCGCGTCCAGCCGCTCCGCCAGCCCCGCCAGCCCGCTTCCGCCGGACGGGTCCGCCCCGCCCCGTCCGTCGTCGGACACCCGCAGCATCAGCCGGGCACCCGCCCGCCACACCTCCACGGTCGCGCCCCGCGCTGCCGTCCCCGCATGCTTGCTCACGTTCTGCAACAGCTCGGACACCACGAAGTACGCGATCCCCTCGATCGCCTCCGCCGGCCTGGCCTCCTGCCCCGCCGGCAGGTCCACGACCACCTTCACCGGCACCACGCACCGCGCCGCCACCGACGACAGCGCCGCGTCCAGCCCCCGGTCGGTCAGCACGGCCGGGTGGATCCCCCGGGCCAGGTCCCGCAGCTCCTGCAGCGCCAGCTTCACTTCCCCGTGGGCCTCGTCGACCATCGCCGCCGCGCCCTCGGGGTCCTCCAGCAGCTTCTCCTTCGCCAGGCCCAGCCCCATCGCCAGCGCCACCAACCGCGCCTGTGCCCCGTCGTGCAGGTCCCGCTCGATGCGCCGCAGGTCCGCCGCCGCGGTGTCGACCACCACGCCCCGGTCGGACTCCAGCTCCGCGATCCGCCGCTCCAGGTCGTCGGAGGGCGACAGCAGCCCCCGTACCATCGCGCGGTCCACGTTCGCCAGGAGCCGCACCAAATACGGCAGCACCGGCCACAGCACGAACAGCCCGGTCAGGACTACCGTGAAGGTGAGCACCGCCCAGGGCAGCCGGATCAGCTGGTAGAGCACGGTCCGCCAGCCGACCGGATCCTTGATGCTCGTCCACAGCCAGGGGAAGAATCCGCCGGACCGCCGCGGCCCGGGGATCGGGGTCGGCTCCTCCACCCGGACGCCCAGCAGCAACCGTGCGCGGGCGCGCTCCAGCCGTCCCCATTGCCGAGACAGAAAGAGACCGACCGCAAGCAAAGGAAGTCCGATCGCGGTCACGGAAAGACCGCCCGCGGTGGAAACCATGACAACCGCGTAAACGAAGCCGAGGATCGCCTCCGGCAGATTGGTCACCAGATGGGCGATTTCCTTCCACGTGACGGCGCTGAATACGGGCCGTACGCGGGGAGGCGCGTCGTCGTCGGCGATGGCAAGGCTCGTGGTCATGCGCCACAGCCTGTCAAGCGCGGCTCGCTGATGCCATGGGGTGGCCGGGGTGCTGTGAACGGGGGATAACCCCACCCCCTGTGAGGCAGGCCCTAGACTCCCGTCCGTACCAGATCGTCGACAGTGACCGAGGAGCGAGGAACGGACGTGCCCGAACCAACGGTATCGACCGTAACCGTGCTCGCGGCGGACTACTTCCGGAGTTATTCGGTCGTCGGTCTGCTGGCCGCCCTCGGTGTGCTCTTCGTGGCCGTCGCCTTCGGCGCGGGCCGCCTGCTGCGGCCCGTCGTCCCGACCCCCGAGAAGCTGCTGACCTACGAGTGCGGCGTGGACCCCGTCGGCGAGGGCTGGGCGCACACCCAGGTCCGCTACTACGTCTACGCCTTCCTCTACGTCATCTTCGCCGTCGACTCGATCTTCCTGTTCCCGTGGGCGACGGTGTTCGCCGCCGCCGGCTACGGCGCCACGACCCTGGTCGAGATGTTCATCTTCCTGGGCTTCCTCGCCGTCGGCCTGCTCTATGCGTACAAGAAGGGCGTCCTCGAATGGACGTGACACCTCAGCCGGAGCTGCTCCCGGAGCCCAAGCGCCTCGGAGTCCTCTCCCGTCTGGCCCCGG
Organism: Streptomyces sp. NRRL S-378; assembly: GCF_000720645.1. Taxonomy (NCBI): domain Bacteria; kingdom Bacillati; phylum Actinomycetota; class Actinomycetes; order Kitasatosporales; family Streptomycetaceae; genus Streptomyces; species Streptomyces sp. NRRL S-378. Next base: position 61,824 of record NZ_JOBX01000009.1, read on the forward strand.
AACCGATGAAGGTGGTCCTGAACTGGGGCCGCCGGTACAGCCTGTGGGTCTTCAACTTCGGCCTCGCCTGCTGCGCGATCGAGTTCATCGCCGCGTCGATGGCCCGGCACGACTTCATCCGCCTCGGGGTCATCCCCTTCGCGCCGGGCCCGCGCCAGGCCGACCTGATGATCGTCTCGGGCACCGTCACGGACAAGATGGCCCCCGCCGTCAAGCGGCTCTACGAGCAGATGCCGGAGCCGAAGTACGTCATCTCCTTCGGCGCCTGCTCCAACTGCGGCGGCCCGTACTGGGACTCGTACTCGGTGACGAAGGGCGTCGACCAGATCATTCCCGTCGACGTCTACGTGCCCGGCTGCCCGCCCCGGCCCGAGGCGCTCCTCCAGGGCATCCTCAAGCTCCAGGAGAAGATCGCCCGCGAGTCGCTGGCCGAGCGCTACGCGACGGGCCCGTCCGTCTCCCAGCTCACCAGCGGCCTGGTCACGCCCCCGCCCGCGGCCGCCCGGGAGGCCGGCGCGTGAACCTCTACGACTCCCTTCCCGACGCCGCGCCGACGGTCTTCGGAGCCGAGGCCACGGCCGAGCTCTCGTACGACGTCCTCACGGTGGACGTGCCCGTCGGCAGCTGGATCTCCTCGCTGGAGATCGCCAGGGACAAGCTGGGCTGCACGTACTTCGACTGGCTGAGCGCCGTGGACGAGCCCGGCACCGGCTTCCGGGTCTGCGCGCACGTCGCCTCGCTGGAGAACCACCGCGTGCGCAGGCTGCTGCTGCGCACGACCGTCCCGCACAGCGCCCCCTCGCTGCCGTCGGCCGTCGCCGTCTACGCGGGGGCGGAGTGGCACGAGCGCGAGACGTTCGAGATGTTCGGGATCACCTTCACCGACCACCCGAACCTGGTGCACCTCCTCCTCCCGGAGAACTTCGAGGGGCACCCGCTGCGCAAGGACTTCGTGCTGGCCGCGCGCGTCGCCAAGGCGTGGCCGGGCGCGAAGGAGCCGGGCGAGGCCCACGACCCGGACGCCCCGAAGCGCCGTCAGATGCTGCCGCCCGGCGTGCCGGACCCCAACGACTGGGGTCCGCTGAAGGGCCAGCTCCCGCCCGCCCCGGCCCGCCCGGCCCGCACCCCGCGTGCCGCGGGAGCGGCCGGTGCCGCCGCCCGCGCCCCGCGCGAGGGCGCCCCCGTCCGCCGCACCCGCTCGGTCGCCGAGGGCTCGGCGACCCAGGCCGCCGAAGCAGCCGCCCCGGCGCCGCGCCGCACCCGCCCGGTAGCCGACGGCTCGGCGAGCCAGGTGGCGGAGGGCGCCCCGGCCGCGGAGACGCCCGAGGCCCCGGCCCGCCCGGTCCGTCGTACCCGTTCGGCGGCCGACGGTTCTGCGAGCCAGGCGGCGGAGAGCGCCCCGGCCGCGGAGACCTCCGAGGCCCCGGCCCGCCCGGTCCGTCGTACCCGTTCGGCGGCCGACGGCTCGGCGAGCCAGGCCACCGACGCCGCCCCGGCCGCGGAGGCCACCGGCACGGGGCCGGCAGCCCCGGACGCCGACGCCCCGGACGCGGAGCCCGCGCCCCGCGCCCCGCGCCGCCCGGCACGGCGCAGCTCCGACGCACCCTGGCACGACCCGAAGCCCGCCTTCGACGAGCCGGCCCCCGGGCCGGCCCCGAAGGCCGGGCCCGGGGAATCCCCCGAGACCGACCCCACCACCGACAACGGAGGCGACGCGTGAACGACGTCCTCGACGTCGCCCTGCGGCTGATCGTCGTCTTCGCCGTCTTCCTCGTGCTCCCGCTCGTCGTCGGGCAGACCGAGCACAAGGTGATGGCCCACATGCAGGGCCGCCTCGGCCCCATGTACGCCGGCGGCTTCCACGGCTGGGCCCAGCTCGTCGCCGACGGCGTGAAGTTCGCGCAGAAGGAAGACGTGGTCCCGGCCAACGCCGACCGCCGGATCTTCCAGCTGGCCCCCGCCGTGGCCCTGCTGCCGTACCTCCTCGTCCTCCTCGCCATCCCCATCGGCCCGGGCGAGGGCGCGGTCGGCCAGGTCATCGACGCCGGACTGTTCTTCGTACTCGCCGTCATGGGCGTCGGAGTCCTCGGCTCCCTCATGGCCGGCTGGGCCTCCGCGAACAAGTTCTCCCTGCTCGGCGGCCTGCGTACCGCCGCGCAGCTGCTCGCCTACGAACTCCCCATGCTGCTCGCCGCCGCCTCCGTGGCGATGGCCGCCGGGACGGTCTCCCTCCCGGGCATCGTGGAGGCCTTCGCGTGGTGGTGGCTGCCCTGGCAGATCGTCGGCGCGCTCGTCTTCTTCACCGCCGGCCTCGCCGAACTGCAGCGGCCCCCCTTCGACATGCCCGTCGCCGACTCCGAGATCATCTTCGGCGCGTACACCGAGTACACCGGCCTGCGCTTCGCGCTCTTCCTGCTCGCCGAGTACGCCGGCATCGTCGTCCTCTGCTTCCTCACCACCGTCCTCTTCCTGGGCGGCTGGCACGGCCCCTTCGGCGCCGAGGACCTCGGCTGGCTCTGGACCCTGCTCAAGACCGCGGTCCTCGCCTTCGTCGTGATCTGGCTCCGCGTGAGCTACCCGCGCCTGCGCGAGGACCAGCTCCAGAAGCTCGCCTGGACCACACTCATCCCGCTCGCGCTCGCCCAGATCGCGCTCACCGGCATCGTGAAGGTGGCGATCCAGTAATGCCCATCCCCGGATCCGGCCTCGCCAAGGGCCTGGCCGTCACGCTGCGCACGATGACGAAGCGCTCGCACACGGCCCAGTACCCCGACGTCCAGCCCGAACTCCCGCCCCGCTCCCGCGGGGTCATCGGCCTGTTCGAGGAGAACTGCACGGTCTGCATGCTCTGCGCCCGTGAGTGCCCCGACTGGTGCATCTACATCGACTCCCACAAGGAGACGGTCCCCGCTTCCACCCCCGGTGGCCGCGAGCGCAGCCGCAACGTGCTCGACCGCTTCGCCATCGACTTCTCCCTCTGCATGTACTGCGGCATCTGCATCGAGGTGTGCCCCTTCGACGCCCTCTTCTGGTCGCCGGAGTTCGAGTACGCGGAGACCGACATCCACGAGCTGACCCACGAGCGCGACAAACTCCGCGAGTGGATGTGGACCGTCCCGGCCCCGCCCGCCCTGGACCCGGCCGCCGAGGAGCCCAAGGAGATCGCCGCCGCCCGCAAGGCGGTGGAGAAGGCCGAAGCGGCAGCCGCCGCCGCGGCAGCAGCCGAAGCCGCCGAGGCCGCCGCCCGGGCGGCCGAGAACGAACCGCCGGCCACCCCGAACCCGGAGGGAGACGCGTGACCCCCGCCGCCACCCTGGCCGCAGCCGCCACCACCGGGCCCGGCTTCCTGTCCCCGACCGGCGTCGAGATCGCCTTCCTCCTCGTGGGCCTCGCCACCTTCGGCGCGGCCCTCGTCACGGTCACCACCAAGCAGCTGGTGCACGCCGCCCTCTGGCTGGTCGTCGCCCTCGGCGGCATCGCCGTCGAGTACCTGCTGCTGACCGCCGAGTTCATCGCCTGGGTCCAGGTCCTGATCTACCTCGGTTCCGTGGTCGTCCTCCTCCTGTTCGGGCTGATGCTCACCAAGGCCCCCATCGGCCGCTCCCCGGACGCCGACTCCGGCAACCGCCCGATCGCGCTCGGCGTCGCCGTCGTCGCTGCCGCCGCCCTGGTCTGGGTGGTCGTCGACGCCTTCCGCACCACCTGGATCGACCTCGACGGGCCGGTACAGGGCTCCACCAAGGTCTCCGGCGAGATCCTCTTCCAGCACTGGGTGCTGCCCTTCGAGGCGCTCTCGGTCCTCCTCCTCGCCGCCCTGATCGGCGCCATCGTGCTGTCCCGCCGCAACGACCCGGCCGACGCCAGTGACAAGGGGAAGCGCTGATGCACCTCGCCTACCCCGCCGTGCTCGCGGCGCTCCTCTTCTGCACGGGCCTGTACGGCGTGCTCGCCCGCCGCAACGCCATCCTGGTCCTGATGTCCGTCGAGCTGATGCTCAACGCCGTCAACCTCAACCTGGTGGCCTTCGACGTCTGGCTGCGCGACACCCTGCACGCCGGCCAGGCCCTCACCCTCTTCACCATCGCCATCGCCGCCGCCGAGATCGGCATCGGCCTCGCGATCGTGCTGATGGTCTACCGCAACCGCGGCACCTCTGACGTCGACCGCCTGCGCGACACCGCCGAGGGCCACGAGCCCGCCCCGAACCCCACCGGCGACTCCACCGCAGACACCACCAGCACCGCCCGGCCGGAGGTCGCCGCGTGAGCACCACGACCCTCGCCGTCCTCGTCCCGCTGCTCCCCTTCCTGGGTGCGGTGGCGGGCCTGCTGCTCGGCCGCACCGCCCCCGGATTCGTCCGCCCCCTCGCGATCCTGCCGACGCTCGCCGCCGCCGTACTGGCCGTGACCGTCGCCGTCCGCCAGGGCGGCGGACAGCCGATCAGCACCGCGACCGAGCTGACCCCGACCGGCTCGGTGCCGATCGACCTCTCGCTCTACATCGACGGCTTCGCCGCACTGGTCGCCGTCCTGGTCGGGGTCGTCGCCACCTGCGTACAGCTCTACTCCACGGCGTACCTCCGTGAGGACCCGCGCTACCCGTCGTACGCCGCTCTCGTCTCGCTGTTCACCTCCGCCATGCTGCTCGTCGTCTACTCGGGCGACCTGATGGTGCTGCTGGTCGGCTGGGAAGTCATGGGCATCTGCTCCTACTTCCTCGTCGGCCACTACTGGGAGACCGAAGCGGCCCGCTCCGCTTCCCTGAAGGCCTTCCTCGTCACCAAGCTCGGTGACGTCCCCTTCCTGATCGGCCTGTTCGCGCTCGCCACCGACGCCGGCTCCTTCCGGATCACGAAGATCCTCGAGACCGTCGCCGCCGGCGGACTCGACCACCCGACGCTGATCGCACTGCTCCTGCTCGCCGGCGTCGCGGGCAAGTCCGCGCAGTTCCCGCTGCACACCTGGCTCCCCGACGCGATGGCCGGCCCCACCCCCGTATCCGCGCTGATCCACGCCGCGACGATGGTCGCCGCCGGTGTCTACTTCATCGCCCGCCTCCTGCCCGTCTTCGCGGCCTCCGCCGCCGCACTGGTCGTCATGGCCGTCATGGCGGCCGTCACGATGGTCGGCTCCGCCCTCGCCGCCCTCGCCCAGGACGACATCAAGCGGGTCCTCGCCTACTCCACGATCGGCCAGCTCGCCTACATGACCGGCGCCCTGGCCGTCGGTGACCGCGGCGCCGCCGTCTTCCACCTCCTGTCCCACGGCGCCTTCAAGGCGCTCCTCTTCCTGGGCGCGGGCGTGATCATCCACGCCGCCGGTACGAACTCCCTGGCCGCCATGTCCCGGATGGACGGCCTGGCCAAGCGCATCCCCGACGCCTTCTGGACGATGACGATCGCGCTGCTCGCGCTCGCCGCCATCCCGCCTTTCGCCGGCTTCTTCTCCAAGGAAGCCGTCCTCGTCGCCGCCGAGCAGACCGCCACCGGCCACTCGGACCTCGCCCCCAGCGCCGCCGGATGGCTGGTGCTGATCTCCGGCGTCCTCACCGCCCTCCTCACCGCCGCCTACGCCGCCCGGCTGTGGCTGATGGCCTTCCGCGGCCGGGGCACCCCCGCCCCCGACCACGGCAAGGAGCCCCTCGCCATGACCGGCGTGCTGTGGCTGCTCGCCGTCCCGTCGGTCGCCTTCGGTCTCGCGGCGGACTCCCTCGCCGACTGGTTCGACGGCAGGGCCCTCACCCCGACCGTGGCCACATCGGTCCTCGGCACGGGCGCCGCCGTCGTCGGCGCGATGCTCACCTACGCCCTGTGGCAGCGCGCCACGGCCAGGGCCGCCACGGCCCCCGCCGCCGGACCCGCTCGCCGGGCCACCGCCGCCGAGCAGCCCGCCGCCGTGGCCGCCACGGTGTCCGCGGCCACCGCGGCGGCCGAGTCCGCCGCCGAGACGCCCGAGGTCGCGGAGGTCACCCACGAGCACCCCGCCGTCCCGGCGGGTCCCGCCGCCGACCCCGGCCGGGCCCTCCTGGGCCCCCTGCACCGCCACGCCGCCGAAGGGTTCCACCTGGACGCCGTCTACGACCGGCTCTTCGTCCGCCCCGTGCGCGCCGCCGCCCGCCTCGTCGGCTTCCTCGACCGCGAGGTCGTGGACACCTACGTCCGCGGCGCGGGCACCGGCACCCGGCTGCTCGGCGGCCTCGTACGCCGCGCCCAGACCGGAAACGTGCAGAGCTACCTGAGCGCCCTGCTCGCCGGCGCCGTGGTCCTGGCGATCGCCACCGCCGTCCTCGCCAACGTCAACGCCGGATCGTGAGCCGTGAGTCAGCCGTGATTGATATCAGCCCGTCCGTGATGCAGTTCCTTCTGGCGTTCCTCGTGGCCGCACCGCTCCTCGGCGCCGTCGCGGCCCTCCTGCCGGCCCCGCCCGGCCTCAAGGGCCGCAGCCCCGAACAGGCCGTGCTCCGCCACGGCGTGACCGTGACCGGCGTGATCCTCGCCGCGGCGATCGCCCTCGCCCTCGGCTTCGACCACGACGCCCCCGCCCGCTTCCAGGCGACGACGGACATCAGCTGGATCCCGGCGCTGGACGTCCGGATCCACCTCGGTGTCGACGGCATCTCGCTCCCCCTCCTCCTGATGACCGCGCTGCTGTTCTTCCTCTGCGCGCTCTACAGCTACTTCAAGCTCCCCGCGGGCCCTTCCCCGAAGGCCTTCGTCGCACTGCTCCTCGTACTCGAGTCCGGCACCCTCGCGACCTTCGCCGTCCTCGACCTGCTGCTCTTCTTCCTCGCCTTCGAGATGGTCCTCATCCCGATGTACTTCCTCATCGCCCGCTGGGGCGGTGCCCAGCGGCAGGCCGCCGCCTGGAAGTTCATCCTCTACACGCTGCTCGGCTCCGTCGTCATGCTGCTCGGCCTCCTCCTCATCGGTGTGACGGCGGACACATTCGACATGGTGGCACTCGCCTCTGACAACGGCCGCGAACTGTCCCGCACCACGCAGCTGCTGGCCGTCCTGGCCATCGGTCTCGGCCTCGCCGTGAAGACCCCCATGTGGCCCCTGCACACCTGGCTGCCCGACGCCCACACCGCCGCCCCCACCGTCGGATCCGTCCTGCTGGCCGGCGTCCTGCTCAAGATGGGCACGTACGGCTTCGTCCGCATCCTGCTCCCCGCCACCCCCGACGGCATGGCCGCCTTCGCCCCCTACCTGGGCGCCTTCGCCGTCGTCGGCATCGTCTACGGATCCCTCGCCTGCCTCGCGCTGGCCCGCAAGGGGAACAAGGGCGACCTCAAGCGCCTCATCGCCTACTCCTCCGTCGGCCACATGGGCTTCGTCCTCCTCGGCATCGCGTCCATGACCCCCACCGGCGTCAACGGCGCCCTCTTCGCCAACATCGCCCACGGCCTGATCACCGGCCTCCTCTTCTTCCTGGTCGGCGCCCTCAAGGACCGCTACGGCACCGCCGACCTCGACACCCTCGCCGGAGCCACCGGTGCCGCCCTCTACGGCCGCGCCCCCCGCTTCGGCGCCCTCCTCGCCTTCGCCGCCGTCGCCTCCCTCGGCCTGCCCGGCCTGGCCGGCTTCTGGGGCGAGATGCTGGCCCTCTTCGGCGCGTTCGACCCGGCCGAGGGCCTGTCCCGCCCCGCGTTCCTCACGTACACGGCCGTCGGGGCGTTCGGCACCCTGCTCACCGCCGCCTACCTGCTGGTCGTCGTACGGCGCGTCTGCATGGGCGACCCGAAGGCGGGCCCCGAACTCACCGTCGCGGACGTCCACCGCTACGAGTTCGCCGCCTGGACCCCGCTCGTCGCCCTCACCGTCCTCGCCGGCCTGTGGCCCGCGCTCCTCCTCGGCCTCACCGACCCGGCCGTCCAGCAGCTCCTCGCAGGAGGCACCTCATGACGGCCCTGACGGTCCTCGCGGCCGAGACCCCCAGCCTGGTCCAGTCCGTCGACTGGCTCGCCATCGCACCCGTGGTGATCACCGCCGTCATCGGTCTGGTCGTCCTCGTCGCCGACCTGTTCGTCGCCGAGCGCCACAAGCCCGCCCTCGGCTGGATCTCCGTCGCCGGCCTCGCCGCCGCGACCGCCACCCTGCTGCCGCTGCGCGCCGGAGACCGCTCCACCTTCTGCCTCACCGCCGACCCGGAGGCCTGCAGCTACGTCGCCGACCACTTCACCGTCGTCGTCCAGTTCCTGGTGCTGGCCGGCGCCCTGCTCACCGCCCTCCTGTCGGTGACCGCCGTGCGCGACACCCGGATGCCCGCCGGCGAGTACTGGTTCCTGCTGCTCTCCTCAGCCGCCGGCGCCGCCCTGCTGCCCGCCTCCCGCGACCTCGCCACCCTGATCGTCGCGCTGGAGGTCGCCTCCCTGCCCGCCTTCGCGCTCGTGGGCATGCGCCGCGGCGACCGGCTCTCCTCCGAGGCCGCCCTGAAGTTCTTCCTGTCGTCCGTCACCGCGACCGCCGTCTCGCTGATGGGCGTCAGCTTCGTCTACGCCGTCACCGGATCGCTGCACCTCACCCAGGTCGCGGACCGCCTGGAGGACGTCCCCGGGCAGCTCGACACCCTCGCCATGGCCGGTGTCGCGCTCACCCTCGTCGGCTTCGCCTTCAAGACCGCGGCCGTCCCCTTCCACTTCTGGGTCCCCGACACCTACGTCGGCGCCCCCCTGCCCATCGCCGGATACCTCTCCGTGATCGGCAAGGCCGTGGGCTTCACCGGCCTCATCCTCGTCACGGTGATCGCCTTCCCGGCGTACTCGCAGGTCTGGGGGCCGGCCGTCGCCGTCCTCGCCGCACTCACCATGACCCTGGGCAACGCCGCAGCCGTGCGGCAGTCCGCGGACCGCCCGAACAGCGCCGTACGGCTGCTCGCCTGGTCCTCCGTCGGCCAGGCCGGCTACCTCCTGGTCCCGATCGCCGCGGCCGCGTACACCGAGCGCGACCAGATCGGGTCCACCCTCGCCTACGCCCTCATGTACGCCGCCGTGAACCTCGGCGCCTTCGCCGTCGCCGCCCTCGTCGCCCGCACGAAGCCGCTCCACCGCATCAGCGACTACCGCGGCCTGTACGCCGAGCGCCCGCTGGCCGCGCTGTCCCTGGCCTTCTTCCTGCTCTGCCTGGCCGGTCTGCCGCCGGGCATCATCGGGCTCTTCGCGAAGGTCACCGTGTTCCAGTCCGCCGTCGACGCGGGCCTGGGCTGGCTGGCCGTGCTCATGGCGATCAACGTCGTCATCGCCCTCTACTACTACCTGCGGTGGACGGCCCTGCTCTTCCGCGCGCCCGAGGGTGCGCAGGGTGCCCGGGCCCGCACGAAGGCCCCCTGGCCGGTCGCGGCGGCCATCGTCGCGACCGCGATCACCGCGGTCGTCCTCTCGGGTGCCCCGCAGCTCGTCCTGCGCGTCGCGTCGGGGAGCCTCTTCACGCAGTAGCCCCCGCCCGGGCGCTCGCCCGTACGGAGCAACGCCCGCAGCGGCCCCGCCGCCCCCGCCGAGGGGGCGGCGACGGGCCGCCGCCTTGGCACGCCCTGGGAACCAGACGCCCTCACCTCGCGTTGACCAGGAAGGGAGGGTCCACTGGACCGTAGACCCTCAGATCCATGACGGGCTCCCCTGCCGCACCACTTGGAGGGCGTACCGTGCACCGCCGGCACAACGGGCTCAAGACCGCCGTACTCCTCGGCGGGCTGTCCGCACTCATCATCCTCATCGGCAGCTTCTTCGGACGGACCGGCCTGATCGTGGCCGTCCTCGTCGCACTCGGGACGAACGCCTACGCGTACTGGAACAGCGACAAGCTGGCTCTACGCGCGATGCGCGCCCGCCCCGTCAGCGAATTCGAGGCTCCCCAGCTCTACCGCATGGTGCGCGAGCTCTCCACGTCCGCGCGCCAGCCCATGCCACGCCTCTACATCTCGCCCACCGAGGCCCCGAACGCATTCGCCACCGGCCGCAACCCGCGCAACGCCGCGGTCTGCTGCACCGAGGGCATTCTGCGCATCCTCGACGAGCGGGAGCTGCGCGGGGTCATAGGCCACGAGCTCAGTCACGTCTACAACCGCGACATCCTCATCTCGTCGGTGGCCGGCGCCCTCGCCTCGGTGATCATGTTCCTGGTGAACTTCGCCTGGCTCATCCCCGTCGGCCGGTCGAACGACGACGAGGGCCCCGGCCTGCTCGGCATGCTGCTGATCATGATCCTGGGCCCGCTGGCCGCCTCGGTGATCCAGCTGGCCATCAGCCGCTCCCGAGAGTACGAGGCCGACGCCTCCGGAGCCCAGCTCACCGGGGACCCGCTCGCCCTGGCCAGTGCCCTGCGGAAGCTGGACGCGGGGACCAAGCAGCTCCCGCTGCCGCCGGAGCCACGCCTGGAAACGGCGAGCCATATGATGATCGCCAACCCGTTCCGGCCAGGTGCGGGCCTCACCAAGATGTTCTCCACCCACCCTCCGATGGCCGAGCGCATCGCCCGGCTCGAACAGATGGCAGGCCGCCGCCAATGAAGACAATCCTGAACGTCATCTGGCTCATCCTCAGCGGCATCTGGCTGTTCCTGGGATACCTGCTCGCAGGTGCGCTCCTCTGCATCACCATCATCGGCATCCCGTTCGGCATCGCTGCCTTCCGGATCGCCGTCTACGCCCTCTGGCCCTTCGGCTACACCACCGTCGAGCGCCACGACGCGGGTGCCCCGTCCTGCATCGGCAACGTCCTGTGGCTGGTGCTGGCGGGCTGGTGGCTGGCCCTCGGCCACATCGTCACGGGCATCGCCCTCTGCGTCACCATCATCGGCATCCCGTTCGGCATCGCCAACTTCAAGATGGTCCCCCTCTCCCTGCTGCCGCTGGGCCGCGAAATCGTCCCGACGGACGCCCCGTTCGCCTCCCGCTGACGGCACCGGACACCCGCACTTCGACACCGCGCCGCGGACGGGCCGGGCCCGTCCGCGGCGCAGTTGTCCACAGGGCCGGCGGGCTGTCAGTGGTGTGCGTCACCATGAATGCATGAACGGGACCGAGCAGTTGCTGCAGCAAGTCGCACACCGCGCGCGCAACTCCGCACGCGGACGCGGAACGCCCCTGCCGGCGCCGCTGGGCGCCGGGGAGATCGCTCGCGCCGAGGGCATACTCGGCTTCCCGCTGCCGCCCCTGCTCGCCCTGCTCTACACGCGCGTGGGGGACGGCGGATTCGGCCCGGAGCGAGGTCTGTTGCCCCTGCGCGGGGCCGTCGGGGCCTACCGGGCCCAGCGCGAGTCCGGGTGGCGCTGGCCCGAGGGGGTCCTGCCCGTCGTGGACTTCGGCTGCGCCATGTACGCCTGCGTCGACTGCAGGTCCGGGACCGCGCAGGTCCTGCTGTTCGACCCGAACCCGGGCGAGCCGGACCTCGCCTGGTCCGTCGACACCGCCGGCCTGGCCGGCTGGCTGCGCGGCTGGCTCGACGGAACCGCCTGGTTCTGCGAGGAATCGGACGCGGGGGACACCTACGACCTGGAACTGGCGCCCTGGGCGGAGTTCAGATCCCGGATCTGAACCGGCTCCGCACCCCGTAGGCCGCCACGCCCACCGCCAGCACCGCGGCCCCCGCGACCGCCGACGCGAGGGGCAGCGCACACGCCAGCACGACACAGCCGGACAGCCCGACCGCCGCCACGGCCCGCCCCTTGACAGCTGAATCGAGAGTCCACGCGGAAGCGTTCGCGATCGCGTAGTAGGCGAGCACTCCGAAGGAGGAGAAACCGATCGCGCCCCGCAGGTCGGCGGTGGCCGCGAGCACCGCCACGACCGCGCCCACCGCGAGTTCGGCGTGGTGCGGCACCTGATGCCGGGGATGTACGGAGGCCAGCGCGCGGGGGAGATGGCCGTCCCGGGCCATCGCCAGGACGGTCCGCGACACCCCGAGCACGAGCGCCAGCAGCGAGCCCAGCGCGGCCAGGGCCGCGCCCACCCGCACCACCGGCGCCAGTTCCGGCGCGCCCGCGGCCCGGACCGCGTCGGCCAGCGGGGCCGACGACCCCGCCAGCGCCTCGACGCCGAGCACCGACAGCACCGCCACACCCACCGCCGCGTACACCAGCAGCGCGATCCCCAGCGCGAGCGGCACCGCCCGCGGGATCGTCCGTTCCGGGTCACGCACCTCCTCGCCCAGGGTGGTGATCCGCGCATAGCCCGCGAAGGCGAAGAACAGCAGGCCGGCGCCCTGCAGCAGCCCGAAGAGAGTCCAGTCCGACGCGCCCGGAGGGTCCGGTTCCGCCGCCCCCGAGGACAGGCACACCACGACCACCGCGGCCAGGACCGCGAGGACCGCCGCCACGATCAGCCGGGCGATCCGGGCGGACTTCTGGACGCCGCCGTAGCCCGCGGCGGTGATCGCCACCACCGCCGCCACGGCCACGGCGTGCTCCCGCCCGGGCCATACGTAGGCACCCACCGTCAGTGCCATCGCCGCGCAGGACGCGGTCTTGCCGATCACGAACCCCCAGCCGGCCAGGAACCCCCAGAAGGGCCCGAGCCGCTCCCGCCCGTACACGTAGGTGCCGCCGGAGGCCGGGTAGCGGGCGGCCAGCCGCGCCGAGGAGTGCGCGTTGCAGTAGGCCACCACCGCCGCCACGGCGAGGGCGGCGAGCAGCGCCCCGCCCGCGGCCCGGGCGGCCGGGGCGAAGGCCGCGAAGACCCCGGCGCCGACCATCGCGCCGAGCCCGACGACGACCGCGTCGGAAACCCCCAGAGTGCGCTTCAGTTCGTTCTCCACGGGCGGAGGGTAACCGGGCTAGGTGACGCCCTCCCGGCCGGGCAGGGGCGACCGGGTGCGCTCCCATCCCTCCAGGGCGGTCAGACAGGCGTGGTCGAGGTGGCGCAGACCGCTCAGGTCGAGCCGTACCGGCTGGCCGTGCGGCAGCGCGTCCAGGGCGTCGAGCAGTTTGGGCAGCCGCAGGAAGCTCGCGTTCCCCATGACCCGCACGCACAGCTCCTCGTCCTCCCACACCTCCTCGATGTGCACGTGGGAGGTCTCCCAGGCCGCCTTGGCGATGGCCAGCCCCAGCCCGATCAGCACCCCCTCGAACAGGTTGGTGACGACGATCGCGCAGGCCGTGGTGACCAGCACCACCGCCTCGCCCCGGTGCGTGCGCCACAGCGACGCCACTGCCCTGACCGGCAGCAGCTTCCACCCCGCGTACAGGAGCACTCCGGCCAGCGCGGCCAGCGGCACGGCCTCCAGCACCTGCGGGAAGGCCACGGCGAAGAGCAGCAGCCAGGCGCCGTGCATCACCCGGGCCGCCCGGGTGCGCGCCCCGGCCTCCACATTGGCGGCGCTGCGGACGATCACCGCGGTCATCGGGAGTGCCCCGAGCAGCCCGCAGACGCTGTTGCCCACGCCCTGGGCGATCAGTTCCCGGTCGTACTCCGTCCGGGGTCCGTCGTGCATCCGGTCCACGGCGGCCGCGCTGAAGAGGGTCTCGGCGGAGGCGATCAGCGCCAGCGCGATCACCGTCCCGCCCGCGCCGAAGGAGGCCAGCACCCCGAACTCGCCCCAGGCGGGCGGCGAAACGGCCTCCAGGACCCCCGTCACCCGCACCTTCTCGACGGGCAGCCGCAGCAGGCCGGTCACGGTGGCGGCGGCGGCCACCCCGACCAGGGCGCCCGGCAGCAGCCGCAGGCGGGCGGGCACACGACGCCAGACGACCATGACGGCGATGGTCCCGACCCCGAGCAGCACCGCCGCCCAGTCGGCCCGGGCCGCGAGCCCGTGCACCCCGCCCAGCTTCGCCAGGGTCTGCCCGGGAGCGTCCGCGTCGCCCAGGGCGTAGAGCTGCCCGGAGATCAGTACGAGCCCGATGCCGGCCAGCATCCCGTGCACGACGGCCACGGAGATCGCCCGGAACCACCGCCCGAGCCGCAGCACCCCCATGCCCAGCTGCAGTGCGCCGGCAGCCAGCACCAGCACCCCGAGGGCGGCCGCGCCGTGCGCCTGCAGCGCCTCGTAGACGAGCACGGTGAGCCCGGCTGCGGGCCCGCTCACCTGCAGCGAGCTCCCGCGGAACCACCCCGTGACCAGCCCCCCGACCACCCCGGTGACGATGCCCAGCTCGGCCTGCACTCCGGAGGCGACCGCCACTCCCACGCACAGGGGGATGGCGACCAGTGCGACGACGACGGACGCCGCGAAGTCTTCGCGAAACGTGCCGGGCCCAGGCATGCGAGAACCCCCTGCCACGCGGTGATGTGATGCCGTCCACCGTGCCGGGCGCACTCACCGCCTCCCAAGTGCCCACGGAAGCCCGCGGCAGCGCGCGCGCCGCACGCGCCCGGCACACACGCACCCCACGCACCCCGCAACCACCGCGGCCCGGCGGTCGGTGAAGACCGCCGGGCCGGCGTGGTGACGGGCGCGGACCTCGGGTCAGCGGTAGTTCACGAACTGGATCGCGAAGTCCAGGTCCTTGCCCTTGAGGAGGGCCTGGACGGCCTGGAGGTCGTCGCGGCTCTTGGAGCTGACGCGCAGCTCGTCGCCCTGGACCTGGGCCTTGACGCCCTTCGGACCCTCGTCACGGATGATCTTCGCGACCTTCTTGGCGTTCTCCTGGGAGATGCCCTCCTCGATCGTGGCGAAGATCTTGTACTCCTTGCCGGACAGCTGCGGCTCACCGGCGTCCAGCGCCTTGAGCGAGATCCCGCGCTTGACCAGCTTGGTCTCGAAGACGTCCAGGACGGCCTTGACGCGCTCCTCCGAGTTCGCCTCCATCAGGATCTTCTCGCCGGACCAGGCGATGGTGGCGCCGGTGCCCTTGAAGTCGTAGCGCTGCGAGAGCTCCTTGGCGGCCTGGTTGAGGGCGTTGTCGACCTCCTGCCGCTCGACCTTCGAGACGATGTCGAAACTGGAGTCGGCCATGTGCTGTGGCTCCTTGAAGTCGATTGCGATCACCCCGGAGGGCGCGGCCGGACAACCCCGGACCGCTCGGCAAAGCCTAGCCACCACACCCACCCGCGGCGCTGATCAATCCGGTGGCGAAGCACCCCCGGTCATCAGGTATCGTTTACGTCGTTGCCAGGGAGAACCGCGGACAAGCGGTCTCGAAGGCGACATCCCATGGCGGTGTGCCCGAGTGGCCAATGGGAGCGGACTGTAAATCCGTCGGCTTAGCCTACCCAGGTTCGAATCCTGGCGCCGCCACGCGAGTGGAACCCCCGTTCATCTGCGGAAACGCAGTGGACGGGGGTTCTTTCGTACGCCTGGACGGGGCGTAACGGGTGGCGGCCGCATCGTCGGGGGCCTCCCGTCGTTCACCGGGGGTGAAGTGGACATCTGACACGCGGGGAAAGGTCGGCGGCGGGGTGCTCATGGCCCTGCTCGGCGCGGGGATTCCGGCTCTCATGGGAGCCGCCCTGCACACGGACGTGGGGGAGCCCTACCGGGAGACCCGGCTGTACTTCGGCACCGAACGGACCGACGGCGGGGACCCGGTCGCGGAGCGGGAGTTCATGCGGTTCCTGGACCAGGAGATCACCCCCGCCTTCCCCGAGGGGCTGACCCTCCACGACGGGTACGGCCAGTGGCGCGACGACAACGGCAAGATCGTCCGGGAGGCCTCCTACGAAGTGGTCCTGCTGTACCCGGACAAGGACGCCGACGACCGCAGCGCGCGCATCGAGCGGATCCGCGACGCCTACGAGAGCCGCTACCGCCAGGACTCCGTGGGGCGCTCCGACGACACGGTGGACGCGGCGTTCTGAGCCGTCGGCGGGGAGCCGGCCCGGCCCGGAGCCGGCCTCCCCGCGGGCCGTCAGTTGCCCGCCACGTCCTTCACGGCCACCTCGACCGGTGTCGAGCCGGAGATCAGCTCCAGGGTCAGGCCCGCCGTCGCGGGCGTCTCCACCAGCTCGGCCAGCACCGCCGCCACGTCGTCGCGCGGCACGGCCCCCCGGCCCGTCCGCGCCTCCAGGCGGACCAGTCCCTTCCCTGCGTCGTCGAGCAGCGAGCCGGGGCGCAGGACGGTCCACTCCAGACCCAGCCGGGTCCGCACGTGGTCGTCGGCCTCGCCCTTCGCCCGCAGGTAGACGTCGAAGACCTCGTCGCCCTCGTGGTGGGCGTCCGCACCCATCGAAGAGACCATCAGGAAGCGGCGCACACGCGCCCGTTCGGCCGCGTCGGCGAACAGCACCGCCGCGCCCCGGTCCACCGTGTCCTTGCGCGCGGCGCCGCTGCCGGGGCCGGCGCCCGCCGCGAACACCGCCACGTCCGCGCCCTGCAGGATCCCCGCCACGTGCTCCACCGTGGCCGACTCCAGGTCGCACAGCACTGGTTCGGCGCCCGCCTCCCTGAGGTCGTCGCCCTGTTCGAGGTCGCGGATGATGCCCGCGACCTCGTACCCGCGCGCGGCGAGCAGGCGCTCCAGCCGCAGCGCGATCCGACCGTGTCCACCCGCGATGACGATGCGCATGCCCCGACGGTACGACGAGCCGGGCGCCCGCGCCCGGGAAGACACCCACTCAGGGGCTCGGCTCCGTGCGGCCCTGCCGGGGCAGGTCCAGGGCCACCGCGACGGCGGAGTCGCAGTACTCCCGTACGGCGCTCGTCCGGGCCACCACCCGTCCGCGGTGGATCACGATCCGGCTGTACGCGAGGGACAGCACGCCCGCGATCCGGTCGCCGCGCACGGCGAGCAGCTCCGCGGGGAACCCGGCCTCCACCCGTACCTCCGGCAGGCCCATGGCCTCGCGGGCGCAGGCGCTGACGGACTCGTAGGCCTCGGCGGCGCGCAGCCCGCCCTGGGAGGCCAGCAGGTACGCGGCCTCCAGCGGGTCGCCGCGGCCGACCGGGTTCCCGGCGTCCCGCAGGGCCCCGCTGCCGGCCGCGACCCGTACGCCGGCGGCCCGCAGGAGGCGTACGGGGGCGGTGCGCAGGCCGCGGCGTTCCAGGGCCGCGCAGTCGCCCTGGGGCAGGCAGGTCACCCGTACGCCGGCCGCGGCCAGCTGGTCGGCGGCGCGGGCGGCCGCGTCCAGCGGGAGCCGGGACAGGCCGCCGCACGGGCCGATGGTCACCCCGGGGCGCAGCCCGCCCGCCATCGCCGCGAGCCGGGCGAGGCGGGCCGGGTCGTCAGCGTCGGTGTGCAGGTCCACGGGGCAGCCGTGCTCGTCGGCGAGCCCCAGGACGGCTTCGAGGAAGCCGGTCGGGTCCGGGTCCAGGTCCGGGCAGCCGCCGATCACCGAGGCGCCCATCTTGACCGCGTCCCGCAGCATGGCGAGCCCGTCGGCCCCCGCTACCCCGGTCAGCAGGCGGGGGACGGCCACCGTGGTCAGGTCGGCGAGCCCCCGAAGGGAGCGCCGGGCCTGGAGCACGGCCTCCATGGGGCCGAGACCGTGCACGTCGCCGATGCGCACGTGGGAGCGCAGGGCGGTGGCGCCGTGGCCGAGCTGCAGCAGGGCCGCCTCGGTGGCCCGGCGCTGCACCTCGTCGGGCGCGTACGAGACGGGCCCGTCGCCGTCGGCGGTCAGCGCGGTGTCCCCGTGGGCGTGCGGCTCGGCGGGGGCGGGGAGCAGCAGGTACCCGCTGAGGTCCACCCGGGACAGCACGGGGGAGGAGAGGCTGCCCGTGGTGCCGACGGCCTGGATCCGGCCGGCGCCGAGGCGTACGTCGACGGTGCGGCCGTCCGTGAGGCGGGCACCGGCGAGGAGCAGGGCGGTGGCGTCGGCGGCGGCCGCGCTGCCGTGGCCGCCGCTGCGGGGGGAGTGGGGCGGCTGCTGCGGCTGGCTGTCGGACATCGCGCTCCTGCGGTGGCTCGGGCGGTCCCCGGGGCCGTGGCCGCGGCCTGCGGCCCGAGCCCCGTGCCCAAGATCACGCAGCGTGCTCAGAGCCTAGGGCGCGGCGCACTCCGCTTCGCGGAAGAGGGCAATAGTCGTACCGGTGTGGTGCCACCGTGCCCCCGCGTGCCCCGTGCCCCGTGCCCCTGCGTATCTGCCTGCCACCCGCCACCCTGCCCCCCTGCGCCGTGCCCCTGCGTGTCCGCCTGCGCCGCGCCACCACGCCACCGCGCCCCCGCGTGCCCCGAGCCACCCTGCCCCCGCACCCCGCCTGCCCCGCGCCCCTCACGTCCTCCACGCCCCCGCAAGCGGGGCTCGTGCCGCCCCGTCAGGTGTGAGCCCGCGCACAAACCGCAGGAGAAGTGGGGCGGAAGTGGCCTGCGGGTTGATCGAGAGAGGCCGCCGAACCCCCTCCGAGCCCTGTTCCCGCAAAGGATTTGGGCGATCGGCGGGCAACCGTGTAATGTCTTCATCGCTCGCCCCAATAGCTCAGTCGGTAGAGCGTCTCCATGGTAAGGAGAAGGTCTGCGGTTCGATTCCGCATTGGGGCTCTGGTGAGAGAGGTTCCCCACCCTCGGGTGGGGATCCGATCACATCAAAGCGGCGTAGCTCAGTCGGTAGAGCAAGCGGCTCATAATCGCTGTGTCACCGGTTCAAGTCCGGTCGCCGCTACCCACAGTAGCCGATTGCGGGGTCGGTCTCCCGATCGGCTACTCTTTTATGCGTTCATCCGTCCCATAGTCCGTCAAGGAGCACTCACGTGGCTGCCACCGACGTCCGCCCGAAGATCACGCTGGCCTGCGTGGAGTGCAAGGAGCGGAACTACATCACCAAGAAGAACCGGCGTAACAACCCGGACCGCATGGAGATGAAGAAGCACTGCCCGCGCTGCAACTCGCACACCGCGCACCGCGAGACCCGCTGACCCCAGCGAAGTCTCGAATACAGGCACCGTCATGAGGTCGTCCCCTTCATTGGGGGCGGCCTCGTGTCGTTTCCGTGCCCGTTCCTGTCTTTGTCCCTGTGTGTTTCGTGTCCCTTCAACAGGAGGTAGTGAGTCATGGCTCTCGACCAGTCCTTCGTGGGGCGGAGCTACCCGCCCACCGATCCGTACGAGGTCGGCCGGGAGAAGATCCGCGAATTCGCGGTCGCGGTGGGTGACGCCAATCCCGTCTACACCGACCCCGAAGCGGCCAAGGCCTACGGCCACTCCGATGTGATCGCCCCGCCGACTTTCGTGTTCGCGATCACTTTCAAGGCGGCCGGCCAGGTCGTCGCGGACCCGCAGCTGGGCCTGGACTACAGCCGCGTCGTGCACGGCGACCAGAAGTTCGCGTACTCCCGCCCGGTGCGTGCCGGTGACCGCCTGTCGGTGACCTCCACCATCGAGGCCGTGAAGTCGCTCGCGGGCAACGACATCATCGACATCCGCGGCGAGGTCCACGACGAGACCGGCGAGCACGTGGTGACGGCCTGGACGAAGCTCGTCTCCCGCGCCCCCGAGGAGGCCTGACATGGCAGCGCAGATCAAGTACGCCGACGTCGAGGTCGGCACGGAGCTGCCCGCGGCCTCGTTCCCGGTGACGCGCGCCACGCTCGTCCAGTACGCCGGCGCCTCGGGCGACTTCAACCCGATCCACTGGAACGAGAAGTTCGCCAAGGAGGTCGGGCTGCCGGACGTGATCGCGCACGGCATGTTCACCATGGCCGAGGCGGTCCGCGTGGTCACCGACTGGGTGGGCGACCCGGGTGCGGTGGTCGAGTACGGCGTGCGCTTCACCAAGCCCGTCGTCGTCCCCAACGACGACCGGGGCGGGCTGATCGAGGTCACCGCCAAGGTCGCGGCGAAGCTGGACGACAACCGCGTACGGGTCGACCTGACGGCCATGAGCGCGGGCCAGAAGGTCCTCGGCATGTCCCGCGCGGTGGTCGCGCTGGCCTGAGCGCGGCCGGCACCTGCGTGGACGAGGGGGCGGGCCGCCCCGCCCCCTCGCCGTCCCCCCCAGTGCCCGGAAGCCCAGTGCCCGGAACCGCCCCCCATCCGTGCCCGGGAGCCGCTCCCTCCGCGCCCGGGAGCCGCCCACAGCACCCCTTGACGAAGTTAGTGATTGAGCACTAACTTCGAGGCATGGCAAGGATGAGCGCAGAGGAGCGGCGCGAGAGCGTCATCCGGGCGGCGATGCACGAGTTCGCCCGGGGCGGGTACTACGGGACCTCCACCGAGGTGATCGCCAAGCGGGTGGGCGTCTCGCAGCCGTACCTCTTCCGGCTCTTCCCCAACAAGCAGGCGATCTTCCTGGCCGCGTCGGAGCGCTGTCTGCGGGACACGCGCGAGGTCTTCGCCGCCGCCGTCGAGGGGCTGAGCGGCGAAGAGGCCGAGCATGCCATGGCCAACGCCTACACCCGGCTGATCACGGAGGACCCCGACAAGCTCCAGATGCAGCTCCAGATGTACGTGACCGTCGCCGCTGCCGAGGCGGCCGGTGATCACGAGCTCGGAGAGCTGGTCCGCCAGGGTTGGATGGAGCTCTGGGACACCGTCCACCTGCCGCTGGGTGCGGACCCGCGGGAGACGACGACCTTCATGGCCTACGGAATGCTGATCAACACGCTGGCCGCGATGGGGTTCCCGCCCGGCCACCGGGTGTGGGAGGGGTTCTACCCGTCCGCCCGCACCACCGGCCGCCTGGAGAAGTGACGGATGCGCGCGACCGTGCGCGCATCCGCATGCGCAGCAAAGTTAGTCAGCAATAACTAACAACTCGTAGGGGGAATCGTGCACGCGCAGGACGTCGACACCAAGCTCCGCGGGCCCGCCGTCTGGGCCCTCGTCCTCACCGGCGTGGCCGGCTTCATGGCCGCACTCGACAACCTGGTCGTGACCACCGCCCTCCCCGCCATCCGCGCGGACCTCGGCGGCGGGCTGGAGGACCTGGAATGGACGGTGAACGCCTACACGCTCACCTTCGCCGTCCTCCTCATGTTCGGCGCCGCCCTGGGTGACCGCTTCGGCCGCCGCCGGCTGTTCATCGCCGGCCTCGCCGTCTTCACCGGCGCCTCCGCCGCGGCCGCCCTCTCGCCCGGGATCGACGCGCTCATCGCCGCCCGCGCCGTGCAGGGCGTGGGAGCCGCCGTCATGATGCCGCTCACCCTCACCCTCCTCACCGCCGCCGTCCCCGCCGCCCGGCGCGGCATGGCGCTCGGTATCTACGGCGCCGTCACCGGCCTCGCCGTCGCCAGCGGCCCCCTCATCGGCGGCAGCCTCACCGAACACATCTCCTGGCAATGGATCTTCTGGCTCAACGTGCCGATAGGCCTGGCCCTGATCCCGCTCGCCCGCCTGCGCCTCGCCGAGTCCACCGCCCCCGGAGCCCGCCTCGACGTCCCCGGCACCCTGCTCATCAGCGGCGGCCTCTTCGGCATCGTCTACGGCCTGGTCAACGCCACCTCCGAGGGCTGGACCAGCACCCCCGTCCTCTCCGGCCTGATCCTCGGCACCGCCCTCGTCGCGGGATTCGTCCACCACGGCTTCACGAACGCCGACCCCATGCTCCCCATGCGGCTCTTCCGGGACCGCGGCTTCCTGGGGATCAACCTGGCCAGCCTGCTGATGTTCCTCGGCATGTTCGGTTCGATCTTCCTGCTCAGCCAGTTCCTGCAGGGCGTCGCCGGCTACTCGCCCACCGAAGCCGGCCTGCGCATGCTCCCCTGGACCGGCATGCCGATGATCGTCGCCCCGCTGGCCGGGATCCTGTCCGACCGCATCGGCGGCCGCCCCGTCGTCGCCGCCGGCCTGGCGTTCCAGGCCCTCGGCCTCGGCTGGTTCGCCGCCGTCCTCAGCACGGACGTCTCGTACGCGGCCCAGCTGCCGCCGCTGATCCTCAGCGGGATCGGCATGGCCCTGTACTTCGCCCCCGCGGCCAACGTCCTCATGTCCACCGTGACCCCCGCCGACCAGGGCAGGGCCTCCGGCACGAACAACGCCCTGCGCGAGGTCGGCGGGGCGCTCGGCGTCGCCGTTCTGGCCTCGGTCTTCTCCGCCCAGGGCGGCTACGAATCCCCGCAGGCCTTCACCGACGGCACCGTCCCCGCCCTGTGGATCGGCGCCGCGGCCGTCGCCCTCGCCGCCGCGCTGGCCCTGCTCGTACCCGGCAAGCCCAGGAGCGCACCTGCCCCCACGCCCACCGCACCCCCGCCCGCCGCCGTCACGCCCGCCGCCGTCACGCCCGCGTCCGTGCCCGCGCCCGCGTCCGGTTCGGGATCGGGGTCGGGGTCCGCGGACAAGATCGCGGTCGTCGGGTGACCCCTCGGGCGACCCGTCCGGCGACCGGCACGAACGCGGACGCAGCACCCGCACCCCAGGTCAGGCCCCTGCGGCTCCCGTAGCCGCGCCACGGAAGGAGAGCACGTCATGCCCGACATCCCCTGGTCCACGCCCACACCGGCCGCCCCCGGCGCCGAGGTCCACGTCATGGCCTCCCGCTTCGAGACCGCAACCCTCACCGGCGCCGTCAGGTTCCTCCTCAAGTCGCCCGGCATCATCCGCCAGATGCGCAAGGCCCCCGGCGCCCACGGCGTCGCCCTCCGCGCCCGCGTCCTGAGCCGCACCTTCCTCACCCTCTCCGCATGGGAGGACCGGGACGCGCTGTACCGCTTCGCCCGCAGCGAGCCCCACCGCTCCAGTGCCCGTGCCGCCGCCGCGTACATGAAGGAATCCGTCTTCACCCAGTGGACCGTGCCGGCCACCGAGCTGCCCCTCGGCTGGGACGAGGCCGAGCGCCGCCTCGCCGACCAGCAGGCGGACCGCTGACCCGGCCGGTTCGGGGGACGAACGAGTACGGTCCGTGGCCCCGCAGGGATGCGAGGGGCACGGACCGTACTCTTGTCCACGTGCAGGAACTCCACGACGCCCCCCTCGCCCCCCTGACCACCTTCCGCCTCGGTGGTCCCGCCGCCCGCCTGGTCACCGCGACCACCGATGCCGAGGTGATCGCCGCCGTCCGCGCCGCGGACGAGGGCGGCACCCCGCTCCTGATCATCGGGGGCGGCAGCAACCTGGTCATCGGCGACCGGGGCTTCGACGGCACCGCCCTGCGCATCGCCACGACCGGCTTCGACCTGGACGGCACCCGGCTGGAACTCGCCGCCGGCGAGAACTGGAGCGACGCCGTCGCCCGCACCGTCGAGGCCGGCCTCGCCGGCATCGAATGCCTCGCCGGCATCCCCGGCTCCGCCGGCGCCACCCCGATCCAGAACGTCGGCGCGTACGGCCAGGAGGTCTGCGACACCATCACCGAGGTCGTCGCCTACGACCGCACCACCGGCGAAACGGTCACCCTGACCGCCGCCGAGTGCGCCTTCCGGTACCGCAACAGCACCTTCAAGGACCAGCCCGACCGCTACGTCGTGCTGCGCGTGCGCTTCGCCCTGGAGGACGCCGGCGGACTCTCGGCGCCGATCAAGTACCCCGAGACCGCCCGCGCCCTCGGCGTCGGGGCCGGCGACCGCGTCCCCGCCGCCACCGCCCGCGAGACCGTGCTGCGGCTGCGCGCCGGAAAAGGCATGGTCCTCGACCCCGCCGACCACGACACCTGGTCGGCCGGCTCCTTCTTCCACAACCCGATCCTGACCGACGAGGCCTACGCCGCCTTCCTCGCCCGCGTCCAGGACCGCCTCGGCCCCGGCACCGCGCCGCCCGCGTACCCCGCCGGCGAGGGCCGTACGAAGACCAGCGCGGCCTGGCTGATCGACAAGGCCGGCTTCACCAAGGGCTACGGCACCGGACCCGCGCGCATCTCCACCAAGCACACCCTCGCCCTCACCAACCGCGGCGAGGCCACCACCGAGGACCTCCTCACCCTGGCCCGCGAGGTCGTCGCGGGCGTTCACGCTGCCTTCGGCGTCACCCTCGTCAACGAGCCGGTGACGGTCGGCGTCAGCATCTGAGGAGCCCCGGCCGCCCATGCTCTGTCCCCGTCACGGGGCCGGTACGGACCCCACTCGGCTCGTGGGTCGCACGCTCAGCAGGGTCGTCGCGTCCTGGCACGTCAGTGACGGCGAACGCTCCGAGTCCCCCCTCGACGTCTGGCTGATCGACAGCGTCGGCGACTCCATCCGGATCACCACCGGGTCCGACTGGTGCCTCATCGTCGAGTCCGCCCCGCCCCACGCGCCCTACGACATGGGGGAGTGGGGCCGCATCGAGGTCGGCGAGGACCTCGGCGACCACCCCTTCCTGCGGCACCTCGGCGAGACCGTGTCCTCCGTCGCCGAGTTCGCCCTGCCCGAGCAGGGCCGCACCCACCTGGAGATCGGCTTCCCCGACGGCCGCCGGGTGCGCGCCGACTGCCACGAGGGGGACCTGCGGCTCACCCGGTGAGCCAGTGGTCGATCCCGGTCAGCAGCTTGGCCTGTACGTCGTCCGGCGCGGCGCTGCCCCGCACCGACTGGCGGGCCAGCTCGGCGAGCTCGGCGTCCGTGAAACCGTGGTGGCGGCGGGCGATCTCGTACTGCGCCGCCAGCCGGGACCCGAACAGCAGCGGGTCGTCCGCGCCCAGCGCCATCGGCACCCCGGCCTCGAACAGCGTGCGCAGCGGCACGTCCTCGGGCCGCTCGTACACGCCCAGAGCGACGTTGGACGCCGGGCAGACCTCGCAGGTGATCTGCCGGTCGGCCAGCCGCTTCAGCAGCCGGGGGTCCTCCGCGGCCCGTACGCCGTGCCCGATGCGGGCCGCGTGCAGGTCGTCGAGGCAGTCGCGCACCGAGGACGGACCGGTGAGCTCGCCACCGTGCGGGGCCGCCAGGAGGCCGCCGTCACGGGCGATGGCGAACGCCCGGTCGAACTCGCGGGCCATGCCCCGGCGCTCGTCGTTGGACAGGCCGAAACCGACCACGCCCCGGTCGGCGTAGCGCACGGCGAGCCGGGCCAGGGTGCGGGCGTCGAGGGGGTGCTTCATGCGGTTGGCGGCGATCAGGACCCGCATGCCGAGGCCGGTCTCGCGGGAGGCCGCGTCGACGGCGTCGAGGATGATCTCGACGGCCGGGATCATCCCGCCCAGCAGCGGGGCGTAGGAGGTGGGATCCACCTGGATCTCCAGCCAGCCGCTGCCGTCCCGCACGTCCTCCTCCGCTGCCTCGCGGACCAGGCGCTGAATGTCCTCGGGCTCGCGCAGGCAGGAGCGGGCGGCGTCGTAGAGCCGCTGGAAGCGGAACCAGCCGCGTTCATCGGTGGCGCGCAGCTTGGGTGGCTCCCCGGCGGTCAGCGCGTCGGGGAGGCGCACGCCGTACTTGTCGGCGAGCTCCAGG
The DNA here is from genome assembly GCF_000720645.1 of Streptomyces sp. NRRL S-378. NCBI lineage: Bacteria > Bacillati > Actinomycetota > Actinomycetes > Kitasatosporales > Streptomycetaceae > Streptomyces > Streptomyces sp. NRRL S-378. The sequence goes on from NZ_JOBX01000009.1 coordinate 86,924, forward strand.
AGGGTCGATGGTCGCATCGACCCGGTGAAGTGGAGGTGGAGGTGGGCCTTCGGCAGAAGCGTGAGATCGCGTACGTGCTCCATCTGGTGATCCTGCCGTACCGCTGCGCCCGGCGGGAGGGGGTTTTACCGATCGGGGGCTTGCGCGAACGGGTGAGCGGTGGCGGAGGCCGCTGCGCGGGGGCCTCCCGGGCGCTGCCCGGACCGGTGCCCCCCTCCCCGACGGAGCCGGATGAGACTCGGCGGGGGCCGCGAACGCCTGGGCGGCGGCACCCCTCGGGGTGCCGCCGCCCAGGTCGCGCTGCGGGCCGCGCAGGGCTTAGGCCTAGGCCTTGGCCTCGGCCAGGAGCTTCTGGATGCGGGACACGCCCTCGACCAGGTCCTCGTCACCCAGGGCGTACGAGAGGCGCAGGTAGCCGGGGGTGCCGAAGGCCTCGCCGGGGACGACCGCGACCTCGGCCTCGTCCAGGATCAGGGCGGCCAGCTCGACGGAGGTCTGCGGGCGCTTGCCGCGGATCTCCTTTCCGAGGAGCTCCTTGACCGACGGGTACGCGTAGAACGCGCCCTCGGGGGTCGGGCAGAGGACGCCGTCGATCTCGTTCAGCATCTTGACCATCGTCTGGCGGCGGCGGTCGAAGGCCTTGCGCATCTCGGCGACCGCGTCCAGGTTGCCCGAGACGGCGGCCAGCGCGGCGACCTGGGCCACGTTGGAGACGTTGGAGGTGGCGTGCGACTGAAGGTTGGTCGCCGCCTTGATGACGTCCTGCGGGGCGATGACCCATCCCACGCGCCAGCCGGTCATCGCGTAGGTCTTGGCGACGCCGTTCACGATGATGCACTTGTCGCGCAGGGCCGGGACCAGGACCGGCAGCGAGGTGAACTTCGCGTCGCCGTAGACCAGGTGCTCGTAGATCTCGTCCGTGAGGACCCACAGGCCGTGCTCGGCGGCCCACTCGCCGATCGCCTTCGCGTCGGCCTCGCTGTAGACCGCGCCGGTCGGGTTGGAGGGGGAGACGAACAGGACGACCTTGGTGCGCTCGGTGCGCGCGGCCTCCAGCTGCTCGACGGAGACCCGGTAACCGGTGGTCTCGTCGGCGACGACCTCGACCGGGACACCGCCGGCGAGACGGATCGACTCCGGGTAGGTGGTCCAGTAGGGGGCCGGGACGATGACCTCGTCACCCGGGTCCAGGACGGCCGCGAAGGCCTCGTAGATCGCCTGCTTGCCGCCGTTGGTCACCAGGACCTGCGACGCCTCGACCTCGTAGCCGGAGTCGCGCAGCGTCTTGGCGGCGATGGCGGCCTTGAGCTCGGGCAGACCGCCGGCCGGCGTGTAGCGGTGGTACTTGGGGTTGCGGCAGGCCTCGACCGCGGCCTCGACGATGTAGTCCGGGGTCGGGAAGTCGGGCTCGCCCGCGCCGAAGCCGATCACCGGGCGTCCGGCGGCCTTGAGGGCCTTGGCCTTGGCGTCCACGGCGAGGGTGGCGGACTCGGAAATGGCGCCGATACGGGCGGACACCCGGCGCTCGGAGGAAGGCGTTGCAGAGGTCATACGAGCAATCGTCCCAGACCGCGCCGAAGCGCCGCACACCGTTTCAGTCAACGGACCGGAGCATGTCAGGCCGGGTGCTGTTCGACGTCACGGCCCAGTTCACGTACACTCACCTGTCGTTGGACCTCGCCAGCCGCTGCAAAGCGTGAGCACTCCGTGCACTCGCCCGGATGCGGTAGGTTGGGGGACGCAAAGGGTCGTAGCTCAATTGGTAGAGCACTGGTCTCCAAAACCAGCGGTTGGGGGTTCGAGTCCCTCCGGCCCTGCTCCACACTCCTTCTCGGACGTGTGTGCGCAGGTACGTACTTAGATGCAACGCCGTGCGGCGCAACCGGGCGCGGTACGGCCACGACCCGGATTCAGGTGAGAGAAGTGACGGACGCCCTGGGCTCCATCGACAAGCCTGACGCCGAGGACGAGACGCGCGAGAAGAAGGCCCGCAAGGGCGGCAAGCGCGGCAAGAAGGGTCCTCTGGGCCGTCTCGCGCTGTTCTACCGCCAGATCGTCGCGGAACTCCGCAAGGTTGTCTGGCCCACTCGCAATCAGCTCACGACGTACACCACCGTGGTGATTGTCTTCGTGGTCATCATGATCGCTCTGGTGACCGTGATTGACTATGGGTTCCAGGAAGCCATCAAGTTCGTCTTCGGCTGATCCCCGCGGAGGGCGGCGCCTTGATGGGTGCCGCCCCTTTTCGCATGTTCCACCACCTTTTTTCCAGGAAGAAGCAGCCACCGTGTCTGACCCGAACCTGAACGCGAGCCACGACTCCGTCGAGTCCGTCGAGGACGAGCTCGACATCGTCGAGGCGGCAGACGCTGTGGACCCCGACGAGGCCGAGCTCGCCGACGTCGAGGCGGGTGAAGCCGCCGAGGAGGCTGCGCTGCACGTCTCCGACGACGAGGCGGACGAGGCCGAGGCCGACACCGAGCCCGCAGAGGCCGCCGACGACGCCGAGATCACGGAGGAGGCCGAAGAGGCCGAGCCCGCCGAGCCGGTCGACCCGATCCAGGCCCTGCGCGAGGAGCTGCGCCTCCTCCCCGGCGAGTGGTACGTGATCCACACCTACGCCGGCTACGAGAAGCGCGTGAAGGCCAACCTGGAGCAGCGCGCCGTCTCGCTGAACGTCGAGGAGTTCATCTACCAGGCCGAGGTGCCCGAGGAAGAGATCGTCCAGATCAAGAACGGCGAGCGCAAGAACGTCCGGCAGAACAAGCTGCCCGGCTACGTTCTCGTCCGCATGGATCTGACGAACGAGTCCTGGGGCGTCGTCCGCAACACTCCCGGCGTCACCGGCTTCGTGGGCAACGCGTACGACCCGTACCCGCTCACCCTGGACGAGATCGTCAAGATGCTCGCCCCGGAGGCGCAGGAGAAGGCCGCCAAGGCCGCCGCGGAAGAGGCCGGCCTGCCCGCGCCCGCCGTCAAGCGCACGATCGAGGTGCTGGACTTCGAGGTCGGCGACTCGGTCACCGTCACCGACGGTCCGTTCGCCACGCTCCAGGCGACCATCAACGAGATCAACCCCGACTCGAAGAAGGTCAAGGGCCTCGTCGAGATCTTCGGTCGCGAGACCCCGGTCGAGCTCAGCTTCGACCAGATCCAGAAGAACTGATCCGCACCGCCTGGATCACGGCTTCTGAGCCACAGCTTCCGGACAGGTCAGACCGCCCCTCACGGGTGGTCTGACCTGCTCGGTTTTTAGCCCCGCACTGGTACCCGTTATCGTGGTGCGGTATGCCTCCATCCGGATGACCGGATCGGCGGCTGAAAACTCTCACTAGGACCCGGAGAGAGCAATGCCTCCCAAGAAGAAGAAGGTCACGGGGCTTATCAAGCTCCAGATCAAGGCCGGTGCGGCCAACCCGGCTCCGCCGGTCGGCCCCGCGCTCGGTCAGCACGGCGTCAACATCATGGAGTTCTGCAAGGCCTACAACGCCGCGACCGAGTCGCAGCGTGGCATGGTCGTGCCGGTGGAGATCACGGTCTACGAGGACCGCACCTTCACCTTCATCACCAAGACGCCGCCGGCTGCGCGCCTCATCCTGAAGCACGCGGGCATCGAGAAGGGCTCCGGCGAGCCCCACAAGACCAAGGTCGCCAAGCTCACGGCTGCCCAGGTCCGCGAGATCGCCGAGCTGAAGATGCCCGACCTGAACGCCAACGACATCGACGCCGCCGTGAAGATCATTTCCGGCACCGCGCGCTCGATGGGCGTCACGGTCGAGGGCTGATCCAGCCACCCCCAGCACCACCAGTGGTAGGGCCAAGCGCTGGCCCGCACCACGACTCCATGCCTGAATCCGAAATACAGGAGCTGAAGTGAAGCGCAGCAAGACTCTCCGCGCTGCGGACGCCAAGGTCGACCGGGAGAAGCAGTACGCCCCGCTCGAGGCCGTCCGTCTCGCCAAGGAGATCTCCTCGACCAAGTTCGACAGCACCGTCGAGGTCGCCTTCCGCCTGGGTGTCGACCCGCGCAAGGCCGACCAGATGGTCCGCGGCACCGTGAACCTCCCGCACGGCACCGGCAAGACCGCCCGGGTCCTGGTCTTCGCGACCGGTGACCGTGCTGCGGCCGCGGAAGCCGCTGGCGCCGACATCGTCGGCGACGACGAGCTGATCAACGAGATCGCCAAGGGCAACCGCCTGAACGAGTTCGACGCCGTTGTGTCCACCCCGGACCTCATGGGCAAGGTCGGCCGCCTCGGCCGCGTGCTCGGTCCCCGTGGCCTCATGCCGAACCCGAAGACCGGCACCGTCACGATGGACGTCGCGAAGGCTGTCACCGAGATCAAGGGTGGCAAGATCGAGTTCCGCGTCGACAAGCACTCGAACCTGCACTTCATCATCGGCAAGGTCTCCTTCTCCGATGAGCAGCTCGTCGAGAACTACGGCGCGGCCCTGGACGAGATCCTTCGTCTGAAGCCGTCCGCCGCCAAGGGCCGCTACCTGAAGAAGGCCGCCCTCAGCACCACCATGGGCCCCGGCATCCAGCTGGACCCGAACCGCACCCGGAACCTCCTCGTCGAGGAAGACCCGGCCGCGGTCTGACCCGGCCGGGCCGCACGGCTCGCCGAGTGACTGAACGGGCCCCTCGCCCCCTTCCCGGGCGGCGAGGGGCCCGTTTTTCCTGTTCCCTGTGCGAACCCTGTGTGATGACTCCCGGTGCCGAGTCGTACAGTCGTACGGGCAGCGGCACGGGCGGAAACGCCGGCCGTACCCGACCACAGCACCGCAGTACCGCAGTACCGTCGCGCCGCTGCTCCGCCGCAGCGGCGCGACGCGCAGCAGAACCATGCATGGGGGAGAACAGATGAACAAGGCTGTCCGGATCCGGGGCGCCGTCGCGATCGCCGGGAGCGGGCTCCTCGTGGGGGGCCTCGCGGGCTGTGGGGGCGGGGCCGAGAAGAAGGCGCACGACCCCGTGGCGGCGGTGAAGGCGTCCTACCTCAAGACGGTGGCCGCCAAGTCCGCCACGGCGGAGATGGCCACCACCGGGAGCGACGGCAAGACCGTGCGCGAGACCGGCACGAAGGCGTGGTACCCGGCCGCCCAGGACGTGGTCCTCAAGGACCGGGGCGAGGGCAAGCCCGACACCCGCTCGATCATGATGGGCGACACCGTCTACAGCCGGCTGGACCAGCCCCTCAAGGGCAAGACCTGGATGCAGATGGACCTGTCCAAGGACGGCAAGCCGGGGGTCCGGCTGAACCAGGACCCGGCGGAGTTCCTGGCGATGCTGCTCGGCCAGGAGAAGCTCGCGCACGTGGGGGCCGAGAAGACCGACGGCGTCGACGCGCAGCGCTACAAGGGCAGCTTCACCGGCGCGGACCTGCTGCGGGCGGACGAGTCCACCCGGGTCATGGAGGAGAAGAACCGCCAGTACCTCCACGAGGCCGTGAAGCACATCACCGTCTTCGAGGTGGAACTGTGGATCGGCGCCGACGGCTACCCGGTCCGTGTCGACAGCTCCAGCACGGACGACAAGGGCACGACGAAGACCACGGGGAAGTTCTCCGGCTTCGGCAAGCCGGCTCCCGTCCAGCCCCCGCCGGCCGACCAGGTCGTCGCCTTCGACGACGTCATGAAGGGCGTCGACGCCGACCTCGAACAGGCCGACAAGGACCTGGAACAGGCCGACAAGGACCTGGAGGAAGCCGACAAGACGCTCCGCGACGCCGGGTTCCCCGGGCTCCGCAGCTGACCGATTTGCTTCGACCGGAACCCTTCACGTAGTCTTCCCCGGAAGCCAAAGACCGCTGGTCGTTGCTGTGCCCGACAGGGTGCGGTGGCCGAAGGATCCGCTTACTGCGGACGACCCGCGCAGGTGACTGTGGAATGCTCCCGGATTCGTCCGGTCGAGCTACGCCCTGGCGCCTGCGCCGGGGCGTTTTGTATGTCAGCCCCTTCTGAGCGGTCCTCATCACCCGGAAGGAGGCGAACGCACCATGCCGACGCCCAACAAGGCTGCATCGGTGGCCGAGCTCACGGACGCGTTCCAGAGCTCGAACGCCGCCGTGCTGACCGAGTACCGGGGTCTCACCGTCGCGCAGCTCAAGACGCTGCGTCGCTCCCTCGGTGAGAACGCCCAGTACGCCGTGGTGAAGAACACGCTGACCAAGATTGCGGCCAACCAGGCCGGGATCACCGCGCTGGACGAGCACTTCGCTGGTCCGACCGCGGTCGCCTTCATCACCGGTGACCCGGTGGAGTCGGCGAAGGCTCTGCGTGACTTCGCCAAGGAGAACCCGAACCTCATCATCAAGGCCGGTGTCCTTGACGGTAAGGCTCTCTCCGCCGACGACATCAAGAAGCTTGCGGACCTCGAGTCCCGCGAGGTTCTGCTCAGCAAGCTGGCCGGCGCGTTCAAGGGCAAGCAGTCCCAGGCTGCCTCGCTCTTCCAGGCGCTGCCGTCGAAGTTCGTCCGCACCGCGGAAGCGCTTCGCGTCAAGCTCGCCGAGCAGGGCGGTGCCGAGTAATTCGGCTCGCGCATTGATCCGCGCCGCCTAGTGCGCGGGTCGTAGCGGGCCGTTACGCCCGCCTCTATAGACACATCGGCACCTGCCGAATTAGTGGAAGGATCGCCCATCATGGCGAAGCTCTCTCAGGACGACCTCCTCGCCCAGTTCGAGGAGATGACCCTCATCGAGCTCTCCGAGTTCGTGAAGGCCTTCGAGGAGAAGTTCGACGTCACCGCCGCCGCGGCCGTCGCCGTTGCCGCCCCGGGTGCCCCCGGCGCCCCGGTCGAGGCCGCTGAGGAGAAGGACGAGTTCGACGTCATCCTCGCGGGCGCCGGCGACAAGAAGATCCAGGTCATCAAGGTCGTGCGTGAGCTGACCTCCCTGGGCCTGAAGGAGGCCAAGGACCTCGTCGACGGTGCGCCGAAGCCCGTCCTCGAGAAGGTCAACAAGGAGGCCGCTGACAAGGCCGCCGAGGCCCTCAAGGGTGCCGGTGCCTCCGTCGAGGTCAAGTAACACCTCTGAGGCCGCCTGACGGCCTCTCCAAGGGGCGATCACTCGTAAGGGTGGTCGCCCTTTGGCGTATTCGCAGTGCCTGACTTGCCCTGGTCTCGTTGGGGAGTAGGGTGATCATCGTTGCCCCGACGCAGGGTCCGGAGATGATCCGCTCGGAGCAGGGGGCCTTGACGAACGGGTCGCGGCGCGCAATTCTCAGACCCGTCGGGAGAGGTCGGCCCGCCTCGATCCGAGATCCGAGGCATGGATCGACTACGAAGAGGGCAGTACTGATACGCGCTCTGTACACGAGAGCGGCAGCGTTGGACGCAGGGTTGAACGACATGGGGAAGGCCTGTTGCCGGTTTCCGGAAACGCGGTCTGGACATCAGTGAGCCAAGTGGCTACACTGACCCTTTGCGCTGCCTGTTAGCTGTCCCCTGCCCGTCGCCAGGGACATGCCCACGCTTGAGCACACTTGATTGATCCACCCTGACCTGGTGTTTTGGCCGGAATCGGGGGGCCTCGTCTTCTGTGTCTGCTGGGACCGGTACGCGCGTAGTGAGTCCGAGCCCTCGGAAGGACCCCCTCTTGGCCGCCTCGCGCAACGCCTCGACCAATACGAACAACGGTGCCAGCACCGCCCCGCTGCGCATCTCCTTTGCAAAGATCAAGGAGCCCCTCGAGGTTCCGAACCTCCTGGCGCTGCAGACCGAGAGCTTTGACTGGCTGCTCGGCAATGCCGCCTGGAAGTCTCGCGTCGAGTCGGCGCTTGAGAGTGGACAGGACGTCCCCACCAAGTCCGGTCTGGAAGAGATCTTCGAGGAGATCTCGCCGATCGAGGACTTCTCCGGGTCGATGTCGCTGACCTTCCGCGACCACCGTTTCGAGCCGGCGAAGAACTCCGTCGACGAGTGCAAGGAGCGCGACTTCACGTACGCGGCTCCGCTGTTCGTCACGGCCGAGTTCACGAACAACGAGACCGGAGAGATCAAGTCTCAGACGGTCTTCATGGGCGACTTCCCGCTCATGACCAACAAGGGCACCTTCGTCATCAACGGCACCGAGCGTGTCGTGGTGTCGCAGCTCGTCCGTTCCCCCGGTGTCTACTTCGACTCCTCCATCGACAAGACGTCCGACAAGGACATCTTCTCCGCCAAGATCATCCCGTCCCGGGGTGCCTGGCTCGAGATGGAGATCGACAAGCGCGACATGGTCGGCGTCCGCATCGACCGCAAGCGCAAGCAGTCCGTCACCGTCCTCCTGAAGGCTCTCGGCTGGACCACCGAGCAGATCCTCGAGGAGTTCGGCGAGTACGAGTCCATGCGCGCCACCCTGGAGAAGGACCACACCCAGGGTCAGGACGACGCGCTGCTCGACATCTACCGCAAGCTGCGCCCGGGCGAGCCGCCGACCCGTGAGGCCGCTCAGACGCTGCTCGAGAACCTCTACTTCAACCCGAAGCGCTACGACCTCGCCAAGGTCGGCCGCTACAAGGTGAACAAGAAGCTCGGCGCCGACGAGCCGCTCGACGCCGGTGTGCTCACCACCGACGACGTCATCGCGACGATCAAGTACCTGGTCAAGCTGCACGCCGGCGAGACCGAGACGATCGGCGAGTCCGGCCGTTCGATCGTCGTCGAGACCGACGACATCGACCACTTCGGCAACCGTCGTCTGCGCAACGTCGGCGAGCTCATCCAGAACCAGGTCCGCACGGGTCTGGCTCGTATGGAGCGCGTCGTGCGCGAGCGCATGACCACCCAGGACGTCGAGGCGATCACGCCGCAGACCCTGATCAACATCCGGCCGGTCGTCGCCTCCATCAAGGAGTTCTTCGGCACCAGCCAGCTGTCGCAGTTCATGGACCAGAACAACCCGCTCTCGGGCCTGACCCACAAGCGCCGCCTGTCGGCGCTGGGCCCCGGCGGTCTGTCCCGTGAGCGGGCCGGCTTCGAGGTCCGCGACGTGCACCCGTCGCACTACGGCCGCATGTGCCCGATCGAGACCCCCGAAGGCCCGAACATCGGTCTGATCGGCTCGCTCGCGTCCTACGGCCGCGTCAACGCGTTCGGTTTCGTCGAGACCCCGTACCGCAAGGTCATCGACGGCGTCGTCACCGACGAGGTCGACTACCTGACGGCCGACGAGGAAGACCGCTTCGTCATCGCGCAGGCCAACGCGGCCCTGTCCGAGGACATGCGCTTCACCGAGAACCGCGTCCTGGTCCGCCGTCGTGGCGGCGAGATCGACTACATCGCCGGCGGCGACGTCGACTACATGGACGTCTCCCCGCGCCAGATGGTGTCCGTCGCGACCGCGATGATCCCCTTCCTCGAGCACGACGACGCCAACCGTGCCCTCATGGGCGCGAACATGATGCGCCAGGCCGTTCCGCTCATCAAGGCGGAGGCCCCGCTCGTCGGCACCGGCATGGAGTACCGCTGTGCGGTCGACGCCGGTGACTCGATCCGCGCGGAGAAGGACGGTGTGGTCCAGGAGGTCTCGGCCGACTACATCACCGTCGCCAACGACGACGGCACGTACACCACGTACCGCGTCGCCAAGTTCTCCCGGTCGAACCAGGGCACCTCGGTCAACCAGAAGGTCATCGTCAACGAGGGTGACCGGATCGTCGAGTCCCAGGTCCTCGCCGACGGACCGGCGACCGAAGAGGGCGAGATGGCCCTCGGCAAGAACCTGCTCGTCGCGTTCATGCCGTGGGAAGGCCACAACTACGAGGACGCGATCATCCTGTCGCAGCGCCTCGTGCAGGACGACGTCCTCTCCTCGATCCACATCGAGGAGCACGAGGTCGACGCCCGTGACACCAAGCTCGGCCCCGAGGAGATCACCCGGGACATCCCGAACGTCTCCGAGGAGGTCCTCGCGGACCTCGACGAGCGCGGCATCATCCGCATCGGTGCGGACGTCGTCGCCGGCGACATCCTGGTCGGCAAGGTCACGCCCAAGGGTGAGACCGAGCTGACCCCGGAGGAGCGTCTGCTCCGCGCGATCTTCGGTGAGAAGGCCCGCGAGGTGCGTGACACCTCGCTGAAGGTCCCCCACGGTGAGATCGGCAAGGTCATCGGCGTCCGCGTCTTCGACCGCGAGGAGGGCGACGAGCTTCCCCCGGGCGTGAACCAGCTGGTCCGCGTCTACGTCGCCCAGAAGCGCAAGATCACCGACGGTGACAAGCTCGCCGGCCGTCACGGCAACAAGGGTGTCATCTCCAAGATCCTCCCGATCGAGGACATGCCGTTCCTCGAGGACGGCACCCCGGTCGACATCATCCTGAACCCGCTGGGTGTCCCGTCCCGAATGAACCCGGGACAGGTCCTGGAGATCCACCTCGGCTGGCTCGCCAGCCGTGGCTGGGACGTCTCCGGTCTGGGTGAGGAGTGGGCCGAGCGACTGAAGGCCATCGGCGCCGACCGCGTCGAGCCCGGCACCAACGTCGCCACCCCCGTGTTCGACGGCGCCCGCGAGGACGAGCTCGCCGGCCTGTTCGAGCACACCATCCCGAACCGCGACGGTGACCGCCTGGTCCTCCCGTCCGGCAAGGCGCGCCTGTTCGACGGCCGCTCCGGCGAGCCGTTCCCGGACCCGATCTCGGTCGGGTACATGTACATCCTCAAGCTCCACCACCTGGTCGACGACAAGCTCCACGCCCGTTCGACCGGTCCGTACTCGATGATCACGCAGCAGCCGCTGGGTGGTAAGGCACAGTTCGGTGGCCAGCGATTCGGTGAGATGGAGGTGTGGGCGCTCGAGGCTTACGGCGCCGCCTACGCCCTCCAGGAGCTGCTGACCATCAAGTCCGACGACGTCACCGGCCGCGTGAAGGTCTACGAGGCCATCGTCAAGGGCGAGAACATCCCCGAGCCGGGCATTCCCGAGTCCTTCAAGGTGCTCATCAAGGAAATGCAGTCGCTCTGCCTCAACGTGGAGGTGCTGTCCTCGGACGGCATGTCCATCGAGATGCGCGACACCGACGAGGACGTCTTCCGCGCGGCGGAGGAGCTCGGTATCGACCTGTCCCGGCGCGAGCCGAGCAGCGTCGAAGAGGTCTGACGGGCCTGACGGGGGGCTCACACCCTGAGCCCCCCGTCATCCCCGGGACCGTTCAGACCACTGATCAAGAGACACGACCCCGAAAGAGGGATTGACGCACAGTGCTCGACGTCAACTTCTTCGACGAGCTGCGGATCGGCCTTGCCACCGCGGACGACATCCGAACCTGGTCGCACGGCGAGGTCAAGAAGCCGGAGACCATCAACTACCGCACCCTGAAGCCCGAGAAGGACGGACTCTTCTGCGAGAAGATCTTCGGTCCGACCCGGGACTGGGAGTGCTACTGCGGCAAGTACAAGCGTGTCCGCTTCAAGGGCATCATCTGTGAGCGCTGTGGCGTCGAAGTCACCCGCGCCAAGGTGCGCCGTGAGCGCATGGGCCACATCGAGCTTGCCGCTCCCGTTACCCACATCTGGTACTTCAAGGGCGTCCCGTCGCGCCTGGGCTACCTGCTGGACCTCGCGCCGAAGGACCTCGAGAAGGTCATCTACTTCGCCGCGTACATGATCACGTTCGTCGACGACGAGCGCCGTCAGCGCGACCTGCCGTCGCTGGAGGCCCACGTCTCCGTCGAGCGCCAGCAGATCGAGAACCGCCGCGACGCCGACCTCGAAGGCCGGGCCAAGAAGCTCGAGTCCGACCTGGCCGAGCTCGAGGCCGAGGGTGCCAAGGCCGACGTGCGCCGCAAGGTGCGCGAGGGTGCCGAGCGCGAGATGAAGCAGCTCCGTGACCGCGCCCAGCGCGAGATCGACCGCCTCGACGAGGTGTGGGCCCGCTTCAAGAACCTCAAGGTCCAGGACCTCGAGGGCGACGAGCTCCTCTACCGCGAGCTGCGTGACCGCTTCGGCACGTACTTCGACGGCTGCATGGGCGCCGCCGCGCTGCAGAAGCGCCTGGAGTCCTTCGACCTCGAGGAGGAGGCCGAGCGCCTCCGCGAGATCATCCGTACCGGCAAGGGCCAGAAGAAGACCCGTGCGCTCAAGCGCCTCAAGGTCGTCTCCGCGTTCCTGCAGACCAGCAACAAGCCCAAGGGCATGGTTCTGGACTGCGTCCCGGTCATCCCGCCGGACCTCCGTCCGATGGTGCAGCTCGACGGTGGCCGCTTCGCGACCTCCGACCTCAACGACCTGTACCGCCGCGTGATCAACCGCAACAACCGCCTGAAGCGCCTTCTCGACCTCGGTGCCCCCGAGATCATCGTGAACAACGAGAAGCGCATGCTCCAGGAGGCCGTGGACGCACTCTTCGACAACGGTCGTCGTGGTCGTCCGGTGACCGGTCCCGGCAACCGTCCCCTGAAGTCCCTCAGCGACATGCTGAAGGGCAAGCAGGGTCGATTCCGTCAGAACCTTCTCGGTAAGCGCGTGGACTACTCCGCGCGTTCCGTGATCGTCGTCGGTCCGCAGCTGAAGCTGCACCAGTGCGGCCTGCCCAAGGCCATGGCGCTGGAGCTCTTCAAGCCGTTCGTGATGAAGCGCCTGGTCGACCTGAACCACGCGCAGAACATCAAGTCGGCCAAGCGCATGGTCGAGCGCGGCCGCACGGTCGTCTACGACGTGCTCGAAGAGGTCATCGCCGAGCACCCGGTCCTGCTGAACCGTGCGCCCACGCTGCACCGCCTCGGCATCCAGGCCTTCGAGCCCCAGCTGGTCGAAGGCAAGGCCATCCAGATCCACCCGCTCGTCTGCACCGCGTTCAACGCGGACTTCGACGGTGACCAGATGGCCGTGCACCTGCCGCTCTCCGCGGAGGCGCAGGCCGAGGCCCGCATCCTGATGCTGTCCTCGAACAACATCCTCAAGCCGGCCGACGGCCGTCCGGTCACGATGCCGACCCAGGACATGGTCCTCGGTCTGTTCTTCCTGACCACCGACGGTGAGCTCCGTGACACCAAGGGCGAGGGCCGCGCGTTCGGCTCCACGGCCGAGGCGACCATGGCGTTCGACGCCGGCGAGCTCGCGCTGCAGTCGTCCGTCGACATCCGCTTCCCGGTGGGCACCATCCCGCCGCGCGGCTGGGTGCCGCCGGTCGCCGAAGAGGGCGAGCAGGAGTTCCAGCCGGGCGACAGCTTCCGCCTGCGCACCACCCTGGGCCGCGCGCTCTTCAACGAGCTGCTGCCCGAGGACTACCCGTTCGTCGACTACTCGGTGGGCAAGAAGCAGCTCTCCGAGATCGTCAACGACCTGGCGGAGCGCTACCCCAAGGTCATCGTGGCGGCGACGCTCGACAACCTGAAGGCGGCCGGCTTCCACTGGGCGACCCGTTCCGGTGTCACCGTGGCCATCTCCGACGTCGTCGTGCCCGAGGCCAAGAAGGCCATCGTCGCGGGCTACGAGGCGCAGGACGAGAAGGTCCAGAAGCAGTACGAGCGCGGTCTGATCACCAAGGACGAGCGCACGCAGGAGCTCATCGCGATCTGGACCAAGGCGACCAACGAGGTCGCCGAGGCGATGAACGCGAACTTCCCCAAGACGAACCCCATCTTCATGATGGTTGACTCGGGTGCCCGAGGAAACATGATGCAGATGCGACAGATCGCCGGTATGCGTGGTCTGGTGTCGAACGCGAAGAACGAGACCATCCCGCGTCCGATCAAGGCGTCCTTCCGTGAGGGCCTCACCGTTCTGGAGTACTTCATCTCCACGCACGGTGCCCGTAAGGGTCTGGCGGACACCGCCCTGCGTACCGCCGACTCGGGTTACCTGACCCGTCGTCTGGTGGACGTCTCGCAGGACGTGATCATCCGCGAGGAGGACTGCGGCACCGAGCGCGGCCTGAAGCTGAAGATCGCCGTTCGCGGCGAGGACGGCGTGCTGCGCAAGGCCGACGACGTCGAGACCTCGATCTACGCCCGCATGCTGGCCGAGGACGTCGTCATCGACGGCAAGGTCATCGCGCCGGCCAACGTCGACCTCGGTGACGTCCTCATCGACGCCCTGGTCGCCAACGGCGTCGAGGAGGTCAAGACCCGCTCGGTCCTGACCTGTGAGTCCGCGGTCGGCACCTGTGCCTTCTGCTACGGACGCTCGCTCGCCACCGGCAAGCTGGTCGACATCGGTGAGGCGGTCGGCATCATCGCCGCCCAGTCCATCGGTGAGCCCGGTACCCAGCTGACGATGCGTACCTTCCACACCGGTGGTGTGGCAGGTGACGACATCACGCAGGGTCTGCCGCGTGTCGTCGAGCTCTTCGAGGCCCGTACCCCGAAGGGTGTCGCCCCGATCTCCGAGGCCGCCGGCCGCGTGCGGATCGAGGAGACCGAGAAGACGAAGAAGATCGTCATCACGCCCGACGACGGCAGCGACGAGACGGCGTTCCCGATCTCGAAGCGCGCCAAGGTCATCGTGCACGAGGGCGACCACGTCGAGGTGGGCCAGAAGCTCACCATGGGTGCCACCAACCCGCACGACGTGCTGCGCATCCTCGGCCAGCGCGCCGTCCAGGTCCACCTGGTCGGCGAAGTCCAGAAGGTCTACAACTCGCAGGGCGTGTCGATCCACGACAAGCACATCGAGATCATCATCCGGCAGATGCTGCGCCGCGTGACGATCATCGAGTCCGGCGACGCGGAGCTCCTGCCGGGCGAGCTGGTCGAGCGGTCGAAGTTCGAGACCGAGAATCGTCGTGTGGTCACCGAGGGCGGTCACCCCGCCTCCGGCCGTCCGCAGCTGATGGGTATCACCAAGGCCTCGCTCGCGACCGAGTCGTGGCTGTCGGCGGCGTCCTTCCAGGAGACGACCAGGGTCCTGACGGACGCGGCGATCAACGCCAAGTCCGACTCCCTGATCGGCCTCAAGGAGAACGTCATCATCGGTAAGCTCATCCCGGCCGGTACGGGCCTCGCCCGCTACCGCAACATCCGGGTGGAGCCCACCGAGGAGGCGAAGGCCGCGATGTACTCGGCCGTCGGCTACGACGACATCGACTACTCGCCCTTCGGCACCGGGTCCGGCCAGGCCGTCCCGCTGGAGGACTACGACTACGGCCCGTACAACGGCTGAGGCTCGTAAGAAGAAGCCCCCCGCCGCTCCGAGAGGAGTGGCGGGGGGCTTCTCCGTTCCCACCGGGGGGCCGTCGGATGTGCTCGCGGCGGCCGGACCGGCCACCGCGAGCACACCCCCCGGCTCAGCGGTGGCGGCGCAGGCGGGTCCGGGCCGGGACGGCGGCCAGGATCAGGAGGGCCAGGGCGGCGGCGGCCAGGCCGGGGCGCAGGCCCTTCGGGGTGAAGGTGCAGGAGAACCCGGTCGTGCCCGGGGGGAGGTCCACGGCCAGGAGGCCGTGGAAGGGCCTGACCGGGGCGGAGCAGGTCCAGCCGGGGACGGCCGTGGTGGCGACGACCGCCGTGCCCCGGGTGTCCGCCGGGAGGGTGGCCCCGATCGAGTGGCCGCCGACCTGGACCGCGGTGGCCCCGGTGGTCTTCAGGCGGTCGACGGCCGCGGTGAGGGCCGCGCGGTCCAGGCAGCCCAGCGGGTGGGCGCCCGCGTCGGCGCCCTCCGTACGGGTCCGCACGGTGACGTCCACCGTGCCGGAGGCGGGGACGGGGCCGAGCGGGGTCACCCCGGTCATCTCGTCCTCCAGCGGCTTCTCGGTGGCACCGGCGCGGATGCTGCCGTAGAGGGCGGGGGAGTACCAGTAGGCCTCGGAGCCGGGCCGGCACCGCGCCGTGTACGTCTGGTTCTCGGAGTCGCCGCCGCGGGTGACCTGCGGGACCTCGTAGACGGTGGCGCCCAGGACGGTCTCCTGCCGGGCATAGACGCTCTCCGCCGGGTTCGGCGAGGCGTACGGACCGGTGCGGACGGTGACCAGCGGCGGCGCCGGGAACCGCGTGGCCGTCCAGCTGTCCGGGGCGGCCCCGGGGCGGACCCGCGCACCGATCGAGAAGATCGCGTCGAGCACCGGGTTGTCGGCGCCGAAGAAGGTCCTGCCGTCGTTCTTGAAGCCGTACCCGAGGGGCTCCAGGGCCTTGTAGGTGGCCTCGGGGAGGTAGCTGCTGTAGTACTGCGGCCCCTCCGCGCGGAGCGCCAGGGCGTCGTTGTACGCGGTCTGCGGCGCGCCCGAGTCGGTCCGGTGGGCGGGCCAGTCCTCGACGCCGCGGACGGCGTCGAAGTGCCGGGCGATCGACTGGTTCGAGGTGGGGACGGGCTTCGCCCAGCGCTCGCGGGCCCGGCGGGCGTCGGCGCCGGCCGCGGCCGCGGTGGACTCGGCGAGGACGACGCCGATCATCAGCACGGCGGCCACCGGGACCAGGTAGCGGCGCTTGTCGCCGAGCCGCAGCAGGACCAGCGCCAGCAGGGAGACGGCCCCGCCGCCGAGCACGGCCGGCCAGGTCCAGCCGCCGAAGTCGTCGGTGCGGCGCAGTACGAAGGCGGCCGCGACCAGCAGGCCGGCCGTCAGGGCCAGGTGCCGCGGGCGCGGCTTGCCCGCCAGCGCCAGCCAGGCCAGCACCACCACCATCCCGCTGAAGACGAAGGTCTCTCGGTACGGGTTGCCGTTGGGCACCGCCAGCCCGTGCCACACGTACTGCGTGGGCGGGAACTGGAACGAGGCGAGCACCAGCGCGGTCGCGGCCCCCCACACCAGGCGGGTGCGGCGCGCGACGGAGGTGTTGAGGAGGAACGAGCCGGCCAGGATCAGGCCGAGCGAGGCCACGTAGAGCCGGGGGCGGCCGCCCCACAGGTGCGTGGCCGGCAGCATGCCCGCGAAGAAGACCTCGATCCGTACGGGGTCGAAGGCGGCGGCCTTGGTGGGCTGCGCGGCCCCGCTGGACAGGAACGACGGCAGCAGCAGCGGGAGCGTGAGCATGATCCCGGT
Organism: Streptomyces sp. NRRL S-378; assembly: GCF_000720645.1. NCBI lineage: Bacteria > Bacillati > Actinomycetota > Actinomycetes > Kitasatosporales > Streptomycetaceae > Streptomyces > Streptomyces sp. NRRL S-378. The sequence goes on from NZ_JOBX01000009.1 coordinate 103,813, forward strand.
CCCGGCGGCCGTGGCGGCCCGCCACAGGGCGAGCAGCCGCTCCCGGCCCGACGTGTCACGCGTGGCGAGGCGGATCGCCAGCAGGACGCAGGCGGCCATCGTGGCCATCATCGCGGTGTAGAAGTTCCCGAACCAGGCGAGCGCGACCAGCAGGGCCGCACCCGGCCAGCGGCGCCCCTCCAGGCACCACTCGACGGCGATGCCGAGCATCGGGAGGGCGACCAGGCCCCAGAGCCACATCGGGATGTACGAGGCGTCGCTGAGCGCCCAGCCGCACAGGCCGTACGTCGCCCCGAGCACGCCCCGCTGCCACCACGGGCCGGCGTGCAGCTTGCCGAGGTACACGGTCATCACGGCGGCGGCGGTGCCCATCGTGACCGGGGTGACCACGAAGACGGCGAGGTCGACGTGGTCGCGCGGGACGAGGACGGCCAGCCAGGAGAACGGGTTGCCGAGGTAGGTGTGGTAGTCGGACAGGAACTGCTGTCCGAATCCGCCGCGCCAGGTGAAGAGCAGGTCGCCGGCGGCCTGCCCGTGGACCAGGTCCCACAGCGCCCGGTGGAAGGGCACGTACTGGTTGGCCTGGTCGTTGATGGCCCGCCCGGTGTTGCCGAAGGGGAAGGTGCCGCGCGCCGCCCAGGCCGCACAGAAGGCGGTCGCGGTCACCAGGAAGGCCAGCAGGGGACCGCGCAGGCGGGTCGAGCGGCGGACGGACCGGCCGAGGGACCGGCGGACGGCCGAGGGGCGGTCCGGAGCGGGGGGCCGGGCGTCGACTGTGGTCGGCTCGGGTGCCACGGTCCCCAATGTGCTGCTCCCTGCTGATCGACTCGCGGGCGCCCAGCGCCCGGGCAAGCTGTCAGTTTAGGGCGCCGGGGCGGGCAGCCGGGCCGAACGGCCCCGTCCCGCTTGCGCGCGGCGGGTTTTCGTGCTGGGCATTTGTTTTGACCTACCTCTGTGAGGTAGGTACGCTCTGACCTTGTGCCTGGGGTGTGCCCTGGGCTCCCGCGTGCGCTTAAGACCCGCGGTGAGCCGAGAAGACCACACCGCGATCCGCGCCTCTCTCACCTCGGTGGAAGTGTGCAGGGTCCGACACACCCGACCGCGTGGGTCGGCAAAGTTCCAGGTTAGCTTCACTACACGGCACACAGAAACCGGAGAAGTAGTGCCTACGATCCAGCAGCTGGTCCGCAAGGGCCGGCAGGACAAGGTCGAGAAGACAAAGACTCCCGCGCTCGAGGCCTCGCCCCAGCGTCGCGGCGTCTGCACGCGTGTGTTCACGACCACCCCGAAGAAGCCGAACTCGGCGCTCCGTAAGGTCGCGCGTGTGCGTCTGACCTCCGGCATCGAGGTCACCGCTTACATTCCGGGTGAGGGACACAACCTGCAGGAGCACTCGATCGTGCTCGTGCGTGGTGGCCGTGTGAAGGACCTGCCGGGTGTTCGTTACAAGATCATCCGCGGTGCGCTTGACACCCAGGCTGTCAAGAACCGCAAGCAGGCCCGCAGCCGCTACGGCGCCAAGAAGGAGAAGTAAGAATGCCTCGTAAGGGCCCCGCCCCGAAGCGCCCGGTCATCATCGACCCGGTCTACGCATCTCCTCTGGTGACGTCGCTCATCAACAAGATCCTCCTGAACGGCAAGCGCTCCACCGCCGAGCGCATCGTCTACGGCGCCATGGAAGGCCTCCGCGAGAAGACCGGCAACGACCCGGTCATCACGCTGAAGCGCGCGCTGGAGAACGTCAAGCCGTCCCTCGAGGTCAAGTCCCGCCGTGTCGGTGGCGCGACCTACCAGGTCCCCGTCGAGGTCAAGCCGGGTCGCCAGTCGACCCTGGCCCTCCGCTGGCTCGTGGGTTACTCCCGCGCCCGCCGTGAGAAGACCATGACCGAGCGCCTCATGAACGAGCTGCTCGACGCCTCCAACGGTCTTGGCGCTGCCGTCAAGAAGCGCGAGGACACGCACAAGATGGCCGAGTCCAACAAGGCCTTCGCGCACTACCGCTGGTAGTCGCAACCCACATCGAGACCGAGAGAAGACCGAAGCCTTATGGCTACCACTTCGCTTGACCTGGCCAAGGTGCGCAACATCGGCATCATGGCCCACATCGACGCGGGCAAGACGACCACCACCGAGCGCATCCTGTTCTACACCGGTGTGTCTTACAAGATCGGTGAGGTCCACGACGGCGCCGCCACGATGGACTGGATGGAGCAGGAGCAGGAGCGTGGTATCACCATCACGTCTGCCGCCACCACCTGTCACTGGCCGCTCGAAGATGTTGACCACACCATCAACATCATCGACACCCCGGGTCACGTCGACTTCACCGTCGAGGTGGAGCGTTCGCTCCGCGTCCTCGACGGCGCCGTCACCGTCTTCGACGGTGTGGCCGGCGTGGAGCCGCAGTCCGAGACCGTTTGGCGTCAGGCGGACCGCTACGGCGTCCCGCGCATCTGCTTCGTCAACAAGCTCGACCGCACCGGCGCCGAGTTCCACCGCTGCGTCGACATGATCACGGACCGCCTCGGCGCCGTCCCGATCGTCATGCAGCTCCCCATCGGTGCCGAGGCCGACTTCCAGGGCGTCGTCGACCTCGTCCGCATGAAGGCGCTCGTCTGGTCCGCCGAGGCGACCAAGGGCGAGATGTACGACGTCGTCGACATCCCGGCCAGCCACACCGAGGCCGCTGAAGAGTGGCGCGGCAAGCTCGTCGAGACCGTCGCCGAGAACGACGAAGAGATGATGGAGCTCTTCCTCGAGGGCATCGAGCCCACCGAGGAGCAGCTGCACGCCGCTGTCCGTCGCATCATCCTCGGCTCCGGCAAGGGCAAGGGCGAGCCCACGATCACCGCGGTGTTCTGTGGCACGGCGTTCAAGAACAAGGGTGTTCAGCCCCTGCTCGACGCCGTCGTCCGCTACCTCCCGTCGCCGCTGGACATCGAGGCCATCGAGGGCCACGACGTCCGCGACGCCGAGACGGTCGTGAAGCGCAAGCCGTCCGACGAGGAGCCCCTCGCCGCGCTCGCGTTCAAGATCATGAGCGACCCGCACCTCGGTAAGCTCACCTTCGTCCGGGTGTACTCGGGCCGCCTGGAGGCCGGCACTGCGGTGCTGAACTCCGTCAAGGGCAAGAAGGAGCGCATCGGCAAGATCTACCGCATGCACGCGAACAAGCGTGAGGAGATCGACTCGGTGGGCGCCGGCGACATCGTCGCCGTCATGGGCCTGAAGCAGACCACCACCGGTGAGACGCTGTGCGACGACAAGCAGCCCGTGATCCTGGAGTCCATGGACTTCCCGGCTCCGGTCATCCAGGTCGCCATCGAGCCCAAGTCCAAGGGTGACCAGGAGAAGCTGGGTGTCGCCATCCAGCGTCTCGCGGAGGAGGACCCCTCCTTCCACGTTCACTCGGACGAGGAGACGGGCCAGACCATCCTCGGCGGTATGGGCGAGCTGCACCTCGAGGTGCTGGTCGACCGTATGAAGCGCGAGTTCAAGGTCGAGGCCAACGTCGGCAAGCCGCAGGTCGCGTACCGTGAGACGATCCGCAAGGCCGTCGAGCGTCACGACTACACCCACAAGAAGCAGACCGGTGGTACCGGTCAGTTCGCCAAGGTGCAGATCGCGATCGAGCCCATCACCGAGGCCGACGGCCCGGCGTACGAGTTCGTGAACAAGGTCACCGGCGGTCGTGTGCCGAAGGAGTACATCCCTTCGGTGGACGCGGGTGCGCAGGAGGCCATGCAGTTCGGCATCCTGGCCGGCTACGAGATGACGGGCGTCCGCGTCACGCTTCTCGACGGTGGCTACCACGAGGTCGACTCCTCCGAGCTCGCCTTCAAGATCGCCGGTTCGCAGGCCTTCAAGGAGGCCGCGCGCAAGGCGTCGCCCGTTCTGCTCGAGCCGATGATGGCCGTTGAGGTCACCACGCCCGAGGAGTCCATGGGTGATGTCATCGGTGACATCAACTCCCGCCGTGGCCAGATCCAGGCCATGGAGGACCGTCACGGAGCCAAGATCGTCAAGGGCCTCGTGCCCCTGTCGGAGATGTTCGGCTACGTCGGCGACCTCCGCAGCAAGACCTCGGGTCGCGCCAGCTACTCGATGCAGTTCGACTCCTACGCCGAGGTTCCCCGGAACGTCGCCGAGGAGATCATCGCGAAGGCCAAGGGCGAGTAACTCTTCGGAGTACACGCTTTAGGCTTGTCACCGGCAGCCTCTGGGGCAACAGGATCCACTCCCGTTGCCCCGGGGACCGACCGGCTTTCCAGCAAAGATCACCTGGCGCCGATCTGTAAGGCGTACAGAACCACTCTCCAGGAGGACCCCCGTGGCGAAGGCGAAGTTCGAGCGGACTAAGCCGCACGTCAACATCGGCACCATCGGTCACATTGACCACGGTAAGACGACCCTCACGGCCGCCATTACCAAGGTGCTGCACGACGCGTACCCGGACCTGAACGAGGCCTCGGCCTTCGACCAGATCGACAAGGCTCCTGAGGAGCGCCAGCGCGGTATCACCATCTCCATCGCGCACGTCGAGTACCAGACCGAGGCGCGTCACTACGCCCACGTCGACTGCCCGGGTCACGCGGACTACATCAAGAACATGATCACCGGTGCCGCGCAGATGGACGGCGCGATCCTCGTGGTCGCCGCCACCGACGGCCCGATGCCGCAGACCAAGGAGCACGTGCTCCTGGCCCGCCAGGTCGGCGTGCCGTACATCGTCGTCGCCCTGAACAAGGCCGACATGGTGGACGACGAGGAGATCCTGGAGCTCGTCGAGCTCGAGGTCCGTGAGCTCCTCTCCGAGTACGAGTTCCCGGGCGACGACCTGCCGGTCGTCCGCGTCTCCGCGCTGAAGGCGCTCGAGGGCGACAAGGAGTGGGGCGAGAAGCTCCTCGGCCTCATGTCCGCCGTCGACGAGGCCATCCCGACCCCGCCGCGTGACACCGAGAAGCCGTTCCTCATGCCCGTCGAGGACGTCTTCACGATCACCGGTCGCGGTACGGTCGTCACCGGCCGTATCGAGCGTGGTGTCCTGAAGGTCAACGAGACCGTCGACATCATCGGTATCAAGGAAGAGAAGACCACCACCACGGTCACCGGTATCGAGATGTTCCGCAAGCTGCTCGACGAGGGCCAGGCCGGTGAGAACGTCGGTCTGCTCCTCCGTGGCATCAAGCGCGAGGACGTCGAGCGCGGCCAGGTCATCATCAAGCCGGGTTCGGTCACCCCGCACACCGAGTTCGAGGCCCAGGCCTACATCCTGTCGAAGGACGAGGGTGGCCGTCACACCCCGTTCTTCAACAACTACCGTCCGCAGTTCTACTTCCGTACCACGGACGTCACGGGTGTCGTCACCCTGCCGGCCGGCACGGAGATGGTCATGCCGGGCGACAACACCGAGATGTCGGTCGCGCTGATCCAGCCGGTCGCCATGGAGGAGGGCCTGAAGTTCGCCATCCGTGAGGGTGGTCGTACCGTGGGCGCCGGCCAGGTCACCAAGATCACGAAGTAATTCGTGCTCTGACCTGGTAGCCCGTTGACCGGGCACCAAGTTGCACTGGAGGGCCCCGGCCCACCGCCTCGGCGGTGGGGCGGGGCCCTTCGGCGTTGCCGGACCCGTGCGACGGACGGGTGCGGGTACGCGAGAAGGGCCGCACCCCGCGGTGGGGTGCGGCCCTTCTCGTACGGAGCGGCGGTGCGTCAGTTCACGCGCAGGGACTCGGTGAACTCGACGCAGGCGGCGTGGTCGGGCAGCAGCCCGGTCGAGATGGCCTCGGCCAGCGACGGGGCGGCCTCGTCGCGCGCCGACAGCTGCGGGACCTCGGCCGGCCACTCGATGCCCAGGTCCGGGTCGAGCGGGTGCACCGAGTGCTCGCCCGTCGGGTTGTACGTCTCCGAGCACAGGTACGACAGGGTCGCGTCGTCGGTCAGGGCGCAGAAGCCGTGGCCGAGACCCTCGGGGATGTAGACGGCGCGGCGGTCGACGTCGTCGAGGCGGACGCCCTCCCACGTGCCGAAGGTGGGGGAGCCCACCCGGAGGTCGACGATGACGTCGAGCACGGCGCCGCGCACGCAGGTCACGTACTTGGCCTGGCCGCGCGGCACGTCGGCGAAGTGGATGCCGCGGACCACGCCGGCGGCGGAGACAGAGAGGTTCGCCTGGGCCAGGTTCAGCGGGTGGCCGACGACCTCCGCCAGGCGGTCGAAGCGGTACCACTCGGTGAACAGGCCGCGCGGGTCGCCGTGCAGCTGCGGGGTCACCTCGAAGGCGCCCGCGATGGAGAGTTCGCGGAACTTCACTTGCCCTCCGCCTCGTCGAGCAGGGCGAGGAGGTACGTGCCGTAGCCGCTCTTGGTCAGCGGCTCGGCGAGCGCGCGCAGCTGGGCGGAGTCGATGAGGCCGGCCCGCCAGGCCGCCTCCTCGATGCAGCCGATCTTGAAGCCCTGACGCTCCTCGATCACGCGGACGAACTCGGAGGCCTGGACCATCGAGACGAAGGTGCCGGTGTCGAGCCAGGCGGTACCGCGGTCCAGGATGGTGACGTTCAGTTCGCCGGCCTGGAGGTACGCGTCGTTGACGGCGGTGATCTCCAGCTCGCCGCGGGCGCTGGGCTTGAGGCCCTTGGCTATCTCCACGACCTGGTTGTCGTAGAAGTACAGACCGGGCACCGCGTAGCGGGACTTGGGCTTGGCCGGCTTCTCCTCGATGGAGATGGCCTGGCCCTTCTCGTCGAACTCCACGACGCCGTAGGCGGTCGGGTCCGCCACCGGGTACGCGAACACGCGGCCGCCCTTGGCGTCCGTGTGCTGCGCGAGACGGGTGCCGAGGCCGCTGCCGTGGAAGATGTTGTCGCCGAGGATCAGTGCGACGGACTCGTCGCCGATGAAGTCGGCGCCGAGCACGAATGCCTGGGCGATGCCCTCCGGGCGCTCCTGGACGGCGTACTCCAGCCGCAGTCCGAACTGCGAACCGTCGCCGAGCAGCCGCTCGAACTGGTCACGGTCTTCAGGGGTGGTGATGATCAGGATCTCGCTGATGCCCGCCATCACCAGGGTGGAGAGCGGGTAGTAGATCATCGGCTTGTCGAAGACGGGCAGCAGCTGCTTCGAGACGGCCCGAGTCAGCGGCCAGAGTCGCGATCCGGTGCCACCGGCCAAAAGGATTCCACGCATGGGTGAACCCTATGCGAGAGGGCCGGGGCGGTCCGACCGTCCGGCGTGTGACGTTCGGCAGGCGGCTAGACTCTTCGTATTATGCGCATCCTCGTGACCGGCGGCGCCGGCTTCATCGGTTCAGAATTCGTCCGCCAGCAGCTCGGTGCAGACGCCGCGGCGCAGATCACCGTCTTCGACAAGCTGACCTACTCGGGCGTCGAGGCCAACCTCGCCCCGGTCGCGGGCCACTCCGGATACCGCTTCGTCCAGGGAGACATCTGCGACGCCGAGGCCGTCGACCAGGTGATGGCCGGCCACGACGTGGTCGTGCACTTCGCCGCCGAGTCCCACGTGGACCGGTCGATCGCCGGTGCGGGCCCCTTCGTCATGACGAACGTCGTGGGCACCCAGGTGCTGCTGGACGCCGCCCGCAAGCACGGCGTCGGCCGCTTCGTCCACATCTCCACCGACGAGGTCTACGGCTCCATCACCGAGGGTTCCTGGACCGAGGAGTGGCCGCTGGTGCCCAACTCCCCGTACTCCGCCTCCAAGGCGTCCTCCGACCTGCTGGCGCTGGCCTACGCGCGCACGCACGGCATGGACGTGGTGGTGACCCGCTGCTCCAACAACTACGGGCACTACCAGTTCCCGGAGAAGGTCATCCCGCTGTTCGTCTCGAACCTGATGGACGGCAAGAAGGTCCCGCTGTACGGCAACGGCGGCAACGTCCGCGACTGGCTGCACGTCTCCGACCACTGCCGCGGCATCGACCTGGCCATGCGCAAGGGCCGGGCCGGCGAGGTCTACAACATCGGCGGCGGCACCGAGCTCACCAACAAGGAGCTCACCGGTGTCCTGCTGGAGGCCGCGGGCCTGGGCTGGGACATGGTCGAGCACGTCGAGGACCGCAAGGGCCACGACCTGCGCTACTCCATCGACATCAGCAAGATCGGCGCCGAGCTGGGCTACGCCCCGCAGGTCACCTTCGAGGACGGCATCAAGGCCACCATCGACTGGTACCGCGAGAACCGCGCCTGGTGGGAGCCGCTGAAGGCGAAGGCGGCCCTGCAGAAGTGAGCACCAACTCACTGGCCGGCCGCTGGCTCGTCACCGGCGCCGGCGGGATGCTCGGCCAGGACGTCCTGGCCGTCCTCGAGCGCGCCGGGATCGAGGCGGTGGGCCTGCGCCGCGCCGACCTCGACATCACCGACCCGGTCGCGGTCCGGGCCGCGGTCGAGGGCGTCACCGTGGTCGTGAACTGCGCCGCCTGGACGGACGTGGACGGCGCCGAGACCGCCGAGGAGGCCGCGACCGCCGTCAACGGCACCGCCGTGCGCGTCCTCGCCGAGGCGTGCGCCGACGCCCACGTGCGCCTGATCCACATCTCCACCGACTACGTGCTGCCCGGCGACGCCTCGGAGCCGTACCGCGAGGACGCCGAGACCGGCCCGGTCAACGCCTACGGGCGTTCCAAGCTGGTCGGCGAGCAGGCCGTCACCGAGCTGCTGCCGCAGGACGGATACGTCGTACGGACGGCCTGGCTCTACGGCGAGCACGGCCCGAACTTCGTCGCCACCATGCTGAAGCTGGCCGCCCAGCGCGACACCCTCGACGTGGTCGACGACCAGCACGGCCAGCCCACCTGGTCCTACGCGCTGGCCCGCCACCTGGTCGAGCTCGGCCTGGCCGCCCTCAAGGGCTGGGCCATGGGCGGGATCTACCACGGCACCGCGACCGGCCGGACCACCTGGATGGGGCTCGCGCGCGAGACCTACCGGCTGAGCGGTCTTGACCCCGAGCGGATCCGGCCGACCACCTCCGAGGCGTTCGTCCGACCCGCCGCCCGCCCCGCCTTCAGCGTGCTCGCGCACGACGCCTGGAAGGAGGAGGCCGGCCTGGAGCCGCTCCCCGACTGGCGCGAACAGCTGACCCAGGCGCTCGCCACCCCCGGCTTCGCCGCACTCGCGAAGGCGGCCCGGGACGGCCGCACGGGATGAAAACCCTGCTGAACAAGCTGACCGCGGCGCTGCCGCCGGGCACCGTCGCGGTGGCCGGCGGCACCGTCGTGCTCGGCGCCGCGTCCTACGCCCACCTCGGCGTGGCCGGCCACAGCCTCTCCGATGCGGGCTACGCCAACGTCTCGGTGCTGTGGACGATCGTGATGTCCCTCGGCATCGGCATCTTCTTCCCCCTGGAGCAGGAGCTCACCCGGATCGTCTCCGCCCGCGTGGTCCTCGGCCAGGGCGCGGCCCCGGTGCTGCGCCGCGCCTGCCTGCTCACCGCGGGCATCCTCGGCGCGACCCTGCTCGTCCTCGGCCTCGGCGCCGGCCCCCTCGCCGACCTGCTGTTCCACGGGGACCGCGCCCTGGTGGCGGCCCTCGGCGGGGCCTTCGCCGGCATGGCCGTCTGCTACCTCACCCGCGGTGTGCTGGCAGGGCTCGGCCGCTTCGGCGCGTACGGCGCCCAGCTCGCCGTCGACGGCGGCCTGCGGATCGTGCTCGCCTTCGGCTGCGCCCTCCTCGGGCTGCACTCGGCACTGGCGTTCAGTCTCATCCTGGCCGTCGCGCCCGTCGTTGCGACGCTGGTGACGCTGCCCGCGCTGCTGCGCGCCGTCGGCCCGGGCGAGCAGATCGCCTGGCGTGACCTGACGGGCGGCCTCGGCCTGCTCGTCTGCGCGACCCTGCTGTCCCAACTGGTCGTGAACGCGGCCGTGATGAGCACCAAGCTGCTGGCGCCGTCCGACAGCGCGCTGATCGCGGCGCTGATGAGCGCGACCGTCCTCGCGCGGGTGCCGCTCTTCGTCTTCGGCTCGCTGCAGGCCTCGCTGCTCAGCGGCCTGACCGCCGCCTTCACCGCCGGCGACCGCGTGGCCTTCTGGGCGATGCTGCGCCGGATCGCCATGGTCGTCGCAGCGCTCGGTCTGCTCGGCGGAGTGCCCGCCACGGTCCTCGGCCCCTGGCTCATCGAGGTCTTGTTCGGCATCCAGGACCCGGTGCTGGGACGCTTCGACTTCTTCCTGCTGTCAGCAGGCACCGCCGCGTACATGTTCGCGATGGTTCTGGGCCAGGCGCTCATGGTATTCAAGCGGCACAACCTGCAGTTGCTCTCCTGGGCCGTCGGCACCGCGGTCCTGGCGGGCGTCACCCTGATCCCCGGTGAGGTGTCGATGCGCGTGATCGTTGCCTACGCCCTGGGCTCGACGGCCACCGTGCTCGCTATGCTGACAGCCCTCAGGCTGAGCTTCTCCGGAGCCGCCGCCGCAGCCGGTGAAGCCCCCCGGCAGACGGCCGAGGCCGACGCCCCGGGCGTGGGCGCGGTCGGGAGATGACCATGCCTGCCCACGACGTCACACCGATCACCGAGCACTCGTATGTGCCACTTTCCGCTGGAGCTACCGTGTCCCAATACGACGATGTCTGGCTGGTCATACCGGCCTATAACGAGGGCCAGGTGATCGCCGACGTGGTCGAGGGGGCCCGCAAGACGTTCCCCAACATCGTCGTCGTCGACGACGGCAGCACCGACGACTCGGCCGAGCACGTAGCCACCACGGGCGCCCACCTGGTCCGCCACCCGGTCAACCTCGGCCAGGGCGCGGCCCTCCAGACCGGTCTGAAGTACGCGCTCGCCCAGCCCGGCGCCCGCTACTTCGCGACCTTCGACGCCGACGGCCAGCACCAGACCAAGGACGTCGAGACGATGGTCGGCGTGCTGCGGCGCGACGAGGCCGACGTCGTGCTCGGTTCCCGCTTCATCGAGCAGAACGGCCAGGTGCCGTGGATCAAGCAGGTCGTGCTGCGCACGGCCGCCGCCGTCAGCCCGACCGCCCGCAAGCTCAAGCTCACCGACGCGCACAACGGGCTGCGCGTCCTGAGCCGCAAGGCCGCCGAGCAGCTGAACATCACCATGAACGGCATGGCGCACGCGTCCGAGCTCGTCGGTTTCCTGGCGGGCTCCGACCTGCGGGTCACCGAGGTCCCGGTGGACATCCTCTACACCGAATACTCGCGCTCCAAGGGCCAGTCCCTCATCAACGGCGTGAACATCATCTTTGACATTTCGCTGCGGGAGCGTGGGCGTCGATGAAGTACTTCTGGATCCAGCTCGTCCTGATCGTCGGCTCCGTGTCGATGGCCCTGGTGTTCATCCGTACGTGGAGCCAGGCGAAGAACCGGGCCTGGAAGCGCATCGCGTTCTCGCTGTTCGTCGTCGTCAACGTGTACGCGGTGCTCCGCCCGACGGACGTCACCTGGCTCGCGCACCAGCTCGGCGTAGGCCGCGGCACCGACCTGGTGCTCTACGTGATGGTCCTCGCGATGGGCTTCCTCACGCTCAACACCTTCCTGCGGTTCCGCTCGCTGGAGAAGAAGATCACCGACCTCGCCCGGACCGTGGCCATCAACGAGGGCATGCGGCACAACGACGAGCGTCTGAGTGCCGAGCCCGGCACCGGGGCAGTCGTCAAGGCGGACGCCGACGCCGACTCCGACTCCGTGAAGGCCTGAAGCTCCATGGTGACCTTCGACTTCATGCTCCCCTACTACGGGGACGTGCAGCTGATGCAGGACGCCGTACGCAGCGTCCTCGCACAGACGGACCGGGACTTCCGCCTCGTCGTGATCGACGACGGCAAGGAGCCCGACGTACCGGGCTGGTTCGCCGCGCTCGGCGACGACCGCGTGCACTACACGCGCAACGAGCAGAACCTCGGCATCACCAAGAACTTCCAGAAGTGCGTGCAGCTGTCCGAGGCAGACCACGTGGTCATCATGGGCTGCGACGACGTGCTGCACCCGCACTACCTGGAGACCGTCCGCGGGATCGTCGAGGCCCACCCGGGCATCGGCATGGTCCAGCCGGGCGTCGAGGTCATCGACGGCACCGGCCAGGTCACCCAGGGCGGCCTCGCCGACACCACCAAGAAGCGGCTGTACGCACCGCAGGTGAAGGGCCGCCGTCTGATGGGCGGGGAGGAGCTGGCCGCCAGCGTGCTGCGCGGCAACTGGCTCTACTTCCCGTCGATCGCCTGGCGCGGCGAGGTGCTGCGCAAGGTGAACTTCCGGGACGACTACTCGGTCATCCAGGACCTCGCGCTCGTGGTCGACCTGCTCGAAGGCGGGGAGCAGATGGTCGTCGACAACTCGACGACCGTCTTCCAGTACCGCCGGCACGCCGTCAGCGAGTCGTCGGTACAGGCCTTCTCCGGCACCCGCTTCGCCGAGGCCGAGCGCTACTTCTCCGCGGTGGCCGCCCGTATGGACGCCCGCGGCTGGCCGAAGGCGGCGCGCGCCGCGCGCTTCCACAGCGCCTCCCGGCTGCACGCGCTGACGATGCTCCCCGGAGCCCTGCGCAGTGGCAACAAGGAGGGCGCCCGCACCCTGGCGAAGCACGCCTTCACCTCCGGCCAGAACTGATCAGACTCCGCCCACCACGAAACGGACCGAGATGACACACCTGGCCCCCGAGGCGGTCGGCGACGCCGGCGCCCCGGCCCAGCGTCCTGGCGAACCGGCGCAGGGCGAGAGCCGCCCCTCCCCTTCGCGGAGCGGGGGGTGGCTGTCCCGTCGGTGGGTGCAGATCCTGGCCGAGGTGCTCGTCAGCGTGGTGGCAGCCCTCGGGTTCACGCTGCTGAGCCGGCACATCAGCGTCAACCCGATGAACCGCCTGGGCCAGGTCAGCGGGCTCGCCAAGCTCCAGCTGTACGTGGCCGTACTCGGACTCCCGCTGCTCGGACTGCTGCTCTACACGGCCTACCGGGGCTCGGTCCGGCGCCACGTGCTCGTCAAGCGGCTGGTCTGCGGCGCCCTGGCCGGGCTGGCCACCGGTGTGGTGGCCGGCGGCATCGTCGTCGCGCTGCGCGGCACCCCGCACCCGCTCGGCGGCCAGGAGGGCGACCCGAGCGTCCTGGTGGAGATGGCCAACTCGTTCCTGTCGGGCGAGGGCATGTCCGGCATCTACCCGCCCGCGTTCCCGGCGCTGATCGCGCTGTGGGCCAAGGTCCGCTACGACGGACTCGGCAGCTCGGGCTTCGCCCTGCACGACCTCCAGATCGTCTGCAGCGCCCTGGTCGGCCCGATGGCGTACCTGTCGTGGCGCCTGCTGCTCCGTCCCTTCTGGGCGCTGCTGATCGCGGTCCCGGCGGCCGTGCTGTTCCTCGACCCGGTCCGCCCGTACAGCCACGTCGTGATGATCGTGCTGCTGCCGCTCCTCGGGTACCTCTTCCGCGAGCTGCGCCGGTCGGCCGGCCGCACTCCGAAGCCCCTGGTGCTGCGGGGCGCGGGCCTCGGCGCGGTCTTCGGCGGGCTCTTCCTCTGGTACTCGGGCTGGTTCGTCTGGGCCGCGCCCGGCGCCGCCGTGCTCTTCCTCTTCCTCTTCCCGTGGCGGGCCGGCGCCCCCGCGGTGAAGCGGGCGGCGCTGTTCGTCGGGTCCGTGCTGGTCACGGCAGGCGTCATCGGCGCCCCGCTGCTCTACCAGATGGCACGGCTGGGCTCGCAGACCCCGGACCGGTACGCCTACCTCGGTGTGTACGCGGACCCCGGGTACGTCCTGGGCTGGATCTCCGACCGGACGGGCTACATCAAGTACAACCAGTGGCCGGTATCGGGGGAGATGGCGGGCCAGACCGGGTTCGCGCTGCTGCTGATCCTGGGCGTGGGCCTCGGTGTCGGCCTCGGCCTGCGCCACGTCATGGTCCGTACCGCCGCGGCGGTCCTCGCGGGCGCCTGGCTGGCCCGCTTCTGGTTCGCCTCGCACATGGCGCACGACAAGGCGGTGCAGCTCTTCCCGCGGACCACCTGGATCATCATGTACTCGCTGATGATCCTGGCGGTCCTCGGTGTGATGGCGGCGGTCCAGCGCGGCGCGGGCTGGACGGAGCGGACCCTGCGGCCGGCCTCCGCCGAGCCCTCGGCGCGGGTCATCCCGCGGCGGACGATCCGTCAGCTCTCGGCGGGCATGGTGTGCGCGGTCGCGCTGTTCGCCACCATGGGCGCCTCCTGGTCGGTCAACCGGTACATGCCGACGCACGAGGACACCGACCTCATGGGCCTCGACGCCTGGCGTGCGCACAACATCAAGCTGCCGAGCGGCAAGTGCCCGCGCTTCGCGCCGAACAAGGACTGCGAGGACCTCCAGGTCAAGCTGTGGAAGCAGTTCGAGGACGACGGCGAGATCTGGTGCGCGAACATCGTGGCGAAGGACTGGCCCGCGATCTGCGGCCGCAAGGCGCCATTCAAGGACAAGTCGGTGGAATAGCACTCGCGTGCGACCCGACTGCGACGCGCATCACGCGCGAGCCCCCGTCCCCCCGCTGATCGGTCGTCACGGCGGCCAGTAGGATCCGGTCGGCCAGTGCTGTCACCTGGCAGGATCCTTACAGGGGTTGGGGACAACTTGAAGATAGGTCGTGCGCGCGGGACGGCTCTGGCCGCCGCGCTCGGCGTCGTAGCGGTCCTGGGCATCCAGGGTGTCGCAAACGGCACGGGCGGTTCCGACGGGGACGAGGTGTCGCCCTACAGCGCCCGTGCCCGGGAGAAGGGCCCGGTCGCGGGAGAGCTGCACAAGCTCGCCCTCAAGCCCAAGGGCAGGGGCGAGGCGGTCCTCTCCCAGCAGGACACCGAGCCGTTCGGGCTCCTCGGCGTCTCCTGGGCCGACCCCGAGGCCGAGGTGAAGGGCAGGATCGAGGCCCGCACCCGTGACGCCGACAGCGGCAAGTGGTCGAAGTGGGTCGTGCTGGAGCAGGCCGAGTCCGGCCTCGACGGCAAGCGCCCCGGTCTGCGCGGCGCCACCGAACCCGTCTGGGTCGGCCCGTCCGACGGCGCCGAAGTACGGGTGACCGGGGGCGGCACGCTGCCCGCCGGCATGGAGCTGAACCTGGTGGACCCGGGTGCCGGCGCCGCGAAGGCGAAGAAGAAGGGCGACCTGGGCCTCGGCCCGGCCGCCTTCGCCCTCCCCGCCGTGGACCCCGCGCCGACGACGCCGGGACCGGAATCGACCGCCCCGCGGCCGGACGTGGTCTCGCGCGTGCAGTGGGGCGCCGACGAGTCCCTGAACGACGAGGGCCCGGTCTACCTGCCCGGCGGGAAGATCAAGGCGGTCTTCGTCCACCACACCGCGGCCACCGCGCCGTACGAGTGCTCCGAGTCCGCGGCGATCGTCCGCAGCCTGCACGTCTACCACGTGAAGGGCAACGGCTGGCGCGACCTCGGCTACAACTTCCTCGTCGACAAGTGCGGAACGGTCTTCGAGGGCCGCCAGGGCGGTGTGGACCAGCCCGTCCAGGGCGCCCACACCTACGGCTGGAACGCGGAGTCGACGAGCGTCTCCGTCCTCGGCGACTACACCAACGCCGGCGCCTCGGCCGCCGCGCTCGACGGCATCTCCAAGGTCGCGGCGTACAAGCTGGGCCAGTACGACGGCGACATGAACGGCACCGTGACGCTGACCGCGGGCGCCACGCAGACGAACTTCTCCGGCAAGAGCTTCACCGCCGGCCAGCCGTACGAGTTCAAGTCGCTCTCGGGTCACCGCGACGGCTTCAACACCCAGTGCCCCGGCAACTCGCTCTACCCGCAGCTCGAAGCGCTCCGTCAGACGGGACCCGCCGCCCAGCTGAAGATCGCCTCCGTGAACGGGGCGACGGCCACGCCGGGCGCCACCCTCCCGAGCGGCGCCGCCCTCACGGTCGACTGGACCACCAGCACGGCCACCGGCCGACTGGCCAAGTTCGAGCTGCTCGTGGACGGCGAGGCCACCGCGGTGACCGACGGCGCCGCCCGCAAGGCGACCGCCGTCGTGACCGACGGCAAGCACGAGGTCCGGGTCCGGGCGACCGCCGCGAACGGCAAGGTCTCCACGAGCCTGCCGGTCACCGTCGACGCGGTGGTCAAGGGCGCCACGTTCGTCCCGCTCTCTCCGAAGCGCCTGATGGACACCCGTGAGGGTCTCGGCGTCCGCAGGGGCCCGGTCGGCAGCGGCGAAGTGGTCACCCTGCCGGTGGCCGCCGCGACCGGCGGCACGCCCACCGCGGTCGTGCTGAAC
Source organism: Streptomyces sp. NRRL S-378 (assembly GCF_000720645.1). Lineage (NCBI taxonomy): Bacteria > Bacillati > Actinomycetota > Actinomycetes > Kitasatosporales > Streptomycetaceae > Streptomyces > Streptomyces sp. NRRL S-378. Next base: position 120,018 of record NZ_JOBX01000009.1, read on the forward strand.
GTGACGGCGACGAACCCGACCCAGCCGAGCTTCGTGTCGGTGTACCCGAGCGGCACGACCCGCTCCAGCGCGTCGAACCTGAACTTCACGCCGGGCAAGACGATCCCCAACCTGGTGGTCGTGCCCGTCGTCAACGGGAGCGTCAGCTTCTACAACAACCAGGGCACCGTCGACCTGATCGCGGACATCACCGGCTACTTCACCTCGACCGGTGACGGCGCCACCCAGACCAACTTCGGCCCGAAGCGCCTGATGGACACCCGCACCGGCACCGGCGTCCCGGCCGCCCCGGTCGGCGCCGGCGGCGTGGTCACCCTGCCCGTGGCGGGCGTCGACGGAATCCCGGCCACCGGCGTCAAGGCCGTCGTCCTGAACGTGACGGCGACGAACCCGACCCAGCCGAGCTTCGTGTCGGTGTACCCGAGCGGCACCACCCGCTCCAGCGCGTCGAACCTGAACTTCACCCCGGGCCAGACCATCCCCAACCTGGTGGTCGTGCCCGTCGTGGACGGCAAGGTCAGCTTCTACAACAACCAGGGCACCGTCGACCTGATCGCGGACATCACCGGCTACTTCTCGGACAGCGACACGGGCGCCGCGCACGCCAACTTCGGCCCGAAGCGCCTGATGGACACCCGCACCGGCACCGGCGTCCGCAAGGGCCCGGTCACCGGCGGCAGCGTCGTCACCCTGCCCGTGGCGGGCGTCGGCGGCGTCCCGGCCACCGGGATCAAGGCCGTGGTGCTGAACGTGACCGCGACGAACCCGACCGAGGCGAGCTTCGTGTCGGTCTTCCCGAGCGGCACGACCCGCTCCAGCGCGTCGAACCTGAACTTCACCGCCGGCCTCACGATCCCCAACCTGGTGGTCGTGCCCGTGGTGGACGGCAAGGTCAGCTTCTACAACAACTCGGGCTCCGTGGATCTCATCGCGGACATCACCGGGTACTTCCGCTGACGGAAGAAACGTCTTTGCACAGCTGAGGGGCTCCGCACCACCCGGTGCGGAGCCCCTCGCGCTCGTGCGGGGGACAAGGGGAGGACAGACATGGGGAACAACGACAACGGCGCACCCGGCATCTCCGACGAGGAGTGGGCCCGGTTCGCGGCGCAGGCCGAGCAGGGGGCGGGGGACGCGCCGAGGGAGCCGTCCGCACGGGCGCGGATGGTCACCGAGCGGCTGCGCTCCACACAGGGCCAGGAGCCGCCGGGCTGGCGCACCGGTCCCGTACCGCGCCGGCGCCGCCGGCCCGGCCGGCTGGGGGCCGCCGCGGCCGTCGTGGCCATCGCGGCGCTCGCGCTGATCGCCGTACGGCCCGAGCTGGTGATCGACCGGATCACCGGCAGGGCCCAGGCCCGCGAGGACGCCGCGAGGGCGGCCCCGCTGCCCGCGGAGTCCGTACGGCCGACCGCCGCGCCCCCGTCGCTGCCGCCCGACCAGCCGACCCTGAAAGAGCCCTTCCGCGGCTCCCCGGCCCTCCAGTGGGCGGACGGCGCCGCCGGCATCGAGCTCCCCGCGGCGACGCCCGTGGCCGGGATGTCCGCGGAGACGGTCGCGGACGCGCTCCAGAAGGCCCGGCAGTTCCTGGTCGCGGCCAACCTGGACCCGGCGACCCTGAGGGGGGACCGGCCCGCCTCCGCGATCGCGCTCCTCGACCCCCGCCAGCCCGACCTGCTGGAGGACGTGGAGCAGTACCTGAAGGCGCCCACCGCGCAGGACACGCCCGTCCTGCTGTTCACCCGCTTCGACCCCGCCCGGGTCAAGCCGGTCGGCGACGTCGTCAAGGTGCGCGGCAGCATGCGCGCGGAGCAGGGGCAGCCCGGCGAGCTGCTCGTGGTGGCGGACTACACCTTCGTCCACCCCGTGACGCCGGCGCAGGGGGGCTCGGAGGTACAGCGCACCATCGTGCGGCGGCAGACCACCTTCGCCCTGCTCGACCCGGCCCGCTGGGAGACCACCCGGGGACGTCTCCAGCTGCGCGCGTACCACTCGGAGTGGTCCAACGTGGAGTGCGAGGCGGCCGACGGGTTCCTCCACCCGCAGTTCACGGCGGACCTGCCCGCGGGGCCGCAGCCCACCGGGCCGGCGGTGGACCCGTACGACCGCAGCAGGGAGATCAACGACGAGAAGGGGTGCGGGACGGTGACCCGCTCCTGACCGGGGGAGGCCCCGCCCCGCGAAGGGCGCGGCGCGGTTTGACCACTCAGCGTGGCGGGGTATTCTCTTCGGCCCGATTGGCCAGGTACGTGTCTCGTATGGCAGACTACTCAAGTTGCTCGGCTGAGTGCCGATGCTGCGCGCCTCCCGCCGGGGGGACCGGAAGCGAGTCCCACAGTACTCGTCGTCCTTAATCTGCCTCTCGGGGCAGCAATGGGGACGGACGTACGGGAATCTTCTGGGAAGTGTCAGCACGGTGCCCACCAGGCACTCGGTGGGTGTTTCTCCCCCGAATCGCGGTCATGGGACCGCACCCCCTTGGACGAGGGAATTTCCGTATGGGAATTTTCTGTGGAGGGAGTGCGACACGCCCGACCGCGTGGGTCGGAGGAGAGGCCGCGGGATCCGTCCCGCAGCCGACCGGGAGCCAGAGCGTTTCCACACAGAGACAGGACTACGGAGTAGCCATGGCGGGACAGAAGATCCGCATCCGGCTCAAGGCCTACGACCACGAGGTCATCGACTCCTCGGCGAAGAAGATCGTCGAGACGGTGACGCGCACTGGTGCGTCGGTCGCGGGCCCGGTGCCGCTGCCCACTGAGAAGAACGTGTACTGCGTCATCAAGTCGCCGCACAAGTACAAGGACTCGCGCGAGCACTTCGAGATGCGCACGCACAAGCGCCTGATCGACATCCTCGACCCGACGCCCAAGACCGTTGACTCGCTGATGCGCCTGGACCTTCCGGCCGGCGTTGACATCGAGATCAAGCTCTGAGAGGCGTCGAGAAGATGGCAAAGCAGATCAAGGGCGTCCTGGGCGAGAAGCTCGGCATGACCCAGGTCTGGGACGAGAACAACCGTGTCGTCCCGGTGACCGTCGTCAAGGCCGGGCCCTGCGTCGTTACCCAGGTCCGTACGAACGACATCGACGGCTACGAGTCGGTCCAGATCGCCTTCGGCGAGATCGACCCGCGCAAGGTGAACAAGCCCCTCAAGGGCCACTTCGCCAAGGCCGACGTGACCCCCCGCCGCCACCTGGTGGAGCTCCGCACCTCCGACGCCAGCGAGTACACGCTCGGCCAGGAGATCACTGCTGAGGTGTTCGAGTCCGGCGTCAAGGTTGACGTCACGGGCAACAGCAAGGGCAAGGGCTTCGCCGGTGTCATGAAGCGGCACAACTTCCGGGGCCTCGGCGCCGGTCACGGTGTGCAGCGCAAGCACCGCTCCCCCGGTTCGATCGGTGGCTGCGCCACCCCTGGGCGTGTCTTCAAGGGCATGCGCATGGCCGGTCGCATGGGTAACGAGCGCGTCACCACCCAGAACCTGACCATCCACGCGGTAGACGCGGAGAAGGGTCTGCTCCTCATCAAGGGCGCAGTCCCCGGTCCGAACGGCGGCCTCGTCCTGGTCCGTACCGCGGCCAAGGGGGCTTGAGGTTAATGAGCACCATTGACATCCTTTCGCCGGCAGGCGACAAGGCCGGTACCGTCGAGCTCCCCGCGGAGATCTTCGACGCGAAGACCAGCGTTCCGCTGATCCACCAGGTCGTCGTCGCCCAGCTGGCCGCTGCCCGTCAGGGCACGCACAAGACCAAGACCCGTGGCGAAGTCCGTGGTGGTGGCAAGAAGCCTTACCGCCAGAAGGGCACCGGCCGCGCCCGTCAGGGTTCGACCCGCGCTCCGCAGTTCGCCGGCGGTGGCGTCGTCCACGGCCCGCAGCCGCGTGACTACTCGCAGCGGACCCCCAAGAAGATGAAGGCCGCCGCCCTCCGCGGTGCCCTCTCGGACCGTGCGCGTCACTCCCGCATCCACGTCGTCACCGGCGTGGTCGAGGGTGCCGCCTCCACGAAGGCCGCCAAGACGCTGTTCGGCAAGATCTCGGAGCGCAAGAACCTGCTCCTGGTCGTCGAGCGTGCCGACGAGGCCGCGTGGCTGTCCGCCCGCAACCTGCCCCAGGTTCACATCCTGGAGCCGGGCCAGCTGAACACGTACGACGTGATCGTCTCTGACGACGTGGTCTTCACCCAGGCCGCGCTCGAGTCCTTCGTGTCTGGCCCCAAGGCCGACGAGACCGAAGGGAGCGACGCCTGATGTCTGAGGCGACCGTTACCAGCAAGACCTTCACCGACCCGCGCGACCTGCTGATCAAGCCGGTTGTCTCGGAGAAGAGCTACGCGCTGCTGGACGAGAACAAGTACACGTTCATCGTCGCGCCCGGCGCCAACAAGACCCAGATCAAGCAGGCCGTCGAGGCGGTCTTCTCGGTCAAGGTCACCGGGGTCAACACGATCAACCGTCAGGGTAAGCGCAAGCGCACCAAGACCGGTTTCGGCAAGCGTGCCAACACCAAGCGCGCCATCGTGACCCTTGCCGAGGGCAACCGTATCGACATCTTCGGCGGCCAGGCCTCCTAACGGAGGTCTAGTCGTCCGGAATCGGACGAGGACTGAGAAATGGGTATCCGCAAGTACAAGCCGACGACCCCGGGCCGTCGTGGCTCCAGCGTCGCCGACTTTGTCGAGATCACGCGGTCCACGCCGGAGAAGTCGCTGGTTCGCCCTCTGCACAGCAAGGGCGGCCGTAACAACACCGGCCGGATCACCGTTCGCCACCAGGGCGGCGGACACAAGCGCGCCTACCGCGTGATCGACTTCCGTCGTCACGACAAGGACGGCGTGCCGGCCAAGGTCGCGCACATCGAGTACGACCCCAACCGCACCGCGCGCATCGCGCTGCTGCACTACGCCGACGGCGAGAAGCGCTACATCATCGCGCCGCGCGGTCTGCAGCAGGGTGACCGGATCGAGAACGGCCCGACGGCCGACATCAAGCCCGGCAACAACCTGGCGCTCCGCAACATCCCGGTCGGTACCACGATCCACGCGATCGAGCTCCGTCCCGGTGGCGGCGCGAAGTTCGCCCGCTCCGCTGGTGCCTCCGTGCAGCTGCTCGCGAAGGAGGGCGTCATGGCCCACCTCCGCATGCCGTCCGGCGAGATCCGTCTCGTCGACGCGCGCTGCCGCGCCACGGTCGGCGAGGTCGGCAACGCCGAGCAGTCGAACATCAACTGGGGCAAGGCCGGCCGCATGCGCTGGAAGGGCGTTCGCCCGTCCGTCCGCGGTGTCGCGATGAACCCGGTTGACCACCCGCACGGTGGTGGTGAGGGCAAGACCAGTGGTGGTCGCCACCCGGTCTCCCCGTGGGGTCAGAAGGAGGGTCGTACTCGCTCGCCGAAGAAGGCTTCGAGCAAGTACATCGTCCGCCGCCGCAAGACGAACAAGAAGCGCTAGGAGCGGGTTTAGATGCCGCGCAGTCTCAAGAAGGGACCCTTCGTCGACGACCACCTCGTAAAGAAGGTGGACGCTCAGAACGAAGCTGGTACCAAGAACGTCATCAAGACCTGGTCCCGTCGCTCGATGATCATCCCCAGCATGCTGGGTCACACCATCGCGGTGCACAACGGCAAGACCCACGTCCCGGTGTTCGTCACCGAGTCGATGGTCGGCCACAAGCTCGGCGAGTTCTCGCCGACTCGCACCTTCCGCGGCCACGTCAAGGACGACCGGAAGTCGAAGCGCCGCTAAAGGCGGGGTGGTTACGACTATGACTTACACCGAAGGGACAACCATGGAAGCCAGGGCCCAGGCGCGGTACATCCGCGTCACGCCCATGAAGGCCCGCCGCGTGGTGGACCTTATCCGTGGCATGGATGCCACGGAGGCTCAGGCGGTCCTGCGTTTCGCCCCGCAGGCCGCGAGCGTGCCGGTCGGCAAGGTGCTGGACAGCGCCATTGCCAACGCCGCACACAACTACAACCACCCGGACGCCTCCACGCTGGTCATCAGCGAGGCGTACGTGGACGAGGGCCCGACCCTGAAGCGGTTCCGTCCGCGTGCCCAGGGCCGTGCCTACCGGATCCGCAAGCGGACCAGCCACATCACCGTGGTCGTCAGCAGCAAGGAAGGTTCCCGGTAATGGGCCAGAAGGTAAACCCGCACGGGTTCCGGCTCGGCATCACCACCGACTTCAAGTCGCGTTGGTACGCCGACAAGCTGTACAAGGACTACGTCAAGGAAGACGTCGCCATCCGTCGGATGATGACGTCCGGCATGGAGCGCGCCGGCATCTCGAAGGTTGAGATCGAGCGCACCCGTGACCGCGTGCGTGTGGACATCCACACCGCTCGTCCGGGCATCGTCATCGGCCGCCGTGGCGCCGAGGCCGACCGCATCCGCGGTGACCTCGAGAAGCTCACGGGCAAGCAGGTCCAGCTGAACATCCTCGAGGTCAAGAACCCCGAGCTCGACGCTCAGCTGGTTGCCCAGGCCGTTGCCGAGCAGCTCTCCTCCCGCGTCTCCTTCCGTCGTGCCATGCGCAAGAGCATGCAGGGCACGATGAAGGCCGGCGCCAAGGGCATCAAGATCCAGTGTGGCGGCCGTCTCGGCGGCGCCGAGATGTCCCGCTCCGAGTTCTACCGCGAGGGTCGTGTGCCGCTGCACACGCTGCGCGCGAACGTGGACTACGGCTTCTTCGAGGCCAAGACCACCTTCGGCCGGATCGGCGTGAAGGTCTGGATCTACAAGGGCGACGTCAAGAACATCGCCGAGGTTCGCGCCGAGAACGCTGCGGCCCGTGCGGGTAACCGCCCGGCCCGTGGTGCCGGCGCTGGCGACCGTCCCGCCGGCCGTGGTGGCCGTGGTGGCGAGCGCGGCGGCCGTGGTGGCCGCAAGCCGCAGCAGGCTGCTGGTGCCGAGGCCCCCAAGGCCGACGCTCCCGCCGCCGCTCCGGCTGAGAGCACCGGAACGGAGGCCTGACCGACATGCTGATCCCTCGTAGGGTCAAGCACCGCAAGCAGCACCACCCGAAGCGCCGCGGTATGGCCAAGGGCGGTACTGAGGTCTCGTTCGGCGAGTACGGCATCCAGGCGCTCACCCCCGCCTACGTGACGAACCGCCAGATCGAGGCGGCTCGTATCGCGATGACCCGCCACATCAAGCGTGGCGGCAAGGTCTGGATCAACATCTACCCGGACCGTCCGCTGACGAAGAAGCCTGCCGAGACCCGCATGGGTTCCGGTAAGGGTTCCCCGGAGTGGTGGATCGCGAACGTGCACCCGGGCCGGGTCATGTTCGAGCTGTCCTACCCGAACGAAAAGATTGCGCGTGAGGCCCTCACTCGTGCGGCCCACAAGCTGCCGATGAAGTGCCGGATCGTCAAGCGCGAGGCAGGTGAGTCGTGATGGCGACGGGAACCAAGGCGTCCGAGCTCCGCGAGCTCGGCAACGAGGAGCTCGTTGCCAAGCTGCGCGAGGCCAAGGAGGAGCTGTTCAAGCTCCGCTTCCAGGCGGCCACCGGCCAGCTGGAGAACAACGGCCGGCTCAAGTCCGTCCGTAAGGACATCGCTCGCATCTACACCCTGATGCACGAGCGTGAGCTCGGTATCGAGACGGTGGAGAACGCCTGATGAGCGAGAACAACGTGACTGAGAAGACCGAGCGCGGCTTCCGCAAGACCCGTGAGGGTCTGGTCGTCAGCGACAAGATGGACAAGACCGTCGTCGTCGCCGTCGAGGACCGCGTCAAGCACGCGCTGTACGGCAAGGTCATCCGCCGTACGAACAAGCTCAAGGCTCACGACGAGCAGAACGCTGCCGGCGTCGGCGACCGCGTCCTCATCATGGAGACGCGTCCGCTGTCGGCGAGCAAGCGCTGGCGCATCGTCGAGATCCTCGAGAAGGCCAAGTAAGCACCTGAGGGGTTTCCCTTAGGTTCGTTCCGCCAGGCTCGGCCGGGGCTCCGCTCGTCGCAGTGAAGCCCCGGCCGGGAACCGGCAGACAAACAGGAGATAGACGTGATCCAGCAGGAGTCGCGACTGCGTGTCGCCGACAACACTGGTGCCAAGGAGATCCTTTGCATCCGTGTTCTCGGTGGCTCCGGTCGCCGCTACGCGGGCATCGGTGACGTCATCGTCGCCACCGTCAAGGACGCGATCCCCGGTGGCAACGTGAAGAAGGGTGACGTCGTCAAGGCGGTCATCGTTCGCACCGTCAAGGAGCGCCGCCGCCAGGACGGCTCGTACATCCGCTTCGACGAGAACGCCGCCGTCATTCTGAAGAACGACGGCGACCCTCGCGGCACCCGTATCTTCGGCCCCGTCGGCCGTGAGCTGCGCGAGAAGAAGTTCATGAAGATCATCTCGCTCGCGCCGGAGGTGCTGTAAGCATGAAGATCAAGAAGGGCGACCTGGTACAGGTCATCACCGGTAAGGACAAGGGCAAGCAGGGCAAGGTCATCGTCGCCTTCCCCGCCGAGAACCGCGTCCTGGTCGAGGGTGTCAACCGGGTCAAGAAGCACACCAAGGCCGGCCAGAACCAGGCCGGTGGCATCGTGATCACCGAGGCTCCGGTCCACGTGTCCAACGTCCAGCTGGTCGTGGAGAAGGACGGCAAGAAGGTCGTCACCCGCGTCGGTTACCGCTTCGACGACGAGGGCAACAAGATCCGCGTTGCCAAGCGCACGGGTGAGGACATCTGATGGCTACCACTCCGCGTCTGAAGACGAAGTACCGCGAGGAGATCGCGGGCAAGCTGCGTGAGGAGTTCTCCTACGAGAACGTCATGCAGATCCCCGGCCTCGTCAAGATCGTCGTGAACATGGGTGTCGGCGACGCCGCCCGTGACTCGAAGCTGATCGACGGTGCCATCCGCGACCTGACGACGATCACCGGTCAGAAGCCGGCCGTCACGAAGGCCCGCAAGTCCATCGCGCAGTTCAAGCTGCGCGAGGGTCAGCCGATCGGCTGCCACGTCACCCTCCGTGGTGACCGTATGTGGGAGTTCCTGGACCGTACGCTGTCGCTCGCGCTGCCGCGTATCCGTGACTTCCGTGGTCTGTCGCCGAAGCAGTTCGACGGCCGTGGCAACTACACCTTCGGTCTCACGGAGCAGGTCATGTTCCACGAGATCGACCAGGACAAGATCGACCGTACCCGGGGTATGGACATCACCGTGGTCACCACGGCGACCAACGACGCTGAGGGCCGCGCGCTCCTTCGTCACCTCGGCTTCCCCTTCAAGGAGGCGTAAGCGAGATGGCGAAGAAGGCTCTCATCGCGAAGGCTGCCCGTAAGCCCAAGTTCGGTGTGCGTGCGTACACCCGCTGCCAGCGCTGCGGTCGCCCCCACTCCGTGTACCGCAAGTTCGGCCTCTGCCGCGTGTGCCTCCGTGAGATGGCTCACCGTGGCGAGCTGCCGGGCGTGACCAAGAGCTCCTGGTAATCACCCTCGTCCGCAAGGACTTGGGCGTTTCCAGGCACTCTCGGTAAGCATCTGGACGGTGGGTGCCCAGCCGCGCATGCCTTAGGCTTGTGTGGTTGGGCGTCCGCCGCCCTATCGACTTACTACGCCGTAGGTCCCCGTGCCGCACCCGTCCCGCCACTGAGTGGGGAGAGGGATGGCGCATACAGGAAACCCCGGCGAGAGAGGCCGAAGGCCACTTCATGACCATGACTGACCCCATCGCAGACATGCTCACGCGTCTGCGTAACGCTAACTCGGCGTACCACGACACCGTCGTGATGCCGCACAGCAAGATCAAGTCGCACATCGCGGAGATCCTCAAGCAGGAGGGTTTCATCACCGGCTGGAAGGTCGAGGACGCCGAGGTCGGCAAGAACCTCGTCCTCGAGCTGAAGTTCGGGCCGAACCGTGAGCGCTCCATCGCGGGCATCAAGCGGATCTCGAAGCCCGGTCTGCGCGTGTACGCGAAGTCCACCAACCTGCCGAAGGTCCTCGGCGGCCTGGGCGTGGCGATCATCTCCACGTCCCACGGTCTCCTGACCGGCCAGCAGGCAGGCAAGAAGGGCGTAGGTGGGGAAGTCCTCGCCTACGTCTGGTAGTCGGGAACGGAGGAAAAGCAATGTCGCGAATCGGCAAGCTCCCCATCCAGGTTCCCGCCGGTGTGGACGTCACCATCGATGGCCAGACGGTCAACGTGAAGGGCCCCAAGGGTTCCCTCGCGCACACCGTTAAGGCGCCCATCGCAGTTGTCAAGGACGAGGACGGCGTTCTGAACGTCACCCGTCCGAACGACGAGCGTCAGAACAAGGCCCTGCACGGCCTGTCCCGCACGCTGGTGGCGAACATGATCACCGGTGTGACCACGGGATACGTCAAGGCTCTCGAGATCAGCGGTGTCGGTTACCGCGTGGCCGCGAAGGGCTCCGACCTGGAGTTCCAGCTCGGCTACAGCCACCCGATCCTGGTGGAGGCGCCCGAGGGCATCTCCTTCAAGGTCGAGTCGCCGACCAAGTTCTCGGTCGAGGGCATCGACAAGCAGAAGGTCGGCGAGGTCGCCGCCAACATCCGCAAGCTGCGGAAGCCCGACCCGTACAAGGCCAAGGGTGTCAAGTACGCCGGCGAGGTCATCCGCCGCAAGGTCGGAAAGGCTGGTAAGTAGCCATGGCATACGGTGTGAAGATCGCCAAGGGCGACGCGTACAAGCGCGCTGCCAAGGCTCGCCGCCACATCCGCATCCGCAAGAACGTCTCGGGTACGGCGGAGCGTCCGCGCCTCGTCGTGACGCGTTCCAACCGCAACATCGTTGCTCAGGTCATCGACGACCTCCAGGGCCACACCCTGGCGTCGGCGTCGACCCTGGACGCTTCGATCCGCGGTGGCGAAGGCGACAAGAGCGCCCAGGCCCAGGCCGTCGGCGCGCTCGTCGCCGAGCGTGCCAAGGCCGCGGGTGTCGAGACCGTCGTCTTTGACCGCGGTGGCAACCGATACGCCGGGCGCATTGCCGCTCTGGCTGACGCCGCCCGCGAAGCCGGGCTGAAGTTCTAAGCCCCGGTTCCGGGACTCACGGACGTAACAGAGAGAGGTAATCCAATGGCTGGACCCCAGCGCCGCGGAAGCGGTGCCGGTGGCGGCGAGCGGCGGGACCGGAAGGGTCGCGACGGTGGCGCTGCCGCCGAGAAGACCGCTTACGTTGAGCGCGTTGTCGCGATCAACCGTGTCGCCAAGGTTGTCAAGGGTGGTCGTCGCTTCAGCTTCACCGCGCTCGTCGTGGTGGGTGACGGTGACGGCACCGTAGGTGTCGGTTACGGCAAGGCCAAGGAAGTTCCCGCGGCCATCGCCAAGGGCGTCGAGGAAGCCAAGAAGAACTTCTTCAAGGTTCCCCGCATCCAGGGCACCATCCCGCACCCGATCCAGGGCGAGAAGGCGGCCGGCGTTGTCCTGCTGAAGCCTGCTTCCCCCGGTACCGGTGTTATCGCCGGTGGCCCGGTGCGCGCCGTTCTGGAGTGCGCCGGCGTTCACGACATCCTGTCGAAGTCGCTCGGCTCCGACAACGCGATCAACATCGTGCACGCGACCGTGGAGGCCCTCAAGGGTCTGCAGCGTCCCGAGGAGATCGCGGCTCGCCGTGGTCTGCCGCTCGAGGACGTCGCCCCCGCGGCTCTCCTTCGTGCACGTGCCGGGGCGGGTGTCTGATGGCCCGCCTCAAGATCACGCAGACGAAGTCGTACATCGGCAGCAAGCAGAACCACCGCGACACGCTGCGTTCGCTCGGGCTCAAGCGCCTGAACGACGTCGTCGTCAAGGAGGACCGCCCCGAGTTCCGCGGAATGGTGCACACCGTCCGCCACCTCGTGACGGTTGAGGAGGTTGACTAATCATGGCTGAGAACAGCCCGCTGAAGGCCCACAACCTCCGTCCCGCCCCCGGTGCCAAGACCGCGAAGACCCGTGTCGGTCGTGGTGAGGCGTCGAAGGGTAAGACGGCCGGTCGTGGTACGAAGGGCCAGAAGGCCCGCTACCAGATCCCGCAGCGCTTCGAGGGTGGGCAGATGCCCCTCCACATGCGCCTGCCGAAGCTCAAGGGCTTCAAGAACCCGTTCCGCACCGAGTTCCAGGTCGTCAACCTGGACAAGCTCAGTGCTCTCTACCCCGAGGGTGGAGAAGTCACGGTGGCCGACCTGGTTGCCAAGGGCGCGGTTCGCAAGAACAGCCTCGTCAAGGTCCTGGGCCAGGGCGAGCTCTCCGTGGCGCTGCAGGTTTCGGTTGACGCCGTTTCCGCCTCCGCCAAGGAGAAGATTGCCGCTGCCGGCGGCACCGTCACCGAGCTCGTCTAAGACGATTTCAGTGGCTGAATAGCTCAAAACCCGACCGGGGATGCCTCACATATGGGGCATCCCCGGTTGGTCGTTCCACGGGGGGCACACTCGCCGGTAAGGTGGCGTGCACCATTGCTTTGTCGTATACGTCGATCCCTCAGACCGTCACCTCTGACGCAGTAGCGCGGGGGTCGCAGGAGGCACCGTGCTCACCGCGTTCGCCCGGGCGTTCAAGACGCCCGACCTGCGCAAGAAGCTGCTCTTCACGCTCGGCATCATCGTGCTGTTCCGGCTCGGGTCACATGTCCCCGTTCCCGGCGTGAGCTACAAGAACGTACAGATCTGCGTCGAACAGGCCGGAAGCAGCAATGGTCTGTTCGGCCTCGTCAACATGTTCAGCGGTGGCGCGCTGCTGCAGATCACGATCTTTGCGCTCGGCATCATGCCGTACATCACGGCGAGCATCATTCTGCAGCTGCTGACCGTGGTCATCCCGAAGCTGGAGACCCTCAAGAAAGAGGGCCAGTCCGGCACGGCGAAGATCACTCAGTACACGCGCTATCTGACGGTCGCGCTCGCGATCCTCCAGGGCACCGGCCTCGTCGCCACCGCCCGGACGGGCGCCCTGTTCCAGGGATGCCAGGTCGCCAGCCAGATCGTTCCCGACCGGTCGATCTTCACCACGGTCGTCATGGTGGTCACCATGACCGCCGGTACCTGCGTCGTCATGTGGCTCGGTGAGCTCATCACCGACCGCGGCATCGGCAACGGCATGTCGATCCTCATGTTCATCTCGATCGCCGCCGGCTTCATCGGCGCCCTGTGGCAGATCAAGCTCCAGGGCAAGATCGCCGACGGCTGGGTCGAGTTCGGCGTCGTCATGCTGGTCGGCCTCGCGATGGTCGGCCTGGTGGTCTTCGTCGAGCAGGCGCAGCGCCGGATCCCGGTCCAGTACGCGAAGCGCATGATCGGCCGCCGCGCCTACGGCGGGACCTCCACCTACATCCCGCTCAAGGTGAACCAGGCGGGCATCATCCCCGTCATCTTCGCCTCGTCGCTGCTCTACATCCCGGCGCTCGTCGTGCAGTTCAGCGGGTCCACCGCGGGCTGGGCCACCTGGATCCAGAAGCACTTCGTCAAGGGCGACCACCCGTACTACATCGCGGTCTACTTCCTCCTGATCGTTTTCTTCGCGTTCTTCTACGTGGCGATCTCGTTCAACCCCGAGGAAGTTGCAGACAACATGAAGAAGTATGGTGGGTTCATCCCGGGTATCCGCGCCGGTCGACCCACCGCTGAGTACCTGAGCTACGTGCTCAACCGGATCACCTGGCCGGGGTCGCTGTACCTGGGTCTCATCGCTCTTGTGCCGACGATGGCGTTGGCCGGCTTCGGAGCGAACCAGAACTTCCCGTTCGGCGGGACGAGCATCCTGATCATCGTGGGTGTGGGTCTGGAAACCGTGAAGCAGATCGAGAGCCAGCTCCAGCAGCGCAACTACGAAGGGTTCCTCCGCTGATGCGAATCGTCCTCGTCGGACCGCCCGGTGCGGGCAAGGGAACGCAGGCCGCGTTCCTTGCCAAGAACCTGTCGATCCCGCACATCTCCACGGGCGACCTGTTCCGGGCCAACATCAGTCAGGGCACCGAGCTGGGCCTGCGCGCCAAGGCGTTCATGGACGCCGGCGACCTCGTCCCGGACGAGATCACCATCGGTATGGCGAAGGACCGGATGGAGCAGCCCGACGCCGCGGGCGGCTTCCTGCTCGACGGTTTCCCGCGCAACGTCTCGCAGGCCGAGGCCCTCGACGTGATGCTCCAGGAGTCGGGCATGAAGCTCGACGCCGTCCTCGACCTGGAGGTCGAGGAGGACGAGGTCGTCAAGCGCATCGCCGGCCGCCGCGTCTGCCGCAACGAGTCCGCGCACGTCTTCCACGTCGTGTACGCCGCCCCGAAGACCGAGGGCGTCTGCGACCACTGCGGTGGCGAGCTCTACCAGCGCGGTGACGACTCCGAGGCCACGGTGCGCAACCGGCTGGAGGTCTACCACACGCAGACCGAGCCGATCATCGACTACTACAAGGCCCAGGGCCTGCTGGTGACCATTCCGGCCCTCGGTGAGGTCGCGGACGTCACGAAGCGCGCCATGGACGCCCTGCAGAAGTAGTCCCCCAGTAGTACAGGTACGGCCGCGGTGTCCCCAGGGCATCGCGGCCGTACTGTTGAGAAGACCCGTTTCGAAGCTGGAAGGCACGCCCCTATGGTGCAGATCAAGACCCCCGAGCAGATCGCGAAGATGCGCGAGGCGGGGTTGGTCGTCGCCGCGATCCATGCGGCGACCCGTGAGGCGGCCGTGCCGGGCGCCACGACGCGGGATCTGGACATGGTGGCCCGCAAGGTCATCGCGGACGCCGGGGCCAAGTCGAACTTCCTCGGCTACGGAGGCTTCCCCGCGACGATCTGCACCTCGGTGAACGAGGTCGTCGTCCACGGCATCCCGGACGACAAGACCGTCCTCAAGGACGGCGACATCATCTCGATCGATGCCGGCGCCATCGTCGACGGCTGGCACGGCGACGCGGCGTACACCGCCTTCGTCGGCACCGGCCACGCGCCCGAGCTCGTGGAGCTCTCCCGGGTGACGGAGGAGTCGATGTGGGCCGGCATCGCCGCCATGAAGCTGGGCAACCGCCTCGTCGACATCTCCAAGGCGATCGAGACGTACATCAAGCGCCAGCCCCGCCCCGCCACCGGTGAGCACAGCCGCGGCAAGTTCGGCATCATCGAGGACTACGGCGGCCACGGCATCGGGTCCGAGATGCACATGGACCCCCACCTGCTGAACTACGTCTCGCGGAAGCGGGGCAAGGGGATCAAGCTGGTCCCGGGCGTCTGCCTGGCGATCGAGCCGATGGTCTCCCTGGGCACCGCCCAGACGGAGGTCCTTTCGGACGACTGGACGGTCATCACCACGGACGGCACCTGGTCCTCGCACTGGGAGCACTCCATCGCGCTGACGGAGGCCGGTCCGATCGTCCTGACCAGCCCGGACTGCGGCAAGGCGAAGCTGGCGGAGTACGGGGTCACCACGGCCCCGGACCCCCTCGGTTAATGATCTAGACTCTGGGGCAAACTTTCCGGATTCGTCTTTCTGGGTGCCCTGACGTAGACTGACTCGTCGGCTCTCGTGCACTCCCATGTCCGCATGGGGCGCGAGGCCGATCAAGGTAGCCGATTCGAAAGGCGAAGCGTGGCCAAGAAGCAAGGTGCCATCGAGATCGAGGGCACCGTGATCGAGTCCCTCCCGAACGCCATGTTCAAGGTGGAACTCCAGAACGGTCACAAGGTCCTCGCGCACATCAGCGGGAAGATGCGCATGCACTACATCCGCATCCTGCCCGATGACCGGGTCGTTGTGGAGCTCTCTCCCTACGACCTGACGCGTGGCCGGATCGTCTACCGATACAAGTAGATCTTGCTCTCACTCCTGCCTGGGCGTCCGTCCCGGTGCGGGTGGTGGCACTGACCCGGAGAACCTCACCAACATGAAGGTCAAGCCGAGCGTCAAGAAGATCTGCGACAAGTGCAAGGTGATCCGCCGTCACGGCCGGGTCATGGTCATCTGCGACAACCTGCGCCACAAGCAGCGCCAGGGCTGACGCACGCCGACCGACCTGCCTTAACGCAGTTCTTCGCGCGACGTAAGAAAACGTACATACGCAGAACCCGCCCAGCCCCGCAACGGGCCGGCGGCACCTCCGGCGGGGGCCGGGGACCCGGACGTACCATCACCCACTCGGGTGGTCGGCGGTCGGGATCGGTTCTGTGGAAGACCCCCGAACACACAGGAGCCATTGAATGGCACGCGTTTCCGGTGTTGACATCCCGCGCGAAAAGCGTGTGGAGATCGCACTCACCTACGTCTTCGGTATCGGGCGCACCCGGTCCAAGGAGATCCTCGCCTCCACCGGCGTGAACCCGAACACCCGCGTTCGTGACCTGGCCGAAGAGGACCTCGTCAAGATCCGCGAGTACGTGGACGCCAACCTCCGTACCGAGGGTGACCTCCGCCGCGAGATCCAGGGCGACATCCGTCGCAAGATCGAGATCCAGTGCTACCAGGGCATCCGCCACCGTCGCGGCCTCCCGGTGCACGGTCAGCGCACCAGCACGAACGCGCGTACCCGCAAGGGCCCGCGTCGCGCGATCGCCGGTAAGAAGAAGCCGGGCAAGAAGTAGTCCTGTTCAGCGGTCTTGCGCTGTAGGACCGACCACCTCCCGTAGGAGATTTAGATGCCCCCCAAGGGTCGTCAGGGCGCTGCCAAGAAGGTGCGCCGCAAGGAAAAGAAGAACGTCGCTCACGGGCACGCCCACATCAAGAGCACGTTCAACAACACCATCGTTTCGATCACGGACCCGTCCGGCAACGTGATCTCCTGGGCCTCCGCCGGCCACGTCGGCTTCAAGGGCTCGCGCAAGTCCACCCCCTTCGCCGCGCAGATGGCCGCCGAGTCGGCCGCCCGCCGCGCGCAGGAGCACGGCATGCGCAAGGTCGACGTCTTCGTCAAGGGTCCCGGCTCCGGCCGTGAGACCGCGATCCGCTCCCTCCAGGCCACCGGCCTCGAGGTCGGCTCGATCCAGGACGTCACCCCCACCCCGCACAACGGCTGCCGCCCGCCGAAGCGCCGCCGCGTCTGACGCAGCGGACGCACCTGTGCGTTCTTGAGTGTCCGGGCGGTACGACCCCTTCGGGGGACGTACCGCCCGTACCCTTGCAGTAGCCGTACCCCCGGTACGGCCTCCCGTCGGGCGTCAAATAGTGGGCGTCCACGAATGAAGGAACACAGACATGCTTATCGCTCAGCGTCCGTCGCTGACCGAAGAGGTCGTTGACGAGTACCGCTCGCGGTTCGTGATCGAGCCGCTGGAGCCGGGCTTCGGTTACACCCTCGGCAACTCCCTGCGCCGTACCCTCCTGTCCTCCATCCCGGGTGCCGCTGTCACCAGCATCCGCGTGGACGGCGTCCTGCACGAGTTCACCACCGTGCCGGGCGTCAAGGAAGACGTCACGGACATCATCCTCAACATCAAGCAGCTGGTCGTCTCCTCGGAGCACGACGAGCCGGTCGTGATGTACCTGCGCAAGCAGGGCCCCGGCCTGGTCACCGCTGCCGACATCGCGCCCCCGGCCGGTGTCGAGGTGCACAACCCGGACCTCGTCCTCGCCACGCTCAACGGCAAGGGCAAGCTGGAGATGGAGCTGACCGTCGAGCGCGGTCGCGGCTACGTCTCCGCCGTCCAGAACAAGCAGCTGGGCCAGGAGATCGGCCGCATCCCGGTCGACTCCATCTACAGCCCGGTCCTCAAGGTCACCTACAAGGTCGAGGCGACCCGAGTCGAGCAGCGCACCGACTTCGACAAGCTGATCGTCGACGTCGAGACCAAGCAGGCCATGCGCCCGCGTGACGCCATGGCGTCCGCCGGCAAGACCCTGGTCGAGCTGTTCGGTCTGGCCCGCGAGCTCAACATCGATGCCGAGGGCATCGACATGGGCCCGTCCCCGACGGACGCCGCCCTGGCCGCCGACCTGGCGCTGCCGATCGAGGAGCTCGAGCTCACCGTCCGGTCGTACAACTGCCTCAAGCGCGAGGGCATCCACTCCGTGGGTGAGCTCGTCGCCCGCTCCGAGGCCGACCTGCTCGACATCCGCAACTTCGGTGCGAAGTCGATCGACGAGGTCAAGGCGAAGCTGGCCGGCATGGGCCTGGCCCTCAAGGACAGCCCGCCCGGATTCGACCCGACCGCCGCCGCCGACGCCTTCGGCGCCGACGACGACGCGGACGCCGGTTTCGTCGAGACCGAGCAGTACTGAGAAAGCTTGCGGGGGGCTCGCGCCCCCCGCACCCCCCTCTCGCGACCGCCTGAGGGAACTGACTCCGGTACCTGACACGGCCGGTGCAGATTTGAAGGAGTAACAATGCCGCGTCCCGCAAAGGGTGCCCGCCTGGGCGGCTCCGCCGCGCACGAGAAGCACCTGCTCGCGAACCTCGCGAAGGCGCTCTTCGAGCACGGCCGCATCACCACCACCGAGGCCAAGGCCCGCCGCCTGCGTCCCTACGCCGAGCGTCTGGTCACCAAGGCCAAGAAGGGCGACATCCACAACCGTCGCCTGGTGCTGCAGACGATCACGGACAAGAGCATCGTGCACACGCTGTTCACCGAGATCGCCCCGCGCTACGAGAACCGCCCCGGTGGTTACACGCGCATCACCAAGATCGGCAACCGTCGTGGCGACAACGCCCCGATGGCCGTGATCGAGCTGGTCGAGGCCCTCACGGTCGCCCAGCAGGCCACCGGTGAGGCCGAGGCCGCCACCAAGCGCGCGGTCAAGGAGGCGGAGGCTGTCGAGACCCCCGCCGAGGAGACCAAGGAGGCCTGATCCCGCTACGGGATCGAGCTTGCTTGATCGGCTCTGAACGGGCCCGCCCCCTCCCGGGGCGGGCCCGTTCTGCATATGGGTGATTCTGAGAGGATCGGTCACGTGAGTGACGAGGTGGAGCCCGGGCACGTCCGGGTGCGGCTGGACCTGAGCTACGACGGCAAGGACTTCTCCGGCTGGGCGAAGCAGCGCACGCTGCGGACCGTCCAGGGCGAGCTGGAGAGCGCCCTGCAGACCGTGATGCGACTGCGGGAGCCGGTCGAGCTGACGGTGGCCGGGCGGACGGACGCCGGCGTGCACGCCCGCGGACAGGTCGCGCAGTTCGACCTCGCCGAGGAGGTGTGGGCCGAGCACCACGACAAGCTGCTGCGGCGCCTCGCCGGCCGGCTGCCGCACGACGTACGGGTGTGGAAGGTCGCCGAGGCCCCCGAGGGCTTCAACGCGCGCTTCTCGGCCGTCTGGCGCCGCTACGCCTACCGCGTGGGCGACCACCAGGGCGGCGTGGACCCGCTGCGCCGCGGCCACGTCCTCTGGCACCAGTGGCCCCTCGACGTGGACGCCATGAACGAGGCCTCCGCCGCGCTGCTGGGCGAGCACGACTTCGCCGCGTACTGCAAGAAGCGTGAGGGTGCCACGACGATCCGTACGCTTCAGCAGCTCGGCTGGGAGCGCGCCGAGGACGGCGTCATCACCGCGACCGTCCGCGCCGACGCCTTCTGCCACAACATGGTCCGTTCCCTGGTGGGCGCCCTGCTGCACGTCGGGGACGGCCACCGGCCCACGGACTGGCCCGGCAAGGTGCTGGCCGCCGGCGTACGGGACTCCTCGGTGCACGTGGTCAAGCCCCACGGGCTGACCCTGGAGGAGGTCGGCTACCCGGCCGACGAGCTGCTGGCCGCCCGCAGCAGGGAGGCGCGCAACATGCGCACCCTGCCGGGCGCCGGCTGCTGCTGAGCCGCCGCCGAACCGTTTGGGCGGATCGCGCGCCGACCTGGACAATGCCCGGCATGGGACATCTCGAAGCCAGCCACCTGGAGTACTACCTTCCCGACGGGCGGGTACTGCTCCCCGACGTCTCCTTCCGCGTGGGGGAGGGGGCGGTGGTCGCCCTGGTCGGGGCGAACGGCGCCGGCAAAACCACCCTGCTTAAGCTGATTTCGGGCGAGCTGCAGCCGCACGGCGGCGGCGTGTCCATCAGCGGCGGCCTCGGCGTGATGTCCCAGTTCGTGGGCTCCGTACGCGACGAGACGACCGTACGGGACCTGCTGGTCTCGGTGTCCCAGCCGCGGATCCGGGAGGCCGCGAAGGCCGTGGACCGCGCCGAGCACCTGATCATGACGGTGGACGACGAAGCCGCGCAGATGGCCTACGCCCAGGCCCTCAGCGACTGGGCCGACGTCCAGGGTTACGAGGCGGAGACCCTGTGGGACGTCTGCACGATGGCCGCGCTGGCCATCCCGTACGACTCCGCGCAGTTCCGCGAGGTGCGCACGCTCTCCGGCGGTGAGCAGAAGCGGCTCGTGCTGGAGGCGCTGCTGCGCGGGCCGGACGAGGTGCTGCTGCTCGACGAGCCGGACAACTACCTCGACGTCCCGGGCAAGCGGTGGCTGGAGGAGCAGCTGCGGGCGACCCGCAAGACGGTCCTGTTCGTCTCCCACGACCGCGAGCTGCTGACGCAGGCCGCCGAGAAGATCATCAGCCTGGAGGCCGGCCCGACGGGCTCCGACGTGTGGGTGCACGGCGCGGGCTTCGGCACGTACCACGAGGCCCGCAAGGAGCGCTTCGCCCGCTTCGAGGAGCTCAAGCGGCGCTGGGACGAGGAGCACGCCCGCCTCAAGGCCCTGGTGCTGCGGCTGCGCAACCAGGCCGCGAGCAGCCCCGACATGGCCTCGCGCTACCGGGCGATGCAGACCCGTTTCCAGAAGTTCGAGGAGGCCGGCCCGCCGCCGGAGCCGCCGCGCGAGCAGGACATCAAGATGCGGCTCAAGGGCGGCCGGACCGGCGTGCGCGCGCTGACCGTGGAGAACCTGGAGCTCACCGGGCTGATGAAGCCGTTCTCCCTGGAGGTCTTCTACGGGGAGCGGGTCGCGGTGCTCGGCTCGAACGGCTCGGGCAAGTCGCACTTCCTGCGGCTGCTGGCGGGCGAGGACGTCAAGCACACCGGTGACTGGAAGCTGGGCGCACGGGTGGTTCCCGGCCATTTCGCGCAGACCCACGCCCATCCGGAGCTGTTCGGCCGCACCCTCGTGGAGATCCTGTGGACGGAGGCGGCCAAGCCCCTGGGGCAGGCGATGGGGGCCCTGCGCCGCTACGAGCTGGAGCGCCAGGCCGAGCAGCCCTTCGAGAAGCTCTCGGGCGGCCAGCAGGCGCGCTTCCAGATCCTGCTGCTGGAGCTCGCGGGTACCACGGCGCTGCTGCTGGACGAGCCCACGGACAACCTGGACCTGGAGTCCGCGGAGGCCCTCCAGGACGGCCTGGAGTCCTACGACGGGACGGTGCTGTGCGTGACGCACGACCGCTGGTTCGCGCGCACATTTGACCGTTACCTGGTCTTCGGTTCGGACGGTGTTGTGCGGGAGACTCAGGAGCCCGTCTGGGACGAACGCAGGGTCGAACGCAAGCGCTAGCGGTGAGGGAGGGGCGTCGTGGGCCTGAGGCCTGGCATCTGGCTCATGAGGTGGGAGGCCCTGGCCCCGGGGGACCGGCTGGTCGGCTGGCTGCTGCGGCCGGCCCCGCGGTCCTGGTGGGTGGTCTCCCTGGCGGTGCTCCTCGGGATCTGCGTCTCCACGAGCCTGCGGGCGAACTGGGGCTCGGACAACGCCTTCGTCGTCAAGGCGGCGCAGACGCTGCTGGAGGGCGGGTCGCCGTACGAGGACAAGCGCTTCCTCTACCTGCCCAGCGCGGTGCTCATGGCGGTGCCGGAGGCGCTGGTGCCGCGGGGGGTGCTGCGCTGGATCCTGCCGGTCGGGATGTCCGGGCTGCTGGGCATCGGCTGGCTGGCCGCTCTGCGGCTGTTCTCGGTGCCGCTGCGCTCGCGCTTCGCGGTGGGCGCTCTCACCGTGTTCGCCCTCGCCTATAAGCCGTGGGTGAACCTGGTGCTGATCGGCAACTGGACGGCCGTCTCGGCGGCCGCGCTGCCCGTGGCGCTGCTGCTCGCGCACCGGGGGGCGTGGGGGAGGGCCGGGCTGGTGGTCGGGCTGGCCATCGCCTGCAAGCCGATGCTGGTGCCGGTGGGGCTGCTCTTCCTGTTCGCCCGCCGGTGGCGGGGGCTGGCGGCGGCGGTGCTGGTGCCGCTGGCGATCTCGCTGGCCGGGGCGCTGCTGATGCCGAACCCGACGCTGTTCTTCACCAAGACCCTGCCGTTCCTGCTCCAGGGGCAGGACGCGTACGCGCTGCCCTGGGACGCCTCGCCGATAGCGGTGCTGCCGCGGCTGGGGGTGCCGCAGGCGGTGGCGGTGCTGGTGGCCTTCGCGGGTGCCGCGGCCGGGCTGTGGGCGGCCTGGGTGCGGTGGCGGCGTACCGCGGCGGACGGCGACGGGGGTGAGCTGCGTCTCGTGGAGACGGCCTGCATGGTGATGCTCGCCGCATTCCTGGTGTCGCGGCCGTCCTTCGACCACTACCTGCTCGTGGTGCTGCCGCTGCTGCTGGCCTCGGCGGTGCGGCCGGGCTCGATGCCCCGCTCGCCCTGGTTCTGGCTGGCGTTGACACCCCAGCTGGCCCTGGTCCCGTGGCCCTCGGAGCTGGCCCACAAACGGCGCGCCTTCAAGGACTGCGCCACCC
Organism: Streptomyces sp. NRRL S-378; assembly: GCF_000720645.1. NCBI lineage: Bacteria > Bacillati > Actinomycetota > Actinomycetes > Kitasatosporales > Streptomycetaceae > Streptomyces > Streptomyces sp. NRRL S-378. The sequence goes on from NZ_JOBX01000009.1 coordinate 142,503, forward strand.
TGTGCGGGCTCGCGTTTCTGCTGGCGCGTCGTGCACTGCGCTCCGGTCGGGTTATTCTGGAGCCCGTAACAACTGCGGGGTCCCCACCCAGGACCGAACCGGAGTGCGCCGCGACGCCGACTGAATCGGCATCGCGGACCGCGTTTTGACCCGTACGGGTCTGCTTGGGTATCCTGCTGGTTTGTTATGCGTATTGGCTTTCTCATTCTCACGTGAAAGGGCCTTACGCCGGTCCACCGGACCGATGACCAGCAGTGGCCGTTCACTCGGGTTGCGTCCCTGATGTGAACGTGGGCTGTCGTGATCGTCCGTGGTGACCCTGTCAGGACCTTCCCGCTGGGCTTGCGCCCGTGGGATACCACCACTGAAGAAGCGAAGGCATACGCGTGCGTACGTTCAGCCCCAAGCCCGGCGACATCTCGCGCCAGTGGCTCGTCATCGACGCCCAGGACGTCGTCCTCGGCCGTCTGGCGACCCAGGCCGCTGCCCTCCTGAAGGGCAAGCACAAGCCGACCTACGCCCCCCACATGGACATGGGTGACTTCGTCGTCATCATCAACGCCGACAAGGTGCACCTGTCCGGCAACAAGGCCTCCCAGAAGATGGCCTACCGCCACTCCGGCTTCCCGGGCGGTCTGCGCTCCGTGCGTTACGACGACCTGCTGGCGAACAACCCGGAGAAGGCCGTCGAGAAGGCCGTCAAGGGCATGCTCCCGAAGAACTCCCTGGGCCGTCAGATGCTCTCGAAGCTGAAGGTCTACTCGGGCGACCAGCACCCCCACGCTGCCCAGCAGCCGGTGCCGTTCGAGATCACCCAGGTCGCGCAGTAGTTCCGGCCACCCCCTAAGACACAGAGAATTCTGAGGAGCATCGTGGCCGAGACCACCGCCGAGACCCCCGTCGACGAGTTCGAGGGCGTCGAGGAGTACACCACCGAGTCCGAGGTCGTCGTCGAGGGCGACTACACCTCCGAGTCCCTTGCCGGTCGCTTCGGTGACCCCCAGCCGGCCGCCGGCCTGGGCCGTCGCAAGAACGCCATCGCCCGCGTCCGGATCGTTCCGGGCACCGGCAAGTGGAAGATCAACGGTCGCACCCTTGAGGACTACTTCCCCAACAAGGTGCACCAGCAGGAAGTCAACGAGCCCTTCAAGCTCCTGGAGCTCGACGGCCGCTACGACGTCATCGCCCGCATCTCGGGTGGCGGCGTCTCCGGCCAGGCCGGCGCCCTGCGCCTCGGCGTGGCCCGTGCGCTGAACGAGGCGGACGTGGACAACAACCGCCCGGCGCTGAAGAAGGCCGGCTTCCTCTCCCGCGACGACCGTGCGGTCGAGCGCAAGAAGGCCGGTCTCAAGAAGGCCCGTAAGGCTCCGCAGTACAGCAAGCGTTAATCTGCGCCTGCTGTTCTGCAACGAAACCGCCCCGGCAGCACTCTCTGTGCTGCCGGGGCGGTTCGTTTACCGCCACAAGCGGCAAATACCTGACACAAGCGGTCATACGCGAAGCGCAAACTCGGGAGGACAACAGTGGGACGACTCTTCGGGACGGACGGTGTACGCGGCGTCGCCAACGCGGATCTGACGGCGGAGCTCGCGCTCGGCCTCTCCGTGGCGGCTGCCCACGTACTCGCCGAGGCGGGCACCTTCGAAGGCCACCGGGCGACCGCCGTGGTCGGCCGGGACCCCCGGGCCTCCGGTGAATTCCTCGAGGCCGCGGTCGTGGCCGGCCTCGCGAGCGCGGGCGTGGACGTCCTGCGCGTCGGTGTGCTGCCCACCCCGGCGGTGGCGTATCTCACCGGTGCGCTGGGTGCCGACCTCGGCGTGATGCTCTCCGCCAGCCACAACGCCATGCCCGACAACGGCATCAAGTTCTTCGCCCGCGGCGGCCACAAGCTCGCCGACGAGCTGGAGGACCGCATCGAGTCCGTCTACGAGGAGCACCGCACCGGTGCCCCCTGGGACCGGCCCACCGGGGCCGGCGTCGGCCGCGTCTCGGACTACACCGAGGGCTTCGAGAAGTACGTCTCCCACCTCATCGGCGTCCTCCCCAACCGTCTCGACGGCCTGAAGATCGTCCTCGACGAGGCGCACGGCGCGGCCGCCTACGTCTCGCCCGAGGCGTTCGCCCGGGCCGGCGCGGAGATCGTCACGATCGGCGCCGAGCCGGACGGCCTGAACATCAACGACGGCTGCGGCTCCACCCACCTCGGCCTGCTGAAGGCGGCCGTGGTCGAGCACGGCGCCGACTTGGGCATCGCGCACGACGGCGACGCGGACCGCTGCCTGGCCGTGGACGGCAGCGGCGCGGAGGTCGACGGCGACCAGATCCTCGCGGTGCTGGCGCTGGCCATGCGCGAGGCCGGCCAGCTGCGCGAGAACACCGTGGTCGGGACGGTCATGTCCAACCTGGGCTTCAAGCTGGCCATGGAGGGCGAGGGCATCCAGGTCGTCCAGACCGGGGTCGGCGACCGGTACGTGCTGGAGTCGATGAAGGAGCACGGCTACGCGCTCGGCGGCGAGCAGTCCGGTCACGTGATCATCCTCGACCACGCGACCACCGGCGACGGCACCCTGACCGGCCTGCTGCTGGCGGCGCGGGTCGCGGCCACCGGCACGTCCCTGGCCGAGCTGGCGGGCGTCATGCAGCGGCTGCCGCAGGTCCTGATCAACGTGCCCGACGTGGACAAGTCCCGGGTGGCGACCTCGGCCGAACTGGCGGTGGCGGTGACCGACGCCGAGCGCGAGCTGGGCACCACCGGCCGGGTGCTGCTGCGTTCGTCCGGTACGGAGCCGCTCGTGCGGGTGATGGTCGAGGCCGCCGACATCGACCAGGCGCGCGCGGTCGCAGGCCGGCTCGCGGACGCCGTGAAGTCGGCGCTCGGCTAGCCCCTGCGCGGGCCTAGATTCCGCCGCCAGGCCTGTGTGGCGCACCCGGTTTCCGGATCATCCGGTTCTGCTGGGTGCGCCACAGCAGTTTCCAGGCGACGAGGGTGAGCGTGCCCGAGAGGATGATGCCGCCCAGGTTGAGCGCCAGCTGGATGCCGGAGCCCCACATCTGGGCGAGGTCGCCGTAGCTGAGGGCCACGGCGGCGTTGGCGGCCGCCGGGACGGTCGTGACGGAGATCGCCACGCCGACCAGGGCGCCGGCCTTCGCGGACGTCAGCGAGAGCATGCCGGCCACCCCGGCCAGCAGCGCCACGACGAACGAGAACGGGTCGGGCTGCCAGATGAAGCTGGTGTTGGGCCGTTCGTTCTCCAGCAGGTGCGCGTGGAAGAGGCCCAGCCCGTCCATGACCAGGCTGAAGACCGTGGTGGCCACGATCGCCGCGGTGAAACCCACCGTCAGCGCGACGAACGAGCGCCAGGCGAGCCGAGGTCGGCGCTGCACCAGACCGGTGCAGATGCCGGCGAGCGGGCCGAACTCGGGGCCGACCGCCATCGCCCCCACGATGAGCACGGCGTTGTCGAGCACGACACCGCAGGCCGCGATCATCGTCGCCAGGACCATGAAGGCGGCGTAGGTGATGGTGAGGGTGGACTCCTCGTGCGTCGCTTCGGCGAGCTGCTCCCACACCACCGCGTCGGCGGCCTCGCCCGGTGCCTCCTCCTCGGCGTCGTCGGCGCGTGTGGAGATCGACAGGTCGATGTTCTCGACGGCGATGGAACCGGTCCTGTCGATGCCGAGTGCGCGCATCTCCTGGAGCAGCTCGTCGGCCGACTCGCGCGCCACGTCGCAGAGCACGAGGTCGCCCTCCGGGTCGCGGGCGGCGCCCGTGAGGACGACCAGGTGGGTGGTACCGACCGTCCGGTCGATCAGCTCCACCACCTGCTCGGTGAGGTGGCGCGGGGTGATCATCCGCAGATGCAGCATCCCCGCACCCTAGCCACTACAGCTTGCGCAGGCTCAGCTTCTGGACCTTGTGGTCCGGTCCCTTGCGCACGACGAGGGTGGCGCGGCCCCGGGTGGGCGCCACGTTCTCCAGCAGGTTGGGCCGGTTGATCGTCCGCCACATCGTCTGCGCGTACTCCATGGCCTCCTCCTCGGAGACCTGCGTGTACTTGCGGAAGTACGAGAAGGGGTTCTGGAAGGCGGTCTCGCGCAGCTTCCGGAAGCGGTTGAGGTACCAGCGCTCGATGTCCTCCGGGCGGGCGTCCACGTACACGCTGAAGTCGAAGTAGTCGGCGAGGGCGACGCGGGTGCGGCCGTCGGTGCCGGGGAGCGCCGGCTGGAGCACGTTGAGGCCCTCGACGATGAGGATGTCCGGGCGGCGGACGACGAGCTCCTCGCCCGGCACGATGTCGTAGATCAGGTGCGAGTAGACCGGGGCCCGCACCTCGTCCTTGCCGGCCTTGATGTCGGCGACGAAGCGGGTCAGCGCGCGGCGGTCGTAGGACTCGGGGAAGCCCTTGCGGGAGGTGAGGCCGCGCCGCTGGAGCTCCTTCATCGGGTACAGGAAGCCGTCGGTGGTCACCAGCTCCACGCGCGGGTGCTCGGGCCAGCGGGCGAGCAGGGCCTGGAGCAGGCGGGCCACGGTGGACTTGCCGACGGCGACCGACCCGGCGACCCCTATGACGAAGGGGGTGCCCGCCTGCGCGCCGTGGCCGTTGCCGGCGTCGCCGAGGAAGGTGTTCAGCGTGCCGCGGAGGTTGCTGGTGGCGCCGACGTAGAGGTTCAGCAGGCGCGAGAGCGGCAGGTACACGTCGCGGACCTCGTCGAGGTCGATGACGTCGCCGAGGCCGCGCAGGCGCTCCACCTCGTCGGCGGTCAGCGGCAGCGGCGTCCGCTCGCGCAGGGCGCTCCATTCGGCACGGGTGAGGTCGAGGTAGGGCGAGACCTCGGGGCCGCGACGGTGCGCGGTCCGCGGGGGCTGCCCCTCCCGGCCGGTGTGCTCCGTTGCACCCGCGGGCGTGTTGCTTCGTGGCGGCGAAGTGATCACACCGCCATTGTCGGGGCTCCGGGGCGGTTGTGGGTGGTGGGGTCGGTCACGTGACCAGAGGGGGGAGCGGGTCTTCCCGTCTCGATTCGGGACGATCGCGGTTGCGCCCTGATCACGATCCGCGTGCGGGCCCGGTACGCAGCTGGCGGGCGCGCGGACCGGCCGTAGAGTGCGGAGCGCCGCATTCCGTTTGATCGTCCCCCTCGACCGGGGCCGCTCGTGCTGCTCCGACGCCACCTCGCTCCCGGGAGTCCTCGTGCGTACCGCCCTCGTCCGTCGTGCCCTCCTGACCGCCTCCGGCGCGTCCCTGGCCCTGCTGGCCACCGCCTGCGGTTCCTCGGGCGGGGCCGGCACCGAGCAGGACGCGAAGCCGTCCGCGGCCGCCCCGTCCCCCTCGCCCACGCCCGAGGCCAAGGCCCTCACCGCCGCCGAGCTGGAGAAGCTCACGCTGGCCGACGGCGACGTCCGCGACGTCAAGATCGAGAAGGCCGGGGCGGACGACGTCGCCAAGGCGGCCGAGGTCACGACCGGCAGGCCGGAGTGCACGGCGCTCGCCCAGGCGGGCGGCCTGGCCCCGGTCGGCAAGGCCGTCACCACCACGGAGCGCATCGGCGTCGGCAAGCCGTCCGACCCGGCCGACCCGCTGAGCGTCTCCGCGACGTCCGTGCAGCTCGCCTCCTATGACGGCAAGGGCGCCGAGGAGGCGCTCGCCTCGCTGAAGGCCGCCGGACAGGCGTGTGGCGGCGGATTCACGACCACGGCGAAGGGTGAGAAGACCACGGTCAAGTCCGTCACGCCGTCGACCGTGACCGCCGGCGACGACGCCGCGGCCTGGGCGATCGCCACCGAGGACGAGGGCGAGGCCCTGCACAGCCAGATGGTCGCCTTCCGCAAGGGCAACAACCTCGTCGTCATCCACACGGTCCGCTTCGACGCCAGGCCCGCCAGCGCGCAGGCGTTCATCGACGCGCAGCTGCAGAAGCTCGGCTGAAAAGCGGCTCCCGGCCGTCACCGGCCGGGACGGAACGGTCTCGTGACGATCACGATGTGGATCGGCTGCGCGAATTCGCAAGATGCTGATCGTTTGCCTCTGTAGATTGCCCCTACAGCAGTCTTCGAGCGGCATCCGACTCCCGGGTGCCGCTCCTGCGTGTCGTTGCCGTCCTTGCCTGTGGGGGAGTCTTCTCGTGCGTAACGCTTTCGTCCGTCGTTCTGTCATGGCCGCGTCCGCGGTGTCCATGGTCCTACTGGCCACCGCCTGCGGCGCCGACAAGGCGGACACCAAGGCCGACGCCAAGCCGTCCGAGGCCGCCGCGACGTCGGCCGCCCCGGCCGCCAAGGCGAAGACGAGCGCCGAGCTGGAAGGCGTGATCGTGGTCCAGGCCGACCTGCCGAACCACGTGGTCAAGCCGCCCACCCCGGCCGAGACCGCCGGTGCGGCCGGCGCCAAGAGCGACAAGCCGGAGTGCCAGCCGCTGGTGTCGGCGCAGTCCATGAACGCGGTGGGCACCGCCGCGGGCACCGCCGGAACCCGCGCCGTCGTCAAGGGCAAGGCGCCCGCCGCCGACGCCAGCCCCGAGGAGAAGCTCAAGGCGGGCATGGACGCCCTGGGCGGCACGGCCACCTCGGTGTACCTCGCCTCGTACGAGGGCAAGGGCGCCACGGAAGCCTTCGCCTCCCTCAAGACGGCGGGCACGGCCTGCGCCGGCGGCTACACGGGCAGCCAGGCCGGCGACTCCCTCAAGATCACGAAGGTGGCCCCGGGTGCTTCCGTCACCGCGGGGGACGAGGCCCTCGCCTACACCGTGACGGGTGAGGCGGACGGCGGGACGTTGACCACGGAGCTCGTGGTCGTGCGCAAGGGCAACACCCTCGCGACCTTCTCGGCCCTGAGCCTCACCGGTGCCGCGGAGCAGCCGAAGGACGTCGTCGCCACCCAGGTGAAGAAGCTCGGCTGAGGCACCGTCCGACGCACCGTCAACCCCGCCCCCGGCCATGCGCCGGGGCGGGGTTTCGTCTTGTTCGGCTACGCGGCAGACGGCCGGCCACGGCGTACGCTGCGCCCTATGTGCGGAATTGTGGGTTACGTGGGAGCGCAGTCTGCGCTCGATGTGGTCATCGCCGGACTCAAGCGACTCGAGTACCGCGGCTACGACTCGGCAGGGGTCGCCGTACTCGCAGACGGCAGCCTGGCTGCCGCCAAGAAGGCCGGCAAGCTCGTCAATCTGGAGAAGGAACTGGTCGCGCACCCGCTGCCGGCCGGTTCCACGGGACTCGGGCACACCCGGTGGGCGACCCACGGCGGGCCCACCGACGTCAACGCCCACCCGCACCTCGACAATGCGGGGCGCGTGGCCGTCGTGCACAACGGCATCATCGAGAACTTCGCCGCGCTCCGGACCGAACTCGCCGAGCGGGGCCACCGCCTGGAGTCCGAGACCGACACCGAGGTCGTCGCGCACCTGCTGGCGGAGCAGTTCTCGGCCACCGGCGACCTCGCCGAGGCCATGCGGCAGGTGTGCCGCCGCCTCGAAGGTGCGTTCACCCTGGTCGCCGTGCACGCCGACGAACCGGACGTCGTGGTCGGCGCGCGCCGCAACTCCCCCCTGGTGGTGGGCGTCGGGGAAGGGGAGAACTTCCTCGCCTCGGACGTGGCCGCCTTCATCGCCCACACGCGGTCCGCGATCGAGCTGGGCCAGGACCAGGTCGTCGAACTCCGCCGCGAAGGCGTCACCGTGACCAACTTCGACGGTTCGGTCGCCTCCGTCCGCGCCTACCACGTGGACTGGGACGCCTCGGCGGCCGAGAAGGGGGGATACGACTACTTCATGCTCAAGGAGATCGCCGAGCAGCCCAAGGCCGTCGCCGACACCCTCCTGGGCAGGATCGACGCGAGCGGCTCGCTGACCCTGGACGAGGTGCGCATCCCCGTCTCGGTGCTCCGGGAGGTCGACAAGGTCGTGATCGTGGCCTGCGGTACGGCCTACCACGCCGGCATGATCGCGAAGCTGGCCATCGAGCACTGGACCCGCATCCCGTGCGAGACGGAGCTGGCGAGCGAGTTCCGCTACCGCGACCCGATCCTGGACCAGCGGACGCTGGTGGTCGCCATCTCGCAGTCCGGCGAGACCATGGACACCCTGATGGCGCTGCGCCACGCACGCGAGCAGGGCGCCAGGGTGCTGGCCATCTGCAACACGAACGGGTCGACGATCCCGCGCGAATCGGACGCCGTGCTCTACACGCACGCCGGCCCCGAGGTCGCCGTCGCCTCGACCAAGGCCTTCCTGACCCAGCTGGTGGCCTGCTACCTGGTCGCGCTCTACCTCGGGCAGGTCCGCGGCACCAAGTGGGGCGACGAGATCGAGGCGGTGGTCCGCGAGCTGTCCGACATCGCCGCAGCCGTCGACACCGTCCTGGAGACCATGGAGCCGGTACGGGAGCTGGCGCGGTCCCTCGCCGACAAGAACACCGTGCTCTTCCTCGGGCGGCACGTCGGCTACCCGGTGGCCCTGGAGGGCGCGCTCAAGCTCAAGGAGCTGGCGTACATGCACGCCGAGGGCTTCGCGGCGGGCGAGCTCAAGCACGGGCCGATCGCCCTCATCGAGAAGGACCTGCCGGTGGTCGTGGTCGTCCCCTCGCCGCGGGGCCGCTCCGTGCTCCACGACAAGATCGTGTCGAACATCCAGGAGATCAGGGCCCGCGGGGCGCGGACGATCGTGATCGCGGAGGAGGGCGACGAGGCGGTCGTGCCGTACGCGGACCACCTGATCCGCATCCCGGCGACGCCGACGCTGCTCCAGCCGCTGGTGGCGACCGTGCCGTTGCAGGTGTTCGCCTGCGAGCTGGCCACGGCCCGCGGCAACGAGGTGGACCAGCCGCGTAACCTCGCAAAGTCCGTGACCGTGGAGTAGTCGGGTAGTGGGGAAGTCCTTGTGATTGTCGGCGTCGGGATCGATGTGGCGGAGATCGAGCGGTTCGGCGCGGCCCTGGAGCGCACGCCGAACCTCGCCGGACGGCTGTTCGTCGAGGCCGAGCTGACGCTGCCGAGCGGCGAGCGGCGCGGTGTCGCCTCGCTCGCCGCCCGGTTCGCCGCCAAGGAGGCACTGGCCAAGGCGCTCGGCGCGCCCGCCGGCCTGCTGTGGACCGACGCCGAGGTCTACGTGGAGGACACCGGGCAGCCGCGGCTGCGCGTGTCGGGGACGGTGCAGGCACGGGCGCTGGAACTGGGCGTGAAGTCCTGGCACATCTCGCTGAGCCACGACGCCGGTGTGGCCTCCGCGGTGGTGATCGCGGAGGGTTGACCCATGCGTACTGCTTACAGCGTGGAGACCGTACGGGCCGCCGAGCGGGAGCTGATGGCCCGGCTGCCGGAGGGCGCCCTGATGCTGCGGGCGGCGGCCGGCCTGGCCGCCGTGTGCGCTGGCCTGCTGGCACGCCGGCGCGGCCGGGTCTACGGGTCCCGGGTCGTACTGCTCGTCGGCCCGGGGGACAACGGCGGCGACGCCCTCCACGCCGGCGCGCGGCTGGCCCGGCGCGGGGCCGGGGTGACGGCCGTGCCGATGGACCCCGAACGGATGCACGCGGGCGGGCTGGCCGCGCTGCGGGCCGCCGGCGGGCGGGTGGCGGAGGCCGTACCGCAGCGGGCGGACCTGGTGGTGGACGGCCTGCTCGGGATCGGCGGGCGGGGCGGGCTGCGGCCCGCGGGCGCCGCGCTCGCGGAGCGGATCGAGCCGGGGGTCCCCGTGGTCGCCGTGGACCTGCCCAGCGGCGTGGACGCCGACACCGGGGAGGTGGCGGGCCCGGCCGTCACCGCCGATGTGACGGTGACCTTCGGCGCGTACAAACCGGGCCTGCTGATCGACCCCGGGGCCTCCCGGGCGGGCGCGGTGCACCTCGTGGACATCGGGCTGGAACTGCCGGAGCCCGAGGTGGAGGTCCTCCAGCACGCGGACGTGGCGGGGCTGCTGCCGGAGCCGACGGCGTCGAGCGACAAGTACCGGCGCGGCGTCGTCGGGATCGTCGCCGGATCGGCGCAGTACCCGGGAGCGGCGGTGCTGGCCGTCGCCGGAGCCCTCCGCGGCGGCGCGGGCGCGGTCCGCTACGTCGGCCCGGCCGCGGACTCCGTCCTGGCGCGCTACCCCGAGACGCTGATCGGGCCCGGCCGGGCGCAGGCCTGGGTGATCGGCCCGGGGCTGGGGGAGGGGCGCGCCGGTGAGGTCGCGGACGTCCTCGCGGGTGACGCGGCGGTCCTGGTCGACGCGGACGGGCTGCGCGGCCTGGACCCGGAGGCGCTGCGCGCACGGACCGCCCCGACCCTGCTGACCCCGCACGCGGGCGAGGCGGCGGCGCTCCTCGGGGTCTCTCGGGAGTCGGTGGAGGCGGGCCGGCTGGCGGCCGTACGGCGGCTGGCGGAGCGGTACGGGGTCACGGTCCTGCTGAAGGGGTCGACGACGCTGGTCGCCTCGGGCGGCGTCCGCGCGGTCCGCGTGAACCCGACGGGCACGCCGTGGCTGGCGACCGCGGGCAGCGGGGACGTGCTGTCCGGGCTGGCCGGATCCCTCCTGGCGGGCGGGCTGTCCGGAGCGGACGCCGGCTCGGTGGGCGCGTACCTGCACGGCCTGGCGGCCCGCCGCACCGGCGGACCCTTGCTGGCCCACCAGGTGGCCGAAGCCCTCCCGGCCGCCTGGCAGGACACGAGCCACCCCTGACCTGCGGGTCCGGGCGGAGCCGGGGAAACGGAGAAAGGTCCGCCTCTTCGGACGCCCGCACCGGGGACCGGCAGGGATTCTGAGAGACTGTGGGCGATGAACGAGACACCGACGCGCGTGTACGCCGAGATCGATCTTGACGCCGTACGGGAGAACGTGCGCGCACTGCGCGAGCGGGCGCCCCGGTCCGAGCTGATGGCCGTCGTCAAGGCGAACGCCTACGGGCACGGGGCAGTGGAGTGCGCCAGGGCCGCCCGGGAGGCCGGCGCCGCCTGGCTCGGCACCGCCACCCCCGACGAGGCCCTCGCGCTGCGCGCCGCCGGCATCGAAGGCCGCATCCTGTGCTGGCTCTGGACCCCCGGCGGGCCCTGGCGGAAGGCCGTCGAGGCCGATCTGGACGTCTCCGTCAGCGGGATGTGGGCCCTGGACGAGGTGCGCGAGGCCGCACGCGCGGCCGGCCGCACCGCACGCATCCAGCTCAAGGCCGACACCGGCCTCGGCCGCAACGGCTGTCAGCCCGCCGACTGGGAGGCCCTGGTCGGCGCGGCCGTCGCCGCCCAGGCCGAGGGCACCGTCAAGGTCACCGGCGTCTGGTCGCACTTCGCCTGCGCCGACGAGCCCGGCCACCCCTCGATCCGGCTCCAGCTCGACGCCTTCCGCGAGATGCTCGCGTACGCGGAGAAGGAGGGGATCGACCCCGAGGTCCGGCACATGGCCAACTCGCCCGCCACCCTCACCCTCCCCGAGTCGCACTTCGACCTGGTGCGCCCCGGCCTCGCCGTCTACGGGGTCTCGCCCGCCCCGGAGCTCGGCACCCCCGCCCAGCTCGGCCTGCGGCCCGCCATGACCCTCAAGGCGTCCCTCGCGCTGGTCAAGACCGTCCCCGCCGGGCACGGGGTCAGCTACGGCCACCACTACGTCACCGGCGGCGAGACGACCCTCGCGCTGGTCCCGGCCGGCTACGCCGACGGCATCCCGCGCCACGCGTCGGGCGCCGGCCCGGTGCTCGTCGGCGGCAAGGTGCGCCACGTCGCCGGACGCGTCGCCATGGACCAGTTCGTGGTCGACCTGGAGGGAGACCCGGCCCGCGCCGGCGACGAGGTCGTCATCTTCGGGGACCCGGAGCGCGGTGAACCCTCCGCCGAGGACTGGGCGCAGGCCGCGCACACCATCGCGTATGAGATCGTCACCCGTATCGGTGGGCGCGTGCCCCGGGTGTACCTGGGCGGCTGAGCGGAGTGAGGGCGGCGGCGTGAGCGAGAACTGGCGCAGGGCCGGCTGGGCCGGCGCCGCCATCGGCGTGATAGCCGCGGGCGCGGCGGCCGGTGTCGCGGTCGAGCGGATCACCGTCGGGCGCGGCATGCGCAGGAAGGCCCGCCTGGCCCTCGACGCCGCCGGGGACTACGGCTCCCTGCGCGGCACCGAGGGGACCTGCCGGGCCGAGGACGCCACCGAGCTCCACTACGAGGTCGACGAGCTCCCCGAGGACGGCAAGCGGCGGCGGCTGCGGCGCAAGCCCGAGCCCCCGGCCACCGTCGTCTTCTGCCACGGCTACTGCCTGGCCCAGGACTCCTGGCACTTCCAGCGGGCGGCCCTGCGCGGCCTGGTCCGCGCGGTCTACTGGGACCAGCGCAGCCACGGGCGCAGCGCGCGCGGCCTGGCCCAGGCGGACGGCGAACCGCTGACCATCGAGCAGCTAGGCCGGGACCTGAAGGCCGTCATCGACGCGGCCGCCCCCGAGGGCCCGCTGATCCTGGTGGGTCACTCGATGGGCGGAATGACCATCATGGGATTCGCCGAGCAGTACCCCGACCTCGTGCGCGACCGCGTCGTCGGCGTCGCCCTGGTCGGCACCTCCAGCGGCAGGCTCGGCGAGGTGACGTACGGGCTCCCCGCAGCCGGCATGGGCGCCGTGCGCAGGATCCTGCCGGGCGTGCTGAAGGCGCTCGGATCGCAGGTGGAGCTGGTCGAGAAGGGCCGCCGGGCCACCGCGGACCTCTTCGCCGGCATGATCAAGATGTACTCGTTCGGTTCGCGCGACGTGGACCCGGGCGTCGCGCGCTTCGCGGAACGGCTCATCGAGGCCACCCCGATCGACGTCGTCGCGGAGTTCTACCCGGCCTTCCAGACCCACGACAAGAGCGCCGCGCTCCAGCAGTTCGCCGGCATCCCGGTCACCGTCATCGCCGGGGACAGGGACATGATCACCCCGTCCGGGCACAGCCTGGCCATCAAGGACGTGCTGCCCGCCGCCGAACTCGTCGTCCTGGAGTCCACCGGACACCTGATGATGCTGGAGCGCCCCGAGACCGTGACCCGGCTGCTCACCGAGCTGCTGGCCCGCACCGGGGCGGTGGCGGTCCCCGTAGCGACTAACGTTGGCGTGCATGGAAGAAGTACCGCTGGAAGCACAGCGCAGCCAGGCACCGGCAGCTGAGTCCGGGCACGGCGCGCAGACCCGGATCACCGTTGACTCCCCCCAGGCGATGCAGGAACTGGGCCGCCGGATCGCCGGCCTGCTCCGCCCCGGCGACCTCGTCCTGCTGACCGGCGAACTGGGCGCGGGCAAGACCACGCTGACCCGCGGCCTGGGCGAGGGCCTGGGCGTGCGCGGGGCCGTGACCTCCCCGACCTTCGTGATCGCCCGGGTGCACCCCTCCCTGACCGGCGGTCCGGCGCTGGTGCACGTGGACGCGTACCGCCTGGGCGGCGGGCTGGAGGAGATGGAGGACCTGGACCTCGACGTCTCGCTGCCCGAGTCCGTGGTCGTCGTCGAATGGGGCGACGGCAAGGTCGAGGAGCTCTCCGCCGACAGGCTGCACGTGGTGATCGCACGGGCCGTCGGCCACGAGGAGGTCCTGGACGACGTGCGCGAGGTCTCGGTGCACGGCGTGGGAGCGCGCTGGGACGCCGGTGCGGGGCTGGACGCCCTGGCCGGAGCGCTCTCGGAGTAAACGTGCCGACAACTCGTCGGCAAGATATTGCGTTGGCGGCGGCCCTCGTGATGACATGGTACCGAGAGTTTCTTAGGTATGCCTAAGTACGGTGTCCCGGGGTCCAGGAGGCAGCCATGTCGGCACCAGCAGGAGCACAGCGCCACCCCCGCCCGTCCGCCGTCTCCATGCACGCACTGCTGGCCGCCGGCATCGCCGCCAACGCCGTCTCCACGCCGCCCTCGCGCGAACAGCGCGCACCGCGCGAGGGCGAGCCCGAGGGGGGCGTACGCGAACAGGCCGCTCCGGAATCCGAAGCGGCCTGAAGGTCCCGTCCCCCAGGTCCCGGCCACGGCCGGTCGCCCGTACGGGTGAAGGAAGGGCGTCCCGTCAGGGAATGACGACGACCTTGGAATTGATCGTCGCGAAGGCCCACATCGCGTCGCCGTCGGCGCGCGCCATACGGATGCCGCCGGTCTTCTTGTTCGGGTCGGGCTCCGGGGTCGTGCCGTCCACCCGGGCACTGAAACCGACCGCCACGCCCTCCTGGGTGGCGAACCGGACCACGTGCTCGATCGGCACCCCGTCCGAGCCCGTCACCGAGCCCGAACGCGAACCGACGATGTAGGTGCCCGGCTTCGGGTGCACCGTGCTCGGCACCACCACGAACGACTTCGGCTGCTGCGTGGCGTCCCCCACCAGCCACACCCGCTTCTGGCCCACCGAGTACACGACGCGCACGCCCGTGCCGGAACCCTCCGGAACGGGCACCGGCTTCGCCGGGTCCTGCTTGCCGGCGGCCGCCGGGCTCGCCGCCGGAGCCGGTTCCTGCGCGGCCGCCTTCGGCGGATGCGCCGGCGCCGTCGCGGAAGCCTGGTAGCCGAGGAAGCCGACGGCGGCGATCGCCGCGGCGGTGAGCCCGGCCACGATTCCCGAGCTGCTGCGTGCCACCTTGCTCCACCTCTCCGCGCTGACGTGATCCCTCGTGATCTCTCCGTCGAAAGGTAGCAGCCGCCCCGCTCCACGACCGGGCGCAAGGGGTGCGGCCGCCGGAGTCGTAGGCTGTTCGCGTGCTCTTGCTCGCTGTAGATACCGCCACGCCCGCCGTCACCGTCGCCCTGCACGACGGCGAGGCCGTCCTCGCCGAGTCCGCCCAGGTCGACGCCCGCCGCCACGGGGAGCTGCTCATCCCCTCCGTGGACCGCGTCCTCGCCGAGGCCGGGCTGAAGCTCGACGCCGTCACCGGCATCGTCGTCGGCGTCGGCCCCGGCCCCTACACCGGACTGCGCGTCGGCCTCGCCACCGCCTCCACCTTCGCCGCCGTGCTGGGCGTGCCCGTCCACGGCCTGTGCACGCTCGACGGCCTCGCCTACGCCGCGGGCACCGCCGGGATCGAGGGCCCCTTCACCGTCGCCACCGACGCGCGGCGCAAGGAGGTCTACTGGGCCCGCTACGAGGACCCGCGCACGCGCGTCGGCGAGCCCGCCGTGGACCGCCCGGCCGAGATCGCCGAACAGGTCGCCGGCCTGCCCGCGGTCGGCCAGGGCGCGCTCCTCTACCCCGAGGTGTTCCCCGACGCCCGGGGCCCCGAGCACCAGTCGGCCGCCGCACTGGCCTCCCTCGCGGCGGAACGACTCGCCGCGGGCGCGGAGTTCCTCCCGCCGACCCCGCTCTACCTGCGCCGCCCCGACGCGCAGGTCCCCAAGAACTACAAGGTGGTCACCCCGCAGTGACCACGGCCGAGACGGTTCTGCGCGAGATGCGCTGGTGGGACATCGCACCCGTGCTGGAACTGGAACACGACCTCTTCCCCGAGGACGCCTGGTCCGCCGGGATGTTCTGGTCCGAACTGGCCCACGCGCGCGGACCGCAGGCCACCCGCCGCTACGTCGTCGCCGAGACGGCCGACGGCCGCCTCGTCGGCTACGCCGGGCTGGCCGCCGCCGGTGACCTGGCCGACGTACAGACCATCGCGGCCGCCCGCGACCAGTGGGGGACCGGGCTCGGTGCCCGGCTCCTGACCGACCTGCTGCGCGCCGCCACCGCGTTCGAGTGCGCCGAGGTGCTGCTGGAGGTGCGCGTGGACAACACCCGCGCCCAGAAGCTCTACGAGCGCTTCGGCTTCGAGCCCATCGGCTTCCGGCGCGGCTACTACCAGCCGGGTAACGTCGACGCGCTCGTCATGCGCCTGACCGACCCCGCACAAGCACGAACTGAGAGCAGTGAGAGCAATGGCTGACGAACCGCTCGTCCTCGGCATCGAGACGTCCTGCGACGAGACCGGCGTCGGCGTCGTCCGCGGCACCACCCTCCTCGCGGACGCGATCGCGTCGAGCGTCGACGAGCACGCCCGCTTCGGCGGCGTCGTGCCCGAGGTGGCCTCGCGGGCCCACCTGGAGGCGATGGTCCCCACCATCGAACGCGCCCTGAAGGAAGCCGGCGTCAGCGCCCGCGACCTCGACGGCATCGCCGTCACGGCCGGACCCGGCCTCGCCGGGGCGCTGCTGGTGGGCACCTCCGCCGCCAAGGCCTACGCCTACGCCCTCGGCAAGCCCCTGTACGGCGTCAACCACCTGGCCTCGCACATCTGCGTGGACCAGCTGGAGCACGGGCCGCTGCCCGAGCCGACCATGGCGCTCCTGGTGTCCGGCGGCCACTCCTCGCTGCTGCTGGCCCCCGACATCACCTCCGACGTACGGCCGCTCGGCGCGACCATCGACGACGCCGCCGGCGAGGCCTTCGACAAGATCGCACGCGTGCTCCAGCTGGGCTTCCCCGGCGGCCCGGTCATCGACCGGCTCGCGAAGGAGGGCGACCCGAAGGCGATCAACTTCCCGCGCGGCCTGACGGGCTCGCGCGACCCCGCGTACGACTTCTCCTTCTCCGGGCTGAAGACGGCCGTCGCCCGCTGGATCGAGGCGAAGCGGAACGCGGGCGAGGAGGTGCCGGTGCGCGACGTGGCGGCGTCCTTCCAGGAGGCCGTCGTGGACGTGCTGACGCGCAAGGCGATCCGCGCCTGCAAGGACGAGGGCGTCGACCACCTCATGATCGGCGGCGGTGTCGCGGCCAACTCCCGGCTGCGTTCGCTCGCCCAGGAGCGCTGCGACGCCGCGGGGATCACCCTGCGGGTGCCGCGGCCGAAGCTGTGCACGGACAACGGCGCGATGGTGGCGGCCCTCGGCGCGGAGATGGTCAAGCGGAACCGTCCGCCCTCGGACTGGGACCTGTCGGCGGACTCCTCGCTGCCGGTCACGGACCCGCACGTGCCGGGCACGTCCCACACGCACGGCCACGACGGCTCGGACGGTCACGATCACTCGCACGGTCACGGTCACGGACACGACCACGACCACGTGCACGAGCTGAGCAAGGACAACCTCTACTCGTGAGCACCGTCGCGCTGATGTGGGAGGCCCGGGCCGCCGACGGCCGGGGCAACGAGCTGCTGGAGTGGGCCCGGGCCCAGATCCTGGCCCGGGAACCGGTGCGCCGCGAGGTGTTCCGGGCCCCGCAGGACCGGGTGCTCGTGATCACCTGGTGGGAGGCGTCCGAGGGCATCGCGGCGGACCTGCCCGAACTGCCCGAACCGGCCGCCGACCTGATCACGCGCGCGGTGCACCGCTGGCGGTTCGAGTCGGTGGAGACCGACGGGGCGTAACCGGCCGAGCCGCCGAGGGGGATCGGCCGGGCGGGCGGCCTGCCGCGGGGAGCGGCCCGACGCTCCGGGCCGTGCCCGCCGTGCCCGCCGTGCCCGGTACGTCACGCCCGGCACGTCACCGCCCGGTACGTCACCGCCCGGTACGTCACCGCCCGGTACGTCACCGCCCGGGCGTCGCCGCTGGCGGCCCGGCGGGGGTGCCGATCAGCATCGAGGGGGCGCCCGCCACCCGGGTCAGGAACACGGTCGCCGAGTTCGGCCCCTGCGGCTTGACCTTCTTGCGCAGCTCCTCGGGCTCGATGGCCGAGCCGCGCTTCTTCACGGTCAGGATCCCGACCCCGCGCTCGCGCAACAGGGCCTTCAGCTTCTTCAGGCCGAAGGGCAGCACGTCGGTGATCTCGTACGCGGTCGCGTACGGCGTCTCCCGCAGCTCGTCCGCCGTGATGTAGGCGATGGTCGGGTCGATCAGCCGGCCGTCCAGCTGCTCGGTGACCTCGGCGACCAGATGGGCGCGGATCACGGCCCCGTCGGGCTCGTACAGCCAGCGGCCCACCGGCCCGGCCTCCGGGTCGGGCAGCGGATCGGCGGTGTGCAGCCCGCGCGGCCCGGGGAGCAGGGTGGCGCGCACGGTCCCGGGGGCGGTACCGAACCAGAGCACGGCCTCCTTGACGTCCCCCTGGTCGGAGATCCACTCGGCCTCGGCCTCCGCCGGGACTGCCTCGTGCGGGATCCCCGGGGCGATCTTGATGGCGGCGTACTGCGCCGCACGGGCCGTCTCCACGGCCCACGACAGCGGCGGTGAGTAGGACTCCGGATCGAAGATCCGCCCACGGCCCCCGCGCCGGGCCGGGTCGATGAAGACCGCGTCGTGGCCGGAGGTGTCCACCTCCGTGACGTCGGCCTCCCGGACCTCGATCAGGTCCGCCAGGCCCAGCGCCTCGGCGTTGGCGCGCGCGACGGCCACCGTCAGCGGGTCGTGGTCCACCGCGAGGACCCGGATCCCGATCCGGGCCAGGGCGAGGGCGTCACCGCCGATGCCGCAGCACAGGTCGGCGACGCTGCGCACACCGAGGGCCGCGAGCCGCTCGGCCCGGTACGCGGCCACGGACGCGCGGGTGGCCATCTCGCCGCCGCCGGGGGTGAAGTACATCCGGAAGGCGTCCTCGGCCCCGAACTTCGCCACCGCGCGCTGCCGCAGCCGGGCCTGCCCGAGGGCCGCCGAGACCAGCCCTGCGGGGTGCTCACGGCGCAGCCGGGTGGCGACGGCCAGCTCCTGGGCGGGGTCGTAGTCGCGGAGCGGGTCGAGCAGGGCGCGGCCCTCGGGGGTGAGGAGGGCGGCGAAGTCTTCGGGGGTCACGCATCCATTGTCGGCGACGGGGTGTGTGGGCCGGCCGGAGGAACGTCGCACCCCGGTGCGCGGTGTCGTCCCGGAAGCCCGCGTGTCGGGTGCCAGGATGCGCTGCTATGCAGCTAGTCGGACAAAGGGAAGATAAGACGCAACTGGGTCACCGGCATGCGGCGGTTCCGCGCGGCCGGTTCGGGGTGGCCGTGGCCGCCCTGCTGGTAGCCGCCCTCGGCACGGCGTGCGGCTCGGGGCAGTCGGGCGCCCCGGACAAGGGCGAGAAGGCGAAGGCCACCAAGGGCGCGGAGGCGGGCGCCCCCGGCGCGCTCAGTGCGGCCGAGAAGGCCAAGGCGCTGCAGCAGGCGCGCGTCGCAGCGGCGAAGAAGTGGGGGCTGCGCAAGGTCCCGCTCGCCGCGCCCCCGGCGCCGAAGGAGAAGCCGGACATCGGCACGCGCGACGGTTTCGAGGTGTGGAACCACGAAGAGGACGAACTCCCCCCGGTCTTCACCACCGTCCCGACCGAGGACAAGGTCGTCTTCCTGACCATCGACGACGGCTCGGAGAAGGACCCCGAGTTCCTGAAGATGATGCAGGAGCTGAAGATCCCGTACACGGCCTTCCTCAGCGACTACCTGGTGAAGGACAACTACCCGTACTTCAAGCAGATGCAGGCCGCCGGCGTCACCCTGAACAACCACACCCTCAACCACCGTTACATGCCCGGGCTGTCGTACGAGCAGCAGCGGGAGGAGATCTGCGGCCAGCAGGACACCATCCAGAAGACTTTCGGCAAGCGTCCGACCCTCTTCCGGCCGCCGTACGGCAACTACAACGACGACACCCTCAAGGCGGCGAAGTCCTGCGGCATCAAGGCCGTCCCGCTGTGGAACGCGGAGGCGTTCACGAACCGCATGGACTACCGCGAGTGGGACCGTGACCTGCACCCCGGTGACATCATCCTCACGCACTTCCGGGGTAAGGAGGACTGGAAGGGCACGATGCCTGACATGATCCGTCATGTCATGAAGACCGTCACGGACAAGGGATATGCCGTGGCCCGCCTGGAGGACTACTTGTGAGGTATGCGCGCCGGTTGGTAGCCGGAACGCTGGCGGCCGGCGCGCTCGCGCTCTCCCTGACGGGGTGCGGGGAGAGTGTGGAGCCCATCGAACGGCTGGGCCGCAAGACGACGCAGGAGCCGTCGCAGACGCCGTCCGCGTCCGCGTCGGCGCCTGGGTCCTCGCCCGCGCCCGCGCAGGGGGGCGCGTCGGACGAGGCGTACAAGAAGTGGGGCTTGGCCGCCCCCGTCCAGTACGCGCCGAAGCCCGCACAGAAGCCGCAGATCCCGAAGGCTGCTCCGGGCAAGGTCCCGGTAATAGACCGAATACCCCTGCCTGCCGGGGAGAAAATAGTCTTCCTGACCTTCGACGACGGTGCGGAGAAGGACCCCGAGTTCCTGAAGATGGCGGCCGACCTCAAGCTGCCGATCGGCATGTTCCTGACGGACAGCGTGGCCTCGTCGGACTACGGGTACTTCGAGAAGCTCCGGGACAACGGCTCGGCGAGCACGGTGAACAACCACACGCTGACCCACCCGAACCTGCGGAACCTCTCCTTCGAGGCGCAGAAGAAGGAGATATGCGGCCAGCAGGACAAGCTGGAGAAGCGCTTCGGCCAGCGCCCGCCGCTCTTCCGCCCGCCCTTCGGCAACTACAACGACGACACCCTCCGGGCCGCCTCGGAGTGCGGAGTCTCGTCGGTCCTGCTGTGGCGGGTGTCGATGCAGATCAACAACTTCCAGTACGCCCAGGGCTCCGCCCTCCAGCCCGGCGACATCATCCTGGCCCACTTCCGCGGCCCGTCCGAACTCAAGGGCGCGACGGAGATCCAGATGACGACCCGCATGCTCCAGCGCATCCAGGAGCAGGACTACAAGATCGGCCGCCTGGAGGACTACCTCTAAGGCCTGTCTCTTATACACATCT
>NZ_JOBX01000010.1:0-212196 GCF_000720645.1 Streptomyces sp. NRRL S-378
GTCCCGGTGGGGCGGGGGGCCGGGTGGGACGCGACGGTCCCGGTGGGGCGGGGGCAGGGTGGGACGCGACGGTCCCGGTGGGACGGGCGCGGCGCGTCCCACCAGCGCTCGGCGGCGGTCAGTGGGAGACGCAGAGCTCGTTGCCCTGGGGGTCCGCGAGGGTGGTCCAGGTGCTGGGGCCCTGGCGGCCCTCGTGGAGGTGCTTCGCTCCCTTGGCGACGAGGCGCTCGACCAGGTCCTTCGGGTCGTCGTCACCGGTGCGCACGTCGAGGTGCACCCGGTTCTTGACGGTCTTGGCCTCGGGGACGAGCTGGAAGAGGATGCGGGGAGCGCCCTCCAGGCCGTCGGGGTGCCGGATCGCCGCGCCCGTCTTCCAGACGAGGGTGCCGCGGTGGGTGGTGGTGTCGTCGTCGGTCGCGTGCCCGGCGGCGATCAGGCCGCGGATGAACTGCTCGTCGCTGGGCTCCACTTCCCAGCCGAGGGCGTCGGCCCACCAGTCGGCGAGCGGGTGCGGGTCGGGCGAGTCGATGGTCACCTGGAACGTGTACGCCATGCCGGGACCCTACTGACCGGGCGTCGGCCCCGCCACAGGAAGGGCTCGTTCACCGCGGCGGGCTCTCCCGGCGGGCCGGGCGCCGGGCGGCCAGGAGGGAGGTGGCCAGGACGGCGACGGTGAACAGCCAGGCGGCCACGGCGATCCAGAGCAGGACCTCCCCCAGCGGCACCAGCCATGCGATGCCGGCCGGGCCCGCGACGGAGAGGCAGGCGGTGGCCGTCATGCCGAGCGGGAAGACCGTGGCCCAGCGCCGGGTGTCGTAGCGCGGCCGGGGGTGGCGCAGTTCGGCGGTGAGGAGGACGGCGTACCAGGCGAGGGACAGGGCGAGCGTGACGAGTGTGACGGTGCGCAGGGCCGTGTGCGCCGAACCCGACCATACGGATGACGCGGTGAGCCTGGAGCCGGCCAGGGCGGAGATGGAGAGGGCCCCGCCGGCCACCCAGTGGTCGCCCGCGCCGCCCACCACCTCGCGCAGGTCGAACCTGAAGAGCGCGGCGACGTACAGCAGCAGGCCGAGGCAGAAGGCGGCCAGCGCCGCCCGGGCCAGCCAGGTCTCCCCGTCGGCCGCGGCGAGGACCGCCGCGAGGACGGCGAGCCCCTGCGTGGCCACGCAGCCGAGGAAGGCGCCTCCGGGCATGCGCCGGCGCCAGTGCCCGAGAACGTTGAACAGAAGGCCCGGCCAGAGCAGAGCCGCCAGCGCGAGCAGGGCGGCGGCCGCGTTCTGCAGGCCGAGCAGGGAGAGGCGGGTGCCGATGACCGTGGTGGCGGCGACGGCCGTCAGGGCGGCCGGGGTGTCGGCCTCGGCATGGAAGCGCCCGCGGTCGCCCATCAGCCGGGCCGTGAAGTCGAAGGCGAGTACGAGCCACAGGGCGACGGCGATGACCAGGGCGATCAGCGACGACGTCTCGTGTCCCGTCATGTGCAGCGCGACGGAGATGATGCCCGTGGCCAGGACGGCGGCTCCCGCCGCCGGCGGGAGCCCGGCCCACCAGCCCGCGCCGGGGAGGATGCTCACCCCTCCAGCGGACCCCACGGGTCGGCGGACCGCCAGCGGGCTGGTCCGACCGGCCCCCGAACCTCGCGCACGGAAGATCCACAGAATGCGCGCGGTGCCCGGACCGGGGTGCTGCCCGGTTCGAGGCTCGGTACGGGACGAAGACCTGCCGGTCCGTCACAGGGGAACGGACCGGCG
This sequence comes from Streptomyces sp. NRRL S-378, assembly GCF_000720645.1. Taxonomy (NCBI): domain Bacteria; kingdom Bacillati; phylum Actinomycetota; class Actinomycetes; order Kitasatosporales; family Streptomycetaceae; genus Streptomyces; species Streptomyces sp. NRRL S-378. The sequence goes on from NZ_JOBX01000010.1 coordinate 1,749, forward strand.
GGTCCGCGGGTCCCCCCTCGCCTGCGGCGTCGCCGTCGCACCGCCGTCATCTCCGCGGGCGGTTGGCCGGAACTCGCGCTTGTCACGCCTTGTTAGGCCTTCCTAACCTTTGGCTCGCTCGCGCTCGATCACGTTCGCTCACGTCACTCCACGTCCGGCACCACTTCGGGCCCCGTCCCCCACCGCAGGAGCCTCCCCCCATGAACGCACGACTCGACCACGCCCAGCCCTACGCCATCGGCCTGTTCCGCATCGTCACGGGCCTGCTCTTCGCCTCGCACGGGGCGGCTTCCCTCTTCGGCGTCCTCGGTGGCGCCCACGGCGGCGGCACCGTCGCGGCCGGCACCTGGCCCGGCTGGTACGCGGCGGCCATCCAGCTGGTGGCCGGCGGCCTGGTCCTCCTGGGTCTGGGCACCCGGGCGGCCGCTTTCCTCGCCTCCGGTTCCATGGCGTACGCGTACTTCACGGTGCACCAGCCCGATGCGCTGTGGCCGCTGCAGAACGGCGGCGAGGCCTCCGCCATGTTCTGCTGGGCCTTCCTGCTGCTGGTGTTCACCGGGCCCGGCGCGCTGGCGCTGGACTCGCTGTTCGCGTCGCGCACTGCGGGCTCCACCGGGCGCCGCGACGACACCCGCCCGGAGACCGTGACCGCCTGAGGAATCGGTCCTTCGCCGGGCGGCCGGCCGCTAGCCTGGGGCCCATGGACCACATCGACGGGGTGGAGATCGTCGGCTTCCCGGACGCCGGGGCGTTCGAGAGCTGGCTCGCCGAGCACCACACGCGCCAGGAGGGGGTGTGGATCCGGCTCGCCAAGAAGAAGTCCGGCATCCCGTCGGTCACCGATGGCGAGCTCGTCGACATCGGGCTCTGCTACGGCTGGATCTCCGGGCAGCGGCGTTCCCTCGACGAGCTCCATTACCTGCAGAAGTACGTGCCCAGGCGACCGCGGAGCCTGTGGTCGCAGGTGAACGTGGACAAGGTCGCGGAGCTGACCGCCGCGGGCCGGATGCGCGAGCCCGGGCTCGCGGAGGTACGAAGGGCGCAGGCCGACGGCCGCTGGGGCGGGGCCTACGCCTCACAGCGGACGGCGGGGGTGCCGGAGGACCTCGCGGCGGCACTCGAAGCGCGCCCCGAGGCCCGCGCGGCCTTCGAGGCGCTGGACCGGACCGGGCGCTACCTGGTGGCCCTGCCGCTGCTCCAGGCGCTCACGCCGGAGACCAGGCGGGCCCGGCTGGACCGGGCCGTACGGCTGCTGGCGGGCGACGCCCCGCAATGAGCCGGGCGCGGAGCCGCTGATCCGCACGAGGCGGAACAAGGCGTCGGGCCCGGCCTCCCCCGCGGGGGAGGCCGGGCCCGACGGAAGTCCGGACCGCAGCGGGTCAGGACTCCTCGTTGCGCGCCTTCTCGGCCCGCTCCGCGTTCCGCTCCTTGATCCGCACCGCTTCCTTGCGGACCTCGGCCTGGGTGGCCCGCTCCCGCTGGAGCCACTCGGGGGACTCCTGCTTCAGCGCTTCGATCTGTTCGGTGGTGAGGGGCTCCGTGACTCCGCCGCGCGCGAGGCCGGCGATGGAGACGCCCAGCTTGGAGGCGACCACCGGGCGGGGGTGCGGACCGTTGCGGCGAAGCTCCTGGAGCCACTGGGGCGGGTCGGCCTGGAGCGCACTCAATTCACTGCGCGAGACGACACCCTCCTGGAACTCTGCGGGGGTGGCCTCGAGGTACACGCCCAGCTTCTTCGCCGCGGTCGCGGGCTTCATCGTCTGGGTGTTCTGGTGCGACGTCATGAGGTCAAGGGTATCGAGCGTGTGCACGGGTTCCGACCACGCCCGGTAACCTTGCGGGGTGACAGGCTCGGAAGTACCCCAATCGTTCCGGCTCGCTTATGTCCCCGGCGTGACCCCTGCCAAGTGGGTGCGGATCTGGAACGAGCGGCTGCCCGACGTCCCGCTGACCCTCGCCCAGGTCTCCTCCGCCGAGGTGTTCGGCGTCCTGCGCGCCGGTGACGCCGATGCGGGATTCGTCCGGCTCCCGGTCGATCGTACGGACCTCAGCGCGATCCCCCTCTACACCGAGACCACGGTGGTCGTCGTCCCCAAGGACCACGTCGTGGCGGCCGCAGAGGAGATCACCACCGAGGACCTCGCCGACGAGGTCGTGTGGCAGCCCCTCGACGACACCCTCGACTGGGAGAAGCTGCCGGGACAGCCCGCGATCGAGCGGCCCGCCACGACGGCGGACGCGATCGAGCTGGTGGCGGCGGGCGTGGGCGTACTCGTCGTGCCCCAGTCCCTGGCCCGTCTGCACCACCGCAGGGACCTCACCTACCGGACGGTCACGGACGCGCCCACGTCGCGGGTCGCGCTGTCGTGGCCGCAGGCGGAGCCGACGCCCGATCTGGTGGAGGAGTTCATCGGGATCGTCCGCGGCCGGACGGTGAACAGCACGCGGGGCCGTCAGCCCACCCCCGCCCAGCCGAAGGCGAAGCGCAAGCGCCCCGAGGCGGGCACCGCCAAGGGCGGCGCCGCCGGTGCGCGGCGCGGGACCGGGACCGGTGGCGGGGGCGGAAAGTCCGCTTCCGGGAAGTCGGCGGGGAAGAACCAGCGCGGCGGCTCCGGCGGAGCCAAGGGCGGCAGCGGCGCCAGGAGCGGCAAGCCGCGCAAGCGCCCGTAGGCCCGCGACGCGGCCGTCCCGGCGGGCCGGGACCTCGGGGGCGGACCACCGCGGGCGGGCTGACGATAGCGGCTCGTCGGCTCGTCGGCCGTGGTGCCGGGCTGAACCGTCGGGACCGGACGGTCCGCCGACGGCCTGGCCTCGGGGATCCCGATCGCCTCCCGGTGTATGCAGGAGGGATGGATCTCCGGCCGCCGCTCACGCGTCACCACCGGTCCCGGCAGGCGAGCCACGCGCAGCTGGTGGCCCCGTTCGCGCTCATCGCCGTCGTGACGGTGGTCGACGTCCTGGCCCCGCCCGAGGTGCACCTGGGGCCGTTCCTGGCTGCCGCGCCCGCCATGACGGCCTCGTTCGCGGGACCCCGGATGACGGCCTTCGTGGGGCTGGTGGCCGTACTGGCCCAGGTGGTGGTCTCGACGACGCGCACCAGCCTGACCGATCTGAACCACACCTTCCAGATCATCGCGCTCATCATGATCTCGGTCTTCGTGACCTTCTTCGCCCACCTGCGGGAAGTGCACGAGAAGGAAATGGTGCAGCTGCGCACGGTGGCGGAGACCGCCCAGCAGGTGGTCCTGCGGCCGCTGCGCGACCGGATCGGCCCGCTGGGCGTCGCCTCGTTGTACCTGGCCGCGGCGGCGGAGGCCCGGATCGGCGGCGACCTGTACGCGGCCGCCCGTACGGGAACGGGGACACGGCTGATCATCGGCGACGTCCGCGGGAAGGGCCTGGAGGCGGTCGGGGACGCCGCGCTCGTCCTCGGCGCCTTCCGGGCCTCCGCCCACCAGGAGACCGAGCTGACCGGCCTGGTGGACTACCTGGAGGCGGCGGTCTCCGCGGACCTGGACGGCGGGGACCAGGGCGAGAGCTTCGTGACCGCGGCCGTGCTGGAGATTCCCGACGACGAGCCGGTGCTGCGCCTGGTCAGCTGCGGACATCCGCCGCCGCTGGGCCTCGCCGGGCTCGTGAGCTCGACCGTCACCGCCCAGACCTTCCCCTTCGGGCCGGGAGACGTCCTGCTCCTGTACACGGACGGCGTTCTGGAGGCCCGCGACCGGGCGGGCACCTTCTACCCCCTCGCGGAGCGCGTCGCCGCGTGCGGCGGCATGCCCCCGCAGGCCCTCCTGGACCACCTGTGCGGCGACCTCCTCGCGCATGCGGCCGGGAACACCCTGGACGACGACGCCGCGATGGTCGCGGTCCGGCGGACCGCACCGCCCTGATCCGCTCCCGGCCGGTGCACGCCGTCCGGGGTTTGCCAGAATCGGATCATGCTGACCATCGGGACGATCGTCATGGGCGCCGCGGACGTGCGGCGGGCCGCGGAATTCTGGTCCGGGGCGCTGGGCTACGTACCCCGCGACGGCGAGGTGGACGAAGGCTGGACCGTCCTGGTCCCGGCCGACGGCGGCGGGCCCGGGCTGGCGCTCGGGCGCAGCACCACGCCCGTTCAGGAGCGCCCCCGCGTCCACCTCGACCTGTACGCGGCGGACGCGGCCGAGCAGGCGGCGGAGGTGGCACGCCTGGTGGCCCTGGGGGCCCGGCACGTGGAGTGGGACTCCTACCCGGAGGACCCGGACTTCGTGGTCCTGGCGGACCCGGAGGGCAACCGCTTCTGCGTGATCGACGCGACCCACGGCTGACGCCCACCGCCCCCTGGCCCAACACCCTTTGGGCCGGCTCTCGTTGCTCCCACATCAAGCCGGCGTACGGCCCCTAGCGGGGTTCCAGGGCGGCCTGGCGGCAGGCGCCGGCGGCGGCGCCGCCGGGGACCCCGGCCTCGGTGAGGCCGTTCACGCAGCCCTGGAGGTCTCCGACCACACCGCGACCACAGGCCGCCGTGACGGCGTCGGTGGTTTCCGTTCCGGCCTGGGCGGCCATCTGCGTGCAGGCGGGAATGTCCGCCGTGGCGGCCGGGGCCGCGGCGGCGATGCCGCCGAGCGTCAGGATCAGGCCGGTGAGCACCCCGGCGGTTCGGATGGGCCTTCGCATGGAACACACCTCGCACGCGGTCGTTTCCGTGCCCCCCTCCACCGTACGACCAGCGGCACCGCCGCACACCGCAGACATCTCGGAGACGACCTTCGGTACACGTGCCTGGGGGTCAAACTTCGCCGAGCTCCGGCAGGAAGCTCACGCGTGCCTGATCACGCGGGTCCCCGGCCTCGCCGAGCGTCCTGTGGTCCGCCGCAGCCCCGCAACGCCGCTTCCTGATGTCCCGCTTTCCCCTTCCTTAAGCGGAACCTAAGGCTCATCAGGAGCGCACCGAAACGAACGAATGTCCGTTTCGGTGCGGCTAGCGTGCTGCCCGCAACCCCAACTCCCCAGTAACACAGAGGCAGGCACGCACATGGGCAGCACAGTCGGTCACCGGCGCAGGACGAGTCGTACGGCGAGGGTCACGGGCGCGATCGTGGCGGCGGCGGTGATCGGCGGTGCGGCCTTCGCGCTGACCGGGACCGCCCACGCCGGTTCCGTCGGGGCCGTCTACACGAAGTCCAGCTCCTGGAGCGGTGGTTACACCGGGCAGTACGTCATCACCAACAGCTCCGGCCAGGCCCGGTCCGGCTGGACCCTGGAGTTCGACCTGCCGGCCGGCACGAAGATCGACTCGCTCTGGAACGGCACCCACACCGTCGCGGACCGGCACGTCACCGTGAAGCCCGCCGGCTGGAACGGGGAGTTGGCGGCCGGCGCCTCCGTCACCGTCGGCTTCGTCGCGAGCGGCTCCGGCGCCCCGGGCGACCCCACGGGCTGCCGGATCAACGGGGTGAAGTGCTCCGTGGACCAAGGCGCGACGGCCCAGCCGAGCGGGCGCCCCACCGCCCGTCCCACCGCCACCGCCGCCCCGACCACGGCTCCGACCGCGGCGCCCACCTCCGCCGCGCCGACCCGGACCGCCTCGCCCTCCCCCACGGCGACCGCCCCCGCCCCGGTCGGCGGTGGCGCCCGCTTCGCCCCGTACGTGGACACCTCGCTGTACCCCGCGTACGACCTGCTCGACACCGCGGCGCAGACCGGCGTGAAGGAGTTCCACCTCGCCTTCATCACCTCCGGCGGCGGCTGCGCACCGCTGTGGGGCGGCGTCACCGACCTGGCGAGCGACAGGGTCGCCTCCCAGATCGGTGCACTGCGCGCCAAGGGCGGCGACGTCCGCGTGTCCTTCGGCGGTGCCGCCGGGCACGAACTCGCCCTGAACTGCGCCACCGTGGACGAACTGGCCGCCGCCTACGGCAAGGTCGTCGACCACTACAAGCTCACCAAGGTCGACTTCGACATCGAGGGTGCGGCCCTGCCGGACACCGCCGCGAACGCGCGCCGTGCGCAGGCCATCGCCAAGCTCCAGAAGTCCCACCCGGGTCTGGACGTGGCCTTCACGCTGCCCGTGATGCCCGAGGGCCTCACCCAGCCGGGCGTGGCTCTGCTGGCCGACGCCCGGAAGAACGGCGTCCGTGTCGACGCCGTCAACATCATGGCGATGGACTACGGTCCGGCGTACAGCGGGGACATGGGGCAGTACGCGATCCAGGCCGCGACGGCCACCCAGGCCCAGATCAAGGGTGTGCTCGGGCTCTCCGACGCGGCGGCGTGGAAGGCCGTGGCCGTCACACCGATGATCGGCGTCAATGACGTGACCAGCGAGATCTTCACCGTGGCGGACGCGACGCAGCTGGTGGAGTTCGCGGCGTCGAAGGGCATCGGAAGGCTGGCCATGTGGTCCTCGACGCGCGACAAGCAGTGCGCGGCGGGAGCGGTCAACCACGCGGACGCCACCTGCAGTTCGATCCTCCAGCAGCCGCTCGCCTTCACCAGGGCGTTCGCCGCCCTCAAGTAGCGGACGTCCTGGCCGTCCTGGGCCGGATCAGGCCAGGATGCCCGCACGCGTGGCGATGTCGAGTGCCACGTCGACGCGCGGTGCGGGGCGGCCCTCGGTGGTACCGGGCGCGGTCAGCAGGGCCGTCACCGCGTCCGCGTCGGCCTTGCCGTCCCGTACGAGCACCGCAAACCGGTCGACGAGCTCGGCGAGGGCCCGCACGTGTACGTGGGGGCCCTCGAAGGAGGAGGCCGTGAGCCCGAGGAACTCCTCGTGCGAGCCGACCCAGGGGGCGGCTCCCTCCAGCCCGTCCTCGCGCACCTCCTCCGGGTAGGGGATGCGGTGCCAGGCGTCGTCCTCCCACCAGTAGACGAAGCCGAAGAGGTTGCCGTCGGCGTCGTCCCGCAGGAGGTCCCAGGGCAGCCAGTCGGGCCCGCCCGCCAGGAAGTCGATCTGCTCGCCGCCGACGTGGGTGTGGCTGCCGTCGGGGTCCTGGCCGCAGAACACCGCGCGTCCCCCGTCGAACACGCTCAAGCGCCACCAGCCACCGGCGCCGGTGCTGTGGCACCACAGACCGTCCTCGTCGAGGGCGAACTCGGTGCCGGTGGAACAGGCGGCGTCGACCATGGCCATGATGGCGGCCCTGGCCCACAACAGCTCGGGGTGGTCGAGGTCTTCGGGCCGGCTCGGGGTGTGCATCGTGTGATCTCCTTCCGGGTGCCGGGCAAGCCTCGCACGCCGCAGGAGGCGGGGCCGGACGGGGGTCCGCCGCGGGCAACTCCTCCCGCACGGACACCGCGCCGGCGCGCCGTGCCGCCGTGCGCCTTCTCCGGGCGCGGTGTCCGTGGGCCACGAGGCACGGGCGGGCAGCCTGACCGGTGCCGGACCGCGGGTACCGCCCGCACAGAGCACAGGCCGTCCGCCGGGAACGCACCGACCGCGCGGCGCGGTGGGGGGCGGCCGCCGCCATCCGGACCGGCTCCCGAGGGATCGCGCCATGTGCCCTTCGGGGCAATTCCCTTGCGGGCAAGCCGGGTTACCGTCCGCCCATGTTTCCGAACCCGCGAACTCATGCAGCCGTACCGCCCAGTCGACGCGCCCTGCTGCGCACCGCCGTCGTCGGCACGGCCACTGCGGCGGGGGCCGGCCTGGCGCTCGGCCCGACCGCTCCGGCCCTCGCCGCCTCCACACCCTCACGGGACCTCGACGGCGCCGAACCCGTCCGCACGCCCGAGCAGGCGCTGCGCCGCCTGGCGGCCGGCAACCACCGTTGGCGGACCCGGCACCAGCAACACCCGCACGAGTCCGCGTCCCTGCGCCGCAGGCTCGTCCAGGGGCAGCACCCGTTCGCGGTGGTGCTGGGCTGCGTCGACTCGCGCGTCTCACCCGAACTGGTCTTCGACCAGGGGCTGGGAGACCTGTTGACCGTCCGGTCGGCGGGCGAGGTGCTGGACGAGGCCGTGCTGGGGAGCATCGTGTACGGGGTGCTGGAGCTGCGCGTCCCCCTGGTGCTCGTACTGGCCCACCAGTCCTGCGGTGCCGTCGCCGCGGCGGTCCACGCGGACGAGACGGGCGAACAGCTCCCGGCTCACATCCGCTACCTGGCCGATCAGATACGGCCGTCCATCGACCGCGCCCAGTACGGCGAGGCGCGGGTCGACGCGACGGTCAACGCGCACGTGCGCGGCGTCCGCCGCCGCCTGGCCGCCGAACCCGACCTCGCGGGGAAGGTGGCGACGGGTGAACTGGCCGTGGTCGCCGCCCGCTACGAGCTGCGCGACCAGCACGTACGCACCCTGTCCTGACCCGCGCCGACGTACGGCCCGTCCCGGCCGGGGGTCCGGCCGGGACGGGCGCGGTACTACGACCTTCAGGTGTTGATGCAGGTGTTGCCCGCGGCGGGGTTGAGCGCGCCGATCAGGTTGATGCTGTTTCCGCACACGTTGATCGGAATGTGGATCGGGATCTGGACGACGTTGCCCGAGAGGACGCCCGGCGAGCCGACCGCGTAGCCCTCCGCGACGGAGTCCGCCGAGGCCGAGGACGCACCGCCGATGACCGCCAGGCCCATCACCAGGGCGAGGCCCGCACTCTTCCAAACACGCGACACGTGGAATCTCCTTGTCGTGCAGGACGGTGCCGGAGCACCGCACGGCCCCGAGGGGGGCCGCCTCTCCTTCTTCGGCAGCCGACCACCGCCGACCGAAGTCCGGACGGCCCCGTTCCCTCGAAGAGGTGTCCCCCGCGCCCTCCGTTTGGAGGTATCCGCGCCCGCCGCTCCTCCCGCACCGCACAGGTGCCGCTCCCCGGCCCGGATTCACCGGCCGACGGGACCCCTGTCCACGCGTGGGATCACCGTGATCGAGGGGAAAGCATGACCGACCGGGACGCCGACCTTCCGGCGATCGGCACGGGGCCGGCGCATCTGGCACTCGCACTGACCACCGAGAAATCAGACACACCCGAACTCGCCGACCACACCCTGCTCCTGGAACAAGGACCCGGTGCCCAAGGGCAACGCGACTCCTCGTGCCGTGGGCCCGCGGCCGGGTCTCCTCCCCCAAGGATCTCCTCACCCACCGCTTCGCCACCCCACCACCACCAAGAGGGCCCGACGGAGCGGACGTTGGCGTCCCGTCCGGTCCGACCGCCAGCGGTGACCTGCGGACCGCGGGCGGCGACGTGCTCTTCGGGTCGGGCGTGTACCCGACGCAGAACGACATCGTGACGACCGGGCGGAGACGGGGAGTTGGGCCGGGGGAGCGGCACCCGCTCCGCCGAGCAGGCCGAGGGGACCCTCGCCGCTGCCGGCATCGAGCCTGACGGGTTCGCCCGCTTCGGCGACCGGTACGTCAAGACGGTCCGGGCGGGTGCGGCACATCTTCGAGCGGCTGCACGGCAGGGGCCAACTCCGCCTGCGGCAGGTGCTGTTGCGCTACGCGCCGTGCACGGGCGAGTCCTTCACGGACGTCTGCGTACGACGGCTGCCCGGTGTGCCCCGCCGACGGGTGCGCCGGCCCGTGCGAGAACTGCGGTCCCTGGATCGCCTCCGGCGACCTGATCGCACCGCGTTCGACACTGCACCCGAGGACCCGGTCGAACCGCGCGGGCACCTGGTGCTGGTACTGCCGCTGGACGAGCACCGTGAGGCGCTCACGGCGTACTCCGCCCGGCAGAGCGCGACGGTGCGGCCCGGCCTGGCGCAGGTGTGCGCCGTACGCACGCACTTCACCGTCGAGGCGCGCCGCCGGCCGAGGCGGTCACCGCCGGCCTCGCACGGCTCGACCGCCGGCCGGGCAGCGGCGTCCCGACGGCTGGGGGCTCACCCCGTACCCGTGGGGCGGGGCGACGACCGGGTGGCGGGCCGGACCGGCCGGACTGGCGTACTGCGTACTGCGTACTGCGGGGCACTGTGGCGCCCACTGGCCGCGGCTCGTCGACATCAAGGAGCAGGTGGACCCGGACGGCTCCTTCACCCTGGGGCAGGCCCTCGGGACGTGACGCGGGGGCCGCGCAGAGCATGGTCAACTCCGTTCCTCACCCCGCCACTTCACCGAGCCAGGGAGGGCGGCGGTGTCCGGCGGGGAGGGGCTGCGGTGCCGGGCGGCCTGCGGGGGCCGCGCTCGACACGCCGGCCGCCGCGCCCTCGCACGCGTCGATCGGTGACTCATAGTCACGAGTACTGTAGTTTCGATCACGCAGCGCTGTCATGTCGCGCCGTGCACCTTCCCCTCCGTACCGATCACGAGGAGCTGCCGGTGATCGAACGACTCTGGCTCCAGCCACCCCTCGCCTTCGCCCGTCTGGGCCCCTCCCCCGTACCCTGCGACAACTACCGCTACGGACCGAGCGACCTCACACCGCGCGGCACGGGCAAGACCACCGTCCTGCCGGACCTGACGCTGGACCTCGACGAGGACGGCAATCTCAGCGAGCGCCCCTCGGAACGGGTGCAGTTCAAGGACGACGTCGGCTGGCGGCCGGTGTGCCCCTACTTCGAGGTGCACGGCGCATGGACCATCGACGGGGAGTCCGGCACGGGCCCGGTGACCGAAGAGCTGCTGACGCGCTCCGGACTGCGTCCGGAGGACGTCCGCTGGGAGGTCTCCGTCGCGAACCTCAAGGCGCACCACATCACCCGGCAGGACGGTGACCGGATCGAGGCCCTGGTCTCGCTGAGCGGCGACGACCACCGGCGGCACGTCCTCGAAGGGCGGTCGCCGCAGGACGCCGATCGGCCCCTCGTCCCGGCCGGGGAGGTCCTGCCGCTCGGTTCCGTCCAGCTCCCCGCGCCCAATGCCGAGCTGCCCGAACTGCGGCTGCGGTTCACCCCGGGGGTGGGGGCCGTCTACGGCCCGCGGGGCCTCGACCCCGCCAGCGGTTACGAGCCTCCGGTGGAGCGGCTGATCCTCAACCCCGAGGCGGCCTGGTGTGGATTCAGGGTCGGCAGCGCCGACTTCCGGACCACCCCCGGTCTGCTCTTCGCCGGTGCCGAGAACGGGTGGCGCAGCGTCGGCCTCGTGGACGACGTCTGCGACGGCACCGTGACCGTGTCGCTCCCGGCCGCCGGGCTGACGGCCACCGCACGGATCGTGGCGGCTCCGCCCCGTTTCTCCCCGGACCGCCGGCCCTTCGTCTCCCTGGCCGACGGGCTGGCCGACCGCGTCCAGCGCGCGGACGTCCACCGGCCCGACTACCTGGAGGACGAGAAGCAGACCGCCCAGGAGGTGCGCGACCTGTTCGAACGGGTCCTGGAAACGATGGGCGCGGTCAACGTGGACGTCCAGAACGAGCGGTCGGCCGCGGAGAACGCGGGCCTGGCCGGCTACCTGGACCTGGCGCCGGCCGACGCCCGCGCCATGACCTTCGATCCCCCCGAGCCCCTGCTCGGCCTGCTGCTCGGGCTCACCGAGCGGGGACGGCGCCGCCATCGCCGGTTCGTGGCCCTGGAGGTGCTGGAAGACATGATCCGGGAACAGCCCGATCTGATCCGCAGACAGGTCCGCGCACCCGCCCGGGCGGGCGGCGAGGGCGGCATCACCCTGGACTCCCCGCGGTTCTACGACCGGCAGATGCCCAGCAACATGCGCGGCTCCGACGCCTACCCGATGCATCTGACGCGCCGGCAGTACGACCTCCTGGTGCGCTGGGCCGCGAAGCTGCGCGAGGACACGGAGCCGGAGTCGTGACCGTACTGCTCCAGATCGGCCGGCGGCCCCCGGATCCCCCACCGGAGGGACGCCCCGGGCCCGTCCCCGGGCCGCCCCCGGTCTCCGCGGAGGCCAAGGTCTTCCGCAGCGCCCACGGTGCCCACCTGTTCGTGGCGGACGGCAGCCGCGTGTACGACCTGCCCGAGCCGCTCGCGGGCCGGCTGGAACGGTGGACGGCCGCACCGGACGCCTCCCTGCCGGACCTCGCCCGGGACCTGGGCCTTCCGCTGTGGTCACGGCCCCGGATCGACGGCACGCCCGCCGAACCTCCGCCGCTGGCCTCGCTCTCCCTCAACGTGATGCAGGCGTGCAACCTGAGCTGCGGGCACTGCTACGCCGACGAGGGGCGCTTCGGCGGATCCGCCCGCTCCATGCCACGGCACACCGCCCGCGCGGCGGTCGACCGGCTACTGGCGGAGGCGGCACCCGGGGCGGACGTGGTGGTCGGCTTCATGGGCGGCGAGCCGCTCCTCGCCCGCGCCCTGGTGCACGACGTGGTCCGGTACGCGACGCGGGCCGCCGCCGAGGCCGGCAACCCTGTGCGGTTCTCCCTCACCACCAATCTCACCACCGTGCGGCCGCAGGACGCCCGGCTGTTCGCCGCGCACCCGTTCACCGTCACCGTCAGCCTCGACGGCGACCGGACCGGGCACGACGCACTGCGGCGAGCGCCGGGCGGCGCCAGCGCGTACGACCGGCTGCGTGCCGGCCTGGACGTACTGACCCGGCACGGCCGCCCGCGCCACCTGTCCGCCCGGGTCAGCGTCACCCCGCAGACCGGACGGCTGGTCGACGTGCTGGAGCACGGCATCGGTCTCGGCTTCGACGAGGTCGGCTTCGCCGCCGTGGTCAGCGCCCCCGACCCCGCGTACGAGGTCACCGCGCGGGCCTTCGACGGCTTCCTGGAACAGATGGTGGAGTGCGGGGAGCGCGCTCTGCGCGAACTGTCGGCCGGCCGGAGCTACCCCTTCGGGAACTTCCTGACCGCCATGCGGGAGCTGCACCGGGGCACCCACCGGCCGTACCCGTGCGGCGCCGGCGCCGGCTATCTCAGCGCCTCGGCCGAGGGCGGCCTGTACGCCTGCCACCGGCTCGTCGACGATCCGGCCTTCGCGATGGGCTCGGTCGCCGAAGGACCGGACGGGGATGCACGGCGGCGCCATCTGGCGACCGGGCACGTCGACCGGGCGGAGCCGTGCCGCTCCTGCTGGGCCCGGTACCTGTGCGGGGGCGGCTGCTACCACGAGGTGAGCCGGCGCGGCCGGCCCGGCTGCGACTACATCCGCGGCTGGCTGGCCTTCTGTCTGCGGGCCTACGTCGAACTGTCCCAGGCCGCGCCCGAGTTCTTCCGGCTGCCCCCAGAGTCCGCCGCCACCACCGCCGGGGCCACCGGCCTCGTCTGAAGGAGCCGTCCATGCCCGACCTCCCACCCCCCGCGGGGAAGTTCTTCCCCCGCAACCTCACCGCCCGCGCCGACTACCAGGTACGAGGCAATCCGTCCGGCAGCCGGCCGGAGAGCGGCGTCGACAACTGCTTCCCGGGTCTGGAATTCGACCAGCGCAACCTGGACACCGCCTTCTTCCCCGGCCTGCGGGTCGACTTCCACCGCTCCGAAGGCGCCCGGGTCCTGTCCGCGGCCGGCGGCCTCCCGTTCCCGGAGGGCCTGGTCGACGCCGACGTGAGCGACGACCTCCGGCCGCTGTACGTACGGGCCCTGTGCGGGCGCACCACCGTGGACCAGACCGAGGAACGGGCCGTCACGGTGGACTGCACCGGCATGGACGGCCTGGACGTGTGGCGGCGCGTCCACGACCTGCTGCCGGGGCGGATCGCGGTACTGGTCGGGCCGCTGCCCGACCGCAACTACCCCGGCCCGCCCCTCGACGAGGTGCGCGAACTCAACGACCTGCGGCTCAACAGCCGGGGGTACGTGCGGCGCGGCGGGAACGACGAGGTGGAGGTCGCCCTGCTCGTGGCGGACAGGGCCCGCTACCTGGACGACGACGGGGTGATCGAGCCCTCGGCCTACCTGCCCGGTGAGCTGACCCGCAGCCTGTGCGCACCGTGGCAGTACGACTTCCGCGACTGCGGCTGCTACTACTGGGCGGCCTCCAAGCCGGACGTGACCAGCAGCGCGGACGGGTCCGTCCCGGAGGTCAACTTCCTGCGCAGGGACCGCAGCGAGCCCCCCGCCCCCGACAAGTCGAGCGACATCGGTTCGCAGCGAACGGACCTGGAGCTGACCTACGGGGACCTCGTGCGTGACTGGAACGTCCTCCCCGTCGTCCTCGACGACCGCGAGCAGCCCGAGCCGGACGTCGAGGGGCGCGCCCACGCTCCGAGGCCGGCGCGCGCCGGCCGCAGCGGCGACCCCGACGGGATGACGCCCGGTCAGGTGGCCGACAAGCTGACGGAACTGGCCGGTGTGGAGCACGCGCTGTGCGTGGAGTACCTGTACGCGCACTACTCGCTGAACGCTCCGATGCGGCTGCCGGCCAGCGCCGACGAGCTGACCCGCCGCGCCCATGCCGCAGGTCAGGAGGTGTTCTCGGTCGCCGTGGACGAGATGCGGCACCTGCGGTGGGTCAACGAGGCGCTCGACATGCTCGGCCGGCGGCCGGTCCTGGACCGTGCGCAGGAGATCAAGCGCGAGACGGTGCACCGGTTCGGCCTGGAGCCACTGACGCTCCAGCGGCTGCAGTGGTTCGTGGACGTGGAGGCCCCCAGTCAGAGCTCCAGCGCCGACTCCGACGATCCGAGCACCGTCGACGGCATGTACGTCGAACTGCACGCGGCCCTGGTGAAGCACGGGGACCGGTTCCACGACGCCGACCGGCTCACCCACCTGATCAAGTTGATCATCGACGAGGGCAACGACCACTGGCACCGGTTCCGCGCCGTCCAGCGCCACCTGGCCGGCCTCACCGAGCAGCAGTTCCTGCGACCGCTGGCCACCACGACCACGGACGAGACCGACCTGGAGCTGCTCAACCGCAGCGACGAGGGCTACGCGCTCCTGATGGGGACGCTCCGGGAATCCTTCGCGCGACGCGACACGGCGGGGGGTGAGCTGATGCGGCGCAGCCGTCTCGTGATGCAGAACATGCACGAGACCAACCACGAGCTCGCGGCGCGCGGGGTGGGTCCCCGGTTCACCCTGCCGCCCATGCTCCGGCCGCGGCCGGTTGCGCTCGAGAACGCCGAAGTCCCTTGGGCCGACGGCCAGTTCGTTCGGGAGGCGTCGGCGGCGGCGGAGCGGGCGCGGGAGGCGATCGGGGTGCTCGGGAACCGGTCGGTCCGGGAGATGGCCATCCGTCACCAGACCGACACCGAATCGCTGATCGCCCTCCTCGCCCGGCTCGACGGGGGCGTGCCGCAGCGCACCGAGACCCCGTCCGGCCTGCCCGGTGGCGGCGGGTGACCCTCGTCGAGGTCGCGGGCTCCGGGCTCGCGGAACTCACCTGCGCGCGATTGCTCGCCGACCGAGGACACCGGGTCCGGTTGGCTCCGCCCCGGCCGCCCGCGCCACCCGCGCAGCCCGCGGGGGCGGCCGGGGCGGGGGCCGGAGCGCGGCCCCTCCTGCTGACGGGGCCCACCCTGGAGCTCGTCGGCCGGCTCTGGGGCGACGGGCTGCTCGACGGCGGCTGGCCGCTCACCCACCGCCACGCGCGGTGGGGGGCGGGGCCGTCACCGGCCCGGTTCCCGCAGCCCGGGCGGTCGGTGGACGGTGCGGTGCTGGCCGCCCGGATGCGGGAGCGGCTGGGTGCCGGGGACCTCTCCGGGGAACCGCCCGCGTGGACGGTGACGGCTACCCCCGGCGAGCGGGCCGCGCACGAACAGGCCGGACGCCGACGGCTGCTGGCCGGCACCGCTCCCGTGCGGCGCCCGCGCGACCAGGACACGGCCCGGCTGGACTGCACCGGACTGGGCTGGCTCCACCTGACGCCGCTCGGCAGGGACGTGTGCCTGGTGCAGGCGATGGTGCCCGGGCCGGCCGGGGATCCGGCCGGGCTGCTCGCACGGCTGCTGGCCGAGTCCGCGCTCGGGACCCGGCTGCGCCGACCGCCCGGTACCGCGGTGGCCCTGGCCGCGGCGCCCCGGGTCCATCTCGCCCCGGCGGTACCGCCCGTGGCGGGCCGCGGCGGCCTGCTGGTCGTCGGAGCGGGCGCCCTGCGGCAGGACCCGATCAGCGGCACCGGCACCGCGCAGGCGCTGCGTACGGCGATCCTGGCTGCTGCGGTGATCGACGCGGCCGCGGCCGGCACGTCCGCGCGTGCGCTGTGCGCCCACTACACGAACCGGCTGCGGGCGGCCTTCCACGACCATCTGGGCACCTGTCTGCGGCTGTACCCGGCGGCCTTCGGTTCCGCGGACTGGTGGGACGAGATCGACGCGATGCGCCGGGCCCTGCGGGGCGGCGCGGCGGGTACGCTTCCGGGTCGACCGGACCGTGCCGTCCCCGAGCCCGCACAGGAGCCAGCACCCTGATGATCTCCCTCCGCGACGTACGCGACAGTGACCTGCCCGCCTTCTGGGAGCAGCTCTCCGACCCGGCGGCGCGGCACGTGGCCGCGGTCACCCGGGACCACCACTACGACCGGGTGCTCTTCGAGAGCCACTGGGCGCGGGTCCGCTCGGACCCCGGCGTCCTGGTGCGCACGGTGCTGGCCGATGACGACGTGGTGGGGCACGCCGCGGTGTACGGGCCGCCGGACGAGCGGGAGGTCACGTACTGGATCGGCCGGGAGCACTGGGGCCGCGGCATCGCCACAGCGGCGCTCGCGGCGCTGGTCGGCCTGGAGGGCACCCGTCCGCTGCACGCCCACGCGGCGGCCGACAACGCCGGGTCGATCCGGGTGCTGGAGAAGTGCGGCTTCGTCGTCACCGGGCACGGGCGGGGCTTCGCGCGGGCCCGGGACGGCGAGATCGACGAGGTGCACCTCACCCTGGCCTGAGCACCGGCCGGGGCCGCGCGCGGCGGCACCCGGTCCGGGTCGACCGGACCGGGTGCCGCCGCGCCCTCGTGTCACGCGGGCTGCGTCACGCGGGTTTCTGCGACCAGCTCGCGCACAGGGCCCAGATGATGAACACGTCGATCGCGATGATGATGATCGACCACCACGGCTGGTAGGGCAGCCACAGGAAGTTCACGATGATGCTCAGGCCGGCGAGGGCGATGCCCGCGCCCCTGGCCACGTTGGAGCCGAGGAACAGGCCCACTCCGGTCAGGACGACGACGAGTCCGACGATGAGGTGGATCCAGCCCCACGCCGTCAGGTCGAATTCGAAGACGTAGCTGCCGAGGCGGGCGTACACGTCGTCCTCGGCGATGGCCGCGATGCCCTGGAAGATCGCGAGGCATCCGGTCACGACGAGGAGCACGGCGGCGAAGAACGTGCCGACCGCCCCTCCGGTTCCGTCGCCGCCGCTGGACAGCGGTGTGGTGCCCGGCGCGGGGCCGGTATTCCAATTTCCCCCGGTCGGTGTCGACTGGCCCATCGAACTCACCTCACAGTTGGCGGTACCGCGCCGGGCACACTTCGCAGTGTCGTCCGGCCGACGGCTTCTCGTGATCACCCGAAGCGGGTGGTCCTCCCTTCCGGGTCGGGGACGGGTGCGGCGTCAGGCGGGGACCTGGCGCATTTCGAGCACCCGCAGGCCCAGGGACTGGAAGCGCGTGAGGAGCCCGTACAGGTGTGCCTCGTCCGCCACGATGCCGAGGAGGAGCGTCTGCTCGCGGACCGGGATCCGGTCGAGCTCGGGGAAGTTCGCGGCGAGTGTGTCCGGCACGACGCCCGAGATGCGGAACTCGTAGCGCATGAGAGCACTCACTTCTCTCCGAAGGAAGACTTCAGGTGCCTTGCGCTGCCATCATCGGCCCGGGTCCCGGCGCCCCGCATCGCCCGGTACGGGCGAGAGGGCCGGGCGTCAGAGCAGACCGATGTCCTGTGCCCGGTGGACGGCGTCGCTGCGCCGGGTGACGCCGAGCTTGCGGTAGATGCTCTTCAGGTGGGTCTTGACCGTGTTGGCCGACACGTACAGCTCGGCCGCGATCTCCTCCGTGGAGAGCATCCGTGCCGCTTGGCGCAGTACGTCGGTCTCCCGCGCGCTGAGCGCCTCCACCACGGGCGGCGGACCCTCTGCCGGGGTGCCGGCGCGACGGCCGACCGGACTGCCGCGGGGCGGTACCGGCCGGGGGGCCTCCCGCAGGTTCCGGCGCACCCAGGGCCCGCCCTCGGCGAACGGCCGGCGCAGCCCCTCCGGCCGGGCGAGCTCCACGGCCTCGGCCAGCCTCCGGTGCGCCTCTGCGGTGTCGCCGCCGGCCGCGGCGATCCGGGCCCTGAGCAGACACGCGCCGACCCTGACCGGCAGCGTGAGGCCGCCGTCCGCGGGCAGGGCCGCCAGCTCCCGCGCGGCGGACTCGGCACGACCGGCCGCCATCAGGGCGCGGGCGCGGGCCAGCGCGTGCTCGGGCCGCCCGGACGGTGCGGCGTCCAGCACGCGCAGGGCCGCGGCGGCGTCACCGCCGGCCAGGTGCGCGGCCGATGCGGCCACGGCCAGCTCGTCCGCCGCCCAGGCCCGGGCCGGCAGTGCCGTCCCCGCCGGCCGCGGGCCGGTGAGGAGGGCGAGCGCGGCCTCGGCGTCGCCCTCGGCCGCCGCGATCCGGGAGCCGATGACGGCGGCCCCCACCGCGACGGCGGGTTCGGGGCGGGGCCCGGCGGCTGCGGTCGCGGTCGCCAGGTCCAGGTGGGAGCGGGCAGCCGGCAGGTCGTCCTGTTCCAGGGCGACACCCGCCAGGACCAGGTGGGCGGTACCGGACCGGCGCTCGGGCGGGAGGGCCGACTGCTCGGCGACGGCGAGGGACGCCCGGGCGTGTGCGGCGGCCTGCCGGAGCCGGCCGCGCACCAGTTCCGTGAGGGCCAGCGAGCCGAGCGCGTCGCAGAGCGGCGGGTACAGCGCCGCGAGTTCCGTTCCCGATGCCGTGCCCGGCTCCGTTCCCGGCCGCGTTCCAGGTCCTCCGCAGGCCTCGACCGCGGCCGTGAGGGCGCTCTGCGCGCCGTCGAGCCGTCCGGCGCCGAGCCGCACCGCGCCGAGGGCCGCCAGGCACAGGGCGCGGACCTCCGGGTGCGCGGCGACCAGCGGGGCCGGCAGCTCGCCGAGCACGCGCTCGGCGTCGGCCGCCGCCCGCTCGGTGGCCACCGGGTCGCCGGTCGCACGGCCGGCGAGCACCCCGAGGAAGGCCCGGCTGAGCCGGGCGGCCGCGCCGGATCCGGGGCCCAGCTGGGAGTCCGCGCGCCGCACCGCGTCCTCGTAGCCGGGGAGGTCCTGTACGACGAGCCGGACGGCCGCGCCGACCAGTGCGGGGGCCGCGCCCTCAGCCTCGGCCGGCAGCGGTGCGAACGCCCGGTTGAGCTGCTCCGCCTCCAGGCCTGTGAACAGCCGGCCGATCGCCAGGGCGTCGACGAGCTGCCCGGCGGCGAACGGCCAGTCACCGGCGGCCGCGCCCTGGACCACGGCTTCCGTGAGCCGGCCGGTGCCGGCGAGCCAGCGTGCCGCCCGCGCGTGCAGCTGCTGCTCGAGTCCCGGGTGACGCTGGCGCAGGTGGGCGCGGAGGACCTCGGCGAACAGGGGGTGCAGCCGGTACCAGGTCGACGCGTCGACCTGCTCCAGGAACGCGTTGTCGCGGGCCAGACCGGCGAGCGTCCGGGCGGCGTCGTCGCGGCCGGTCAGCGCGTCCGCGAGGTCGGGGTGGACGCGGTCCGTCACGCAGACGCGCAGCAGCAGGTCCTGGGTGTCCGGCGGCTGCGCGTCGAGGACCTCCCCCAGCAGGTAGTCGGCGATCGTGGTGCGGTCGGCCGCGAACTGGCGGACGAAGGTCTCCGGGTCGGGGCTGCGCTGCATCGCGAGGGCGCACAGCCGCACCCCCGCGGCCCATCCTTCCGTCCTCTGCATGAGGAGCCGGATGCCGTCCTGTGAGAGGTCCAGCCGGTGCTCGCCCAGCAGGGCCTCGGCGTCCGCGTGGGTGAACCTGAGGTCGGCGTGCCGGATCTCCGCGATCTCCCCGGCAGCCCGGTAACGGTGGAGCGGGAGCAGGGAGTCCGTGCGGCTGGTGAGCACGATGCGCAGTCCTCCGGCGGCGTGCCGGAGGACGAAGTCCAGTCCGTCCGTCATGGCGGGCGGCTGGGCCGTGTCGAACTGGTCGAGCACGAGGACCACGGGCTGCGCGGACTCGGCCAGCCCCGCCGCCAGGCGGACCAGGAAGGACTGGGTCACCCCCTCGGCGCGGGTCGGCCTGCCCACGGCTGCGGGTATCTCGACGCCGCCCCGGTGCAGGGCTTCCAGGACGTACGCCCAGAAGACGCCGGGGGCGTCGTCGGGTTCGACGGTCAGCCACAAGGGGGGCCGTGGAGCGCGACGGGCGGCCGCGGCCCAGTGGGCGGTGAGCACCGTCTTGCCCGAGCCGGCCGGACCGTTGATCAGGGTGAGCGGGCCCCGTACCCCGGCCGTCAGGCGTCTGAGCAGCTCGGGCCGGTGGACGAGGGTCTTCGGCACGGCCGGTGCGGTGAATCGGGCCGTGAGCATCGGATCGCTCTGCGGTCGGGCCACAGCCTCCACTCAAGCCGTGAACGGTCGTGATCACCACTCGTGTCACCCCGTCCGGGGGAGGTGCGGGGGCGCTGCGCAGGGATGGCGGGCTCACCGCGGGGTGGGGGCGGGCTCTCTGCGGGGTGGCGGCGGGTCGTCGGGAGTGCGCAGGTGCTGGGCCAGCTGGGACTCGTGGGCCAGTACGTATCCCAGGGCGACGCCCATGGTGACGACGACGAAGAACATGATCAGCCAGGACAGGACGACGAAGACGAGCCCGAGGCCGCCGAACTGCTGGAGGCTGTGGTTCATGGCGCGGGGCATGTAGAACCGGGAGCCCCAGCTGATAAGGCTCGCCCCCACCGCGACCAGGACCGCGCCGGGCAGCAGGGGCAGCCACGCCACCCGGCCGCCGAGCAGGAGGTGCTGGGTCCACCACCACAGCAGGATGCCGCTGATCAGCGCGACGACCGCGCCGAGGACGGGGCCGGCCCCGAACGCCTGCTGGATGGGCCCCTGGAACAGCAGGGCCGTCAGCCAGACCAGCAGCCAGGCCACCCAGCGCCAGGCTGCGAGCCGGGCGCCCGCCTTCGGCAGGTGCCACGCGCGCTCGCAGGTTCGCTGGAGTGCGCGGCTGCAGGCGGTCGCGGACAGCAGGGTGACCACGACACCCACCGCTCCGGTACTCGCGAGGGTCGTCGTGTCCTCGCCGCTGTTCTGCACCACCGAGCGGATCTGGTCCAGTGCCGGGCCGGTGAGGCCCAGGGTCCCGCTGATGGTGTCCACGAGCTGTTTGCGCATCCAGTCGGGTGCGAGGGCCCCGATGACGAAGAGGGCGGGGATCGCACCGAGGAAGGCCTGCGCGGCCAGCCGGGTCGCGCAGTCCAGCAGGTTGACGCGGGCGAACTGTTCGAGGATCCGGCCCAGGAACGGCGTGTACTTGCGCATCCAGCCCGGCATGGTGAAGCGGGGCGGCTTGTCACGCGGTTCCGACACGGTGACGGCTCCTTCCGCGGACGGCGCCTGTCGGCTGCGGTTGCCCTCCATGAGAAGGATGGGTCAGCGCCGGGTGTCCGGCACGTCGGCGGGGCCGCCCGCGCGGAAAAGGAGCGCGGTCGCCGGAGCTCCTCGCCTACGATCCAGGCCGAGCCCCTTGAGAGAAGGACCGATGGAGATCATCTTCCGGAAGCTCCCGGACAACCGGCACGACCTCGAGGTCCGCGACCGGCGCGGACCGGACGTGCGGCTGATGTCCCAGGCGACGGGTCCGACCATGCCGCACGACCTCGTGCACGCGGCGGTCGAGAGCGCGCTCGCGATCACCGACGGGTTCTGGGGAGCCATGGCGCGGGGCGCCACCTTCGAGGGGTTCGAGAGGGCGGCCCCGACCCGCCACCGCCGGTCGGGGATGAAGATCCTGCGACGCGGCGGTGAGGCCGTGATGCGGGCGGAGCTCTCCGTCAACTGGGCCTACCGGGTCTGGTCCGGCCTGAGCACGGAAGGCCGGGGGGTGGGCCGGAGCCCGCTGGACGACCATCAGGTCGCCCTGGCCTGCGCGGCGCTCGACCGTGCCGCCGAGCGCTGGTCCGGGGTGGCGGAGGGCGCAACCCTCACCTGGCGCTGGTGAGGACCGGGCCGCGGCCGGGCGGCTTTCCCGCCCGGCCCCCGCGCCGCGCCCGCCGCTCCCCCGCCCGCCCGACGTCCCGCTACGGCGCCCGCTGTCCGCCTTCCAGGACGGCGATCTCCTCCTCCACCGCGGAGAGCTCTTCCTGCCGTCCCATGCGTTCCAGCTGTACCCGGTAGGACTTCAGCGTGTTGATGAGCAGCGGCTCCCTTCCGGCTTCCAGGGAGTGCATGCGGCGTGCCGCGTCGACCGCTTCGGCCCGCAGCGCGAGGGCCGTCTCGGGTCGGTCGGTGAACTCGTGCATGACGTACATGGACAAGGCGTGGGCCAGCAGGGGCAGATACGCCAGTGGGCTCACCTGGGCGAGCACTCGGTAGGCGGCGACCTCCTCCCGGGCCGTCGGGTGTACGTGGTAGAGGGCCACTTGTGCTCGGAGTATCGCGTCGTGACTGATGTGCGCCGTGTGAGTCATGACGATGATTCTGAAAGCCGCACAGGGGCCCGAACAAGGACAATCGACTGTGCCCTTGATCCTACGAAAACCCGCTCTGACCTGTCATGATGGACACGTCTTCACCCTGCGCCCACCCGGCGCCCCCCTCGGCGGTCGAGTCAGCCGGCGAGGAAGGACAGCCGGACCTGACGGCGGGGGTTGTCCCGGTTGGTGTCCGCCAACCTCCGTTAAGGCAACCCTGAGGACAGCTGACACGACCATCCTCGCCGAAGGGCTGGACGTGGTGGAGACGGTCACGTGCGAGCAAGAGGCACTTCATAGGGGTTCGGCTGCTGCGATCCAACGACGACACGACAGAACGGTCTTCCCGCAGCGCCCTGCGGGACATCGAGACCGGTCGGGCCATGCGTTGCTTGGACTAGCGCAAAGATCCAAAACCGGTCGGCCGTACCCGGATGGCGGCTACCGTGGCTGTGACGGATCACCTGAGTGCTGGGGGCGGCATGGGACTGGCGAACGAAAAGATCATTTCCCAGGTCGAGGACCTGCTGCGAGGCACGATCGTCATTCCCTCCATCCAGCGCGACTTCGTCTGGATGCGGCCTGATGTACGTGATCTCTTCGATTCCCTCTACCGGGGCTATCCGGTGGGTGCCCTGCTGCTGTGGAAGACCGGCCTGAACGTCCCGTTCAAAACTGCCGCTGTCGTCCAGACCGACAAAACGGCGGACCAGCCCCTCTATCTGCTGGACGGACAGCAACGGCTGACCTCCCTCGCCTGGGTCTACCGCCCGCAGTCGAAGGCCGACGGTCGGCACATAGACCTGCGCTTCGACGTGCGTACCGAGGAATTTGTGACTCCGAGCGCCGTGCAACGCAAGGATCCGCTCCTGATCCCGGTGTCGACGCTCCTGCAGGAGAACGTGCAGTTCTATCCGGTCCTCAACAAGGCCGGGGTGTCACCCGACGACCCGGACTTCGGCAGCTGGATGCAGCGGCTGCAGAAGGTGAACAACATCCGATTTCACCAGATCGCCGTCATCACCTATGAGTCCGACGACTACGAGGAGGTCGCCGAGCTCTTCGCCCGGCTGAACAAGGGCGGCCGGCGGCTGTCCAAAGGTGATCTCGTGTACAGCGCTATCGCGGCCCGCTGGTCCGCCGGCCTGGATACCATGGATACCTTTCACCAGGAACTGCGGGACAGCGACTTCGACCTGAACAGGGAAGCCGTCCTACGCCTCATGAGCCTCCTCGCGGGCACCGGCGCCCATCACATCAAGCTCATCGGAGCGGAGGTGGACGAGACTGCGCTGAAGGAGGCGTGGCACGCAACCGAGAGGGCCCTTCGCCTCGCCATCGACTTCCTGAAAGGCGAGTGCTCGATCCCCCGGTCCGAGATCCTCTCCTCGCCGAATGTCACGATCGTGCCTGCGCTGCTACTCCACCATCGGGGCGGCAAGCTGCGTCCGGGTGAGGCGCAGCTGCTGCGTCGCTGGGTGTACACGGCTATGGCCTTCAGCCACTACTCACTGCAGGTCGAGGGCAAGCTCGACGCGGAAGCCCGGCTGATCAGGTCCCGTGCCGGGGAGGACCTGTTCGCCGAGCTCATCCGCCGGGCCTCCGGTCCTCGCTCCCTGGAGAGCGCCCTCCACCCGAGGGACCTGGAGCAGAAGTACTCCACGCACGCCTTCTTCAAACTGCTCTACATCGCCGCGCTGCGGGACAGGGCGCGGGACTGGGCGACGAACATTGCCATCAACGATCAGCCGATGAACAGCGGTTCCAGGATCGAGTTCCACCACGTGTTCCCTCGCGCCCGGGTCCAGGGGACCTACGCGAAAGAGGAGTGGAACAGCCTCGCCAACCTGGCCTTCGTCACCGGTCGGACCAACAAGATGATCTCCTCCAGGCTGCCCGCCGACTACATGGGGGGCGTCGCGCCGGAGCGCCTGGCCGAACAGTGGATTCCCAGCACCCCGGAGCTGCGGTCCCTGGACCGGTTCCCCGACTTCCTGGCTGCGCGCAGGAACCTGCTGGCCAACGTCCTCAACGAGCTCCTGGGGCTGCCCGCCTACGCCGGGGGTGCCATCCGCCAGGACTCCGACGAGACGCCCGCCGACGAGACCGTGATCGCGGAAGATCCCTCCGCGCCCGCACTGGTCAAGGCAGACGTGCAGGCGTTGCGCACGGAGCAGGGCGTCGAGTTGCACGCCGTCTACGAAGGTCGGCGCACCACCGCCTACTACGATCCGCCGTCCCGCACCGTGACGGTCCCCTCCGGCCCCGGACGCGGCGTGTACGAGTCCCCCAGCGGGGCGGCGGTAGCCGTGGTGCGGTCTCTCAACCCGCGCGTCAACCCGAACCGCAACGGGTGGTCGTTCTGGACCGTCACGGCCACGGGGGCGCTCCTGCAAAGCATCCGGTGACGGACGGCAGCCACGGCTGTGCACGCTGTCTGCCGCCCGTCCACGTCAGACATCTCGATCAACAGCCCGAGGCTTCGCTCGTTGCGCTCCACAGCCATTACCCGATCGGTGACCAACTCGAAGAAGATCAGTGTTCAGCATGGATGCAGGTGCTATATCGCCAGCAGACCAAAAACCGGTCGGCAGCCTGACAACAGCCTCACTCCGGGGTCGGTTGGCGCGGCCGGACTTGCCATCCACAGTCCGCACCAAGTCGGGCGGCCTATCCAAGGAAACTCAACCCCACCCGCCGCTCCGCATCGTCGACGTTCGTGTTCGACCACCTCCGCTAGAACAACCCAAGAGTAGCCTGGCCGGCACTCAGCTCTTCTGGGTGTTCTCCAAGGGCGACACCGGAACTGCTGAGATTGCACCCCACCAGTCCCACCAGCAGGCAGCACTAGCGAACAGAAACCAGCACCCCCTTCCCATGACTCAAGGAGGAAAAATGCCCGCTACCGGACCAGCCACCTGTCTCGTCCCGTTCGCCCGGGCGAGCCACGAACACCTTGAGTCAATGCAGGACGTCACGCAGGCGCTCACGCCCACGTCCACCATCCTCGGGCCATACGACGTCCCGGCGTACGGGTACCTCCGGAACATCATCCTAGATGTCCATGCATTCGGCGGCTCCGGCACCGGCGTCACCGCGGCGGAAGACGCGCCATGGAGTGTGATCTCCGAGATCGCCCTCGTCGACACGAACGGAACGCCCGTCGTCGGCCCCTTCTCTGGGTATGACCTGTACCTCGTCAACAAGTACGGAGGATACGCCTACGCTTCAGACCCCAAGCTGTCACCGATGTATTCGGGTGCCGCAGCGTCCGACGGCGGTTTCCGGTTCTGCTTGCGAGTTCCCGTGGAGTTCTCCGCGCAAGATGGACTGGGAAGCCTCCCGAATACGAACGCGGCATCCACGTGGAAGGTCCGAATCACGCTCGCCCCTGCGAACCACGTCTACGGCACCACACCATCCCCCCTGCCCTCGGTGCGTGTCCGGATACACCTGGACGCATGGTCCCAGCCGTCACGGACAGATCTCCAGGGCAACACGATGGCCCAGGCACCACCGGCCGTCGGTACGACGTCTTACTGGTCCAAGATCATCCTTCCGGTATCGTACGGCTTCAATACGCTCCGGTTGCTGCGTGTGGGGGCACTCATCCGCAATCTGTTGTTCGTCTGTCGCAACGCGGCCGATTCGCGGTCGGAGGGTGACGCGATGTTCCCCGATACGACGTCGTTGCAGCGGCCGTTTCCTCACACGTGGTGTATCCCACTACACACGTGAACCGCGGTGCCGATGGTCGGCCAGTTGTGGGCCAGATGCCTGTGTCCCAGAGGCGGCCTTGTTCCAGGATCGGGTCACTCCGCCAGCACGATCGTATACGGTGCCGGCGTAAGCCGTGCCCGGTAGCGGCGGACGCCCCAGCTACGGTGCTCCAGTTCCGCCGCGACCAGCACCTCGGCTGTGTTCATGCAGTCGGGCACAAGCTCCACCAGCGCGGCCACCGGGTGATCGCCGACCAGCGGGAATCCTTTGACTCGTCGGAACTCCCACTGCGGGTTCGGCTGGGAAGCTCCGTGGCCCCGGACGATCCACTCCTCTCTCGTCGGTCCGGATGCCGGCGGCTTCTCCACCCCTACATCCAGCACTCCCGTCGTGACCGTGAAGCTGACGCCGGTCCCGAGGCCGGGGACCGGGTGGGTACGCTCGCCAGGGTCAATCAAGCGCGCGATCGGCTGTGCCTCACGCCCCGGTGTAGACAGTGCGACGCCCAGAGAGGCATGGCGGAATGCGCCTCTGCTCTCCGGTGTCTCAGGGCGAAACGAGCACACCATGAACAGTTGCCGGAACTCCCGGTCGGGGGCGGCACTCAGATAGGACAGCCAGCCGGCCGGCGCGCCCGCATGGTCGGCGGGCAGTAGGTCCCAGCCGAAGGTGAGCCTGCCACGCAGCGGTGCGTCATCCGCTGGGCTGCCGAGCGTACGCTCCGGCACGAGTTCGACGTCGTGCAGCCGAATCTCGGTCATGGGGTGGCTCCCTTGTTCCTACCGTGCACATATATGAACGCTCCCCAGTCACGGTACTGGGGATACGCGGCACGCGTGGCGAGTTGGGCACCGCGGAAGGCCTGCTCCGGGTCAGTGCCGCGCGCGACTCCTTGATGCAGGTGGTGGTAGAAGTACGTGGCCGGTTCCGGGCGAACGGGCCACAGGCATCCGACGACGGCCTGCGCTCCGGCGGTGATCAGTGCCGAAGGGATGCCACGAACGTTGTCACCGCGGTCGAATCGGCCGAGCGCCGACTCACAGGCGGCGAGCGTAACAAGACGGACGCCGCGCAGGTCGATATCCAGAAAGTCGTACGCGAATACGCGGCCGTCGTCGTCGCCGTCCGGCGTGAGATAGAGGCAGTGCATCCACGGCGCGTCCTCGTCCAGTGTCCCGTGTACGGCGATGTGGACGACGTCCCCTACGGACATCTCCGCGCGCAGCCTGTCGCGAGTGGCCGCACGACCGGTGAGGGCTTCAGCGGCTACCGCCTCGGCGACCTTCCTCGCATGCTCCTCCAGCGCCGGTTCGGCATGCAGACCGAAGGGAACACCGCCAGCAGCGGAGGCCAGCACAACGGTGCGGCCCTCACGCGCAGGTACTTCGGCGGGTGCCAGGGCTTCGAGGCCGGCGATCGTGGTGACCGTCCAGTCGTCGGCGATCATACGGCCGCCCCTGCGGCACAGCGGTAGGGGCAGGTAGTGCAGAGCACCGTGCGGCCAGGCCAGGATTCGGTCCTTGCCCTGGGCACGCCAGTTGTCCCACAGTTCGCTGCCGCCGAGCGGCAGGCCGACCGACTCCAGCAGCCGACTGCCCTCCGGTGTCACGTCGCCGAACAGCGGGTCGCGTTCGATCTCCGTCCGGATCGCCTCGACGCGGTCCGCATCCGGGTGCCGGTCGTCGTTCTGGTCCTCGCCCTCGCCGAGGTGCACCACGAGCTCCCTGCCCTGCCTGGTGACCGCGAGCAGCACGGTCGCGCCGTTCACCGCCGCGGGCAGGAACCACGTCAACAGCACCGTTCGATCGTCCAGCAGATCATGTGCCTTGGTCCAGATGTGGTGGACGTCGATGAGCGCTGTCGAACGCCGACGCAGCTCGTCGTCGATGAACGACGAGATGCGCCACCGCAGATTCCGGGCGATCTGTGTGTTGTCGTGGCCACCAGGGCGATGGTCGGCGTCCACCACGTTCAGCAGGTTCAGCAAGGCGCCGCCTGCGGCGGTGGGCTCCTCCCAGTCGCGCAACTTGCCGAGGAAGTGCTGGATGTGCGCGGGCAGCACGAGCGGGCCTTCGATGCGCCACCAGGCGCCCAGTTCCGAACCCTTGCCCGCTTGATGCAGGCCGAGTAACAGCCCCATCGGCAGCGTCTCACTTTCCGCGGTGAGCTGCCAGACCGCCGAGTGCACGAGGTCGCGCAGTATCGCGCCGAGTTCGGGCGCGCCGATGGTGTCGAAGTTCGGCGCATCCACGATGATCGCGTACAGCGCGTTCCTGAGTTCATCGCCGCGGAGGTTGCCCAGCTGCTGCACAAGCGGCACCAGGCTCGCTTGGGCCAATTCCTCGAAGCCGAGCGAGGCGTAGGAGAGAGCCGCATACGTGTAATAGCCCCATGGGAACGGGACAGGGCTGGAGACGGGCTCGCCCGCCTCCGCCGACTGGTAGTACAGATCGGCCGTGAGCAGCCGGACCTCTTCGTTCCGGGCGTCGCCCGCCTGACGCAGGAGAGTGAGCCCCCACTCCGGCTGCCCCCGGTCGCGGGCGTGTGCGGCCGCATGCAGCAGAGCCGCAGATCGCTGCGCCGGTGTCCAGAACTCCGGGATCGACACCGACAGTGCCTGGTGGGGGCCTGGGCATTCGCTCGGGTCGTCGGGCAACACGTGGAGCCTGGCCTCGATCAGTTGCCTGCGATGGGCAGAGGCCCACTGGATGTCGAGCTGCCCAGCCCAGTCCAACACGATTTGCAGCAGCCGTCGGTCGGCGCGTTCCCGGGCCAGGTTGACGCCTTGGCTGATCGCCTTCGCGGTCACCGTACTCCCGTGGGCGACGACGAAATCGGCCGGTCGCGTCCCGAATACCTCTATGAGCAGCCCGTCGATCATCTCTGGGGGCACCCCATCCACCGTCCTGAGGAGGAACAGCGCGAGGTCCGGCTCGTCGTAGGCGGAAGAGTCGTGCCATGCCGAGAGCGCGGCGCGAGCAGCACCACGGTGGACTCCCTCATCGTCCGCGAGGATCTGCGCCAGTATCGCCAGCAGCCGGGGCCTCCTCACCCCACCATCCAGCTCCAGCGCACGCACCACCAGGTGTCCCGCTTCTGCCACCAGCCGATGGGACTCTTTCTGGAAGGGTTCCTCTTCGGTGAACCACGTGCGGTACAGGCCCGCGGTCAGCCGAGCGGACCATGTGGTCAGCAGCGGCTCACGAGCGTAGTCGTCGGCGGCCGAGTCCTCCTGTCCCCTGGTGGCCATCCGCAACCGAGCGGCAGCCAGCAGCGCGGCTTCCAGGTCGGCGGTGTCGCTCAGTTGGTCGATGAGCCGAGCCGCCAAGGCTTCGGACTCCTCGAACACCCTGCGGTCGCACCGGTCCGCTAGAAGTTGGACGCCCGCCTCGACGGTCTGGAACGCCGCGGCCCGCCAGGCAGCCTCCATCGCGCAGGCGTCGGCGACCTCGGCGACCAGTCGCCAGTAGACGTACATGAACTCCACCAGGCCGCGGTGATCGAGGAACTCGTCCCGGAACAGCAGATCCACCATCGCCTCGGTGGACATCGCGCCGTGCTCCGCCAGGGCCTGCCGCATCTCCTCCACTTCGCGCGCCCGTCGCTTCGCCTCGTCCAGCGACATAATCCGGTCGCGCACGTACTGGGCCAGTTCCATGAGCACGCCGACCGGGTCGATGACGAAGGTGACCGTCGGCCTGCCGTCCGCCTCGCGGTCAGGCTCACCGAAGCGCACCAAGCCGGCACACACCTTCCCTCGCCGCGTTTCGAAGATCAGCGAGCCGAGTGGATCGTCTGTGGCAGGCAGCACGTGGGACACGACCAGCATGACGCAGCCCGAGGCATCCGCCGCCTCCCGCCACCCCGCCGGCCGTTCCACGTCGAGGTCGTGCACGAAGAGCGCGCCGTCGGGGTCCAGGACGGACAGCACACCTTCTTCGTCTAGCGTCACACACCACCGGGGGGAGAGGGGGTGGTTGAACGGCAAGTCGTCCAGTGAGAGGAGCACCGGGAGGCCCCGCGCGTACGCGCGGGTGAACAGGCTGCCTCCTGACCCGCCACCAGTGAAAAACGTGCTGATGCCGGCCAGGCCGACGGCCAGGCCGGCATGCCGGACGCCCTCCACATCAGCGAGGAACGCCCACCCGGTGACCTCGCGTGACAGTCTCACGCCATCCCCCTTCGC
The DNA here is from genome assembly GCF_000720645.1 of Streptomyces sp. NRRL S-378. Taxonomy (NCBI): domain Bacteria; kingdom Bacillati; phylum Actinomycetota; class Actinomycetes; order Kitasatosporales; family Streptomycetaceae; genus Streptomyces; species Streptomyces sp. NRRL S-378. The sequence goes on from NZ_JOBX01000010.1 coordinate 32,034, forward strand.
GCTGCCAGCCATCGACAGGTTCAACGGTGGCACAGACAACAGCCGAACCAGCCGGTTCCCAGGCACGGGACGATCACCTCAAGGGCGGCAACATGCGTGCCGCCCCATGCGCAAAGGCGGTGCGCTCGGTGCAACCGGAAGGCTCACTCGTGGGAAGGTAGATCGGAGACGCTCAGCACGAGCGCCGCGGTGAGGATCTGTGGCGGCTTCGAGGACATCTGCTGCTGCTGGTCGAGCAGTTCGAGCCGCTTGCGGAGCCGCACATCGAGCTCGACGGCTTTGCGGCGGAGGCTCTCGGAAGACTCCCTGGGCTTCTCACCCCTCCGCTCCCTCTCGGAGGCCGCCGTGGCGTCGAGGAGCAGCCGCTCGCTCTCCGAGGTCAGACGCTTGGTCACCAGATCACGGGTCTTGGTCAACTCTGCCAGGCGACGGGGCTGGACTTCTGCCAGGTACTCGGGAAGCTGGTTGGCGATGATCCAGCTGGCCGCCTTGGACTCGGCGTCTGCCAGCCAAGGCAGTCCTTGCACGACGTCGGGCGCCACGCCATCGGGCGCCGCGGCGCAGTCGAGGTAGGGCGCGGGGCCGGCCGGGTGCACGGTACCGCGGCTGTCGACGTAGGCGTAGGAGAACCGTCGGGCCACCGACTCGCCTGAACCGTCCACGACCTCTTCGACGACCCCGACGAGGAGGTGCGGTGCGTCGAGACCGGCCGAGACGAGGACGGTGCCCCGGTTGAGGGCGTTCCCGGAGTTCCGGATGGTTTCCGCCATGACGGCGTCGTGCAGCGGGTGGCCGGGGGCGAGCAGGTCGGTGTGAGCACGGTCGTCGGGCTGGACCCGGCCGAGGTCGAAAGTGACGTGGTCGTACTTGGTGGCGATGGGACCGTCACCCGCTGATCGGACCTGCTGCGGCACCTGGGCGATCTCGTGACGGCCCTGTGCCCGCTTGACGATCCGACCGCCAAGCCGGGTGAAGGCGTCCTTGAAGGTCGATTCGATGTCGTGCGGCTCAAGACGCCGGGCGCGAGCATCGTCCATGGTGGCGCGCAGAACACGGAGATCGGCATCCGAGAGGTGCTCCGAAGCGAGTGCGCGTTCGTCCAGGAGGCTCTTGAGGCCGTCTCCGACGGTGCTGTCGATGACCTCGTGCATTCTTCCCTTGACGGCCGGCTGCTCCCCGTACTGGATCGCCTCGAGGAGCAGGTCTCGCAGCGGGGTCTCGGCGAATGCCTCTCCCAGGACGTCGAAAACCTTCCCGCCGTACGTCTCGCGCATCTGGTCGAGTTTCTCCAGCAGGCGGGTGAAGACCTCGCCCTCGCGGGTGTTGGAGGCGACGAGGTTCCAGAGCCGACAGACCTCCTCTTGGCCGATGCGATGGATACGGCCGAAGCGCTGCTCGATGCGGTTGGGGTTCCAGGGCAGGTCGTAGTTGATCATCAGGTGTGCGGCCTGCAGGTTGAGGCCCTCGCCTGCGGCGTCGGTGGCCAGCAGGATCCGGACGTCACTGTTCTTGGTGAATTCCTCGGTGATCTGCCGGCGTTCTGCCCGGCGTACGCCGCCGTGGATGGCCTTGACGGCATCATCCCTCCCCAGCAGCGAGCCGATCTTGGCCTGCAGATAACGAAGGGTGTCACGGTGCTCGGTGAAGACGATCAGTTTCCGCGGGTTCCCTTCGGCGTCCGTCACCAGCGCGTGGTCCCTGAGGAGGGCGGACAGCTCGGTCCACTTGCGGTCCGTGCCCGCCTCGCGGACCCTCTGCGCCGTCCGCACCAACGTCCTCAGCTCGACGAGTTCGGCGTCGAGCTCCTCGACCGTCCGTGCCGCCGTCGCGGCATCGAGCAGTTCCTCCTCGATCTCCTCGATCTCCTGGGCGTCGAAGTCGTCGCGGTCGAAGGAGGCGAGGTCGACGGTGGGCATGCTCTCGCGACGGGTGCCGTCGAGGATCTCCTGCTTCCTGCGCTCCAGGCGCTCGGTACGCCGCATGAGGCTCTTGTAGATCGCCTCGGGGCTGGAGGCCAGCCGTCGCTGCAGCACGGTGAGTGCGAAACCCACGGTGTTCTTCCGTGTGCCGCCGATGCGGTCGGCGCGGTTCATCCCTTCTCGGACGTAGTGGGTGACGTCCTCGTAGAGGTCGTACTCGAGCGCCGTGAGCTCGTAGGGGACGGTCTCTGCCAGGCGCTCGGGAAAAAGTTTCCTGCCCTCGAAGGTGAGCAGGTCCTCCTTGATCATCCTCCGCATGATTCCGCCGACGTCGGCACTCTTCTTCTGCCTGCCCTCGAACCGGTCGCGGTCCAGCAGGGTGAGGAAGAGCTGGAAGTCCTCTTCCTTTCCCGAGTGCGGGGTCGCGGTCATCAGGAGCAGGTGGCGTGTGATCTCCCCGAGCATCTCGCCGAGCTGGAAACGCTTGGTCTTCTCCACTTTGCCGCCGAAGTAGTGACCACCCATCCGGTGCGCCTCGTCCACGACGATCAGGTCCCAGTCGGTCTCCCTGAGCTGTGCCTTCAGGTGTTCGTTGCGGGAGAGCTGGTCCATGCGGGCGATGAGGAGCGGGTGGGCCTCGAAGACATTGAGGTGGAGCTGCGAGTCGGCGAGCTGGTTCGTGAGCAGGTCGAAACGGAGTCCAAACTTGAAGAAGAGCTCGTCCTGCCACTGATCGACCAGACCTCCTGGAGCCACGACGAGGCACCGTCTGACGTCATCGCGCAGCAGGAGCTCCTTGATGTAGAGCCCGGCCATGATCGTCTTTCCCGCACCCGGGTCGTCGGCGAGCAGGAAGCGCAGCGGTGTACGGGGCATGAGCTCGCCGTACACGGCGCGAATCTGATGTGGAAGCGGCTGGACGTCGCTGGTCGTCACGGCCAGCATCGGGTCGAAGAGGCCGGCCAGCGAGATCCGCTGAGCCTCGGCGGCCAGCTTGAAGTCACGGACGTTCGCGTCGAAGGCACGGCTGCCGCTGCGTGCGATGCTCAGCCTGTCCTCGTCCCTCCGGAAGACGATCTGCTGGTCGAGGGCGCCCCCGGCTGTCTTGAAGGTCAGCTCGACCGCGTCCCTGCCATGGGGCTGGGCGGCGATGAGCGTGACGACCTCCGCCGGTACGAGTCCGTCTATCCGCAACCCCGGCTTGAGCTCCTCGAGCAGCACCTGCACAACCTCCGCTTGGCAGCCTGCGAACGCTACTCGGGCGTTCCGGCGATGTCGTGATCCCGTCGACGTGATCGATCGGGGTCGCTAATCTTCCCAGAGGTCATGCGAGTCGGCGGGGGCAATGGAACGAGAAGCACGTCATCACCTGCGCGGTGTGGTGGACGACGTCAGCGGTTGGCACAAGCTCGCGGCGGGGATCGCCGAGCAGCGAAGGCCCGTCGAGTCAGCGGCGGAGGACGCCGCCAGGCAGCTCCTCGGCCGCGTGGTCCCGCTCGGGAGCAAGACCGCCACCTCATGGCGCGTCCTGCAGGTCTCACCCTCCGATACCGGCCTGGTGACCGCCCTGGCTTGCCACCAAGCCCTTCCGACCATCACAGCTGACGGCCGAGAGGGCATCCGTCGGCTGACCGGCGACGCCGGCCGGGCGTTGGCGGCCGTCCGCGCGCTGTTCGGTGCCCGCCGGATCTTCTCGGGCAAGAGCCGCAAGGAGGAAGCGGAGCAGGCTGCCTCTTGGATCCTGTCCCTCCATGAGGAGGTCACGAGCACCCGACTCGTACCCGAGCTGGAAGGCCTGGCAGCGTGGGGCGGGAAGGCCGTCCCGGCCGTCGGGCCCTCGGCCGTGCTCGACGAACAGGTCGGCCTCACCCCGCGCCTCGGCTCCGGAGCCGAACTGATCGGCCGGCATGAGCTGGATCCCGCCAGGGCCGCGCTCACCTCCATCGAACGCGCTCTGCACCGCGAGAGCGAGTTTAGAGCGACTGTCAAGGACGCCGGCAACGCCGTCCGGAAGACCGAGGTGCGCAAGCTGGTCGCCGAGATGCCCGTCGAACGGCTAAAAGACGCAACCAGCGGCCAACTGCGCATCACGGCGCTGCTCGATGCCGGAATCCGGACCGTGCAGCAGGTCCTCGACCAACGGTCGCGGATCCGGTCGCTGCCCGGCGTCGGAGACACCACGGGAAACCGGATGGTCGGTGCTGCACAGAGCATCTGGCAGACCACGATGGACGAGATGCCGATCCGCATCGACATCAAGAACCGCTCACAGGCCACCACGAAGCTCCTCACGTCGATGCGGGCCTGGGACGCGGCGCGATCGATCCGCAGCGCGATGTCGGACCTGGCCGCCGCCGACGCGGTACGACCGCTCCTCCAGAACCTCGCGCCCCAGACCTCCCACGTGGTGCTCCTCCCCCGCGCCCGGGCCGTCGCCGAGCTGCGTACCGCACTGGCGGCCGTCGAACGGCGCGGGGCCGTCCTCGGCGGCGAGAACAGCGCTGCGGGCGGTGACCCCTGGGAGGACTTCCTCTCCCGGCCGGCCGACTACTATGCGATGCTCGCGGAGCTCGGATTCCTGGCCGACGACGCCGAGAAGAGCCAGGGCGACCTGCCGGCCGACATCGTCGAGGCAGTCAGACAGCTCACCCTCGACACCACCCATCTCAAGGCGTCCCTGCGCGGGTACCAGTCCTTCGGCGCCCGCTTCGCGCTCGTACAGCAGAAGGTCGTCATCGGCGACGAGATGGGCCTGGGGAAGACGGTCGAATCCCTCGCAGTGCTCGCCCACCTGCGCGCCAAGGGCTCCTCCCACTTCCTGGTGGTGTGCCCGGCGGCCGTCGTCACCAACTGGGTCCGCGAAGTCCAGGCCAAATCGGCTCTGCGGGCATACCGTCTCCACGGACCCGCTCGCGACGACGCGCTGAAGTCCTGGATCCGCAGCGGCGGAGTCGCCGTCACCACCTACGACATCCTCGGATGGTTGGAAGGCCGGATACCCGTACGCGCCCAACCGGCGTGCCTGGTGTTCGACGAGGCGCACTACATCAAGAATCCGCACGCCAAACGGACCCAGCGCTCCACAGCCCTGATACAGCGCTCCGCGCGGGCAGTCCTCCTCACCGGGACCCCGCTGGAGAACCGGATCGAGGAATTCCGCAATCTCATCGGCTACCTCCGGCCGGATCTGCCGATCGACGCCTCGGAGATCTCCCCTCGCCAGTTCCGGAAGCAAGTGGCACCGGCCTACCTGCGACGCAACCAGGAAGACGTCCTGACCGAGCTCCCGGAGCGGCTGGACATCGACGAGTGGCTGCCGATGTCCAGCGCCGATCAGCAGTACTACCGAGCGGCGGTGGTCGAAGGCAACTTCATGGCCATGCGCCAGGCCGCCCTGCGGGCCGGGGACAAATCCGAGAAGATGCAGCGTCTCGTCGACATAGTCCGGGAGGCGGAGGAGAACCAGCGCAAGGTACTGGTCTTCTCGAATTTCCGTGACATCCTCGACGCGGCGGCGTCGCACCTTCCGGGGAAGGTGTTCGGGCCTCTGTCGGGCTCAGTGCCCGCCGCGGCGCGGCAGACCATGGTCGACGATTTCTCCCAGGCTCCCGCTGGAGCCGTCCTCGTCGCACAGATCGTGGCGGGTGGCGTCGGTCTGAACATCCAGTCGGCATCGGTCGTCGTGATCTGTGAACCCCAGCTCAAACCGACGATCGAGTGGCAAGCCATCGGCCGCGCCCACAGGATGGGGCAGCTCGAATCAGTGCAGGTGCACCGTCTGCTCTCCGAAGAGGGAGTCGATCAGCGCATCATTGAGATCCTGGCACGCAAGAAGCAGCTTTTCGCGGACTTCGCTCGGGTCTCCGAGACGGCGGACAGCGCTCCGGAAGCATTCGACATCACGGACGCCGAGCTGACACGGGAGATCGTGGCAGCGGAGCGTGAGCGCCTGCTCCAGACGGCTGGGGAAGGCTAGGGCCTGTCGCGAAAGTGGATCTAGACGCGAGGACGACGGCGCGCTCGGGGGTCGCCGACGCCCCGCCCCGCGGTAGGCGGTCACCGTGGGGCAGGACTGCCCGGTCGGCTATACAGGCCTCCATCGTGAAGCGGTTCTCGTCGTTCGGGTCGTCGAGGTCCCAGACGCCTTCGTGGCCGTAGGAGACGAGGAGCTTGCCCTCGTCGCGCATCTTGTAGCCGGTGCTGAGGCAATCAACCATGATGCGGCCAAGCCGGTCGACGGCCGCGGCCACGAGCCCGTCGTACTTGCCCCGCTCGTCACGGAGCCACGGAGCCACGGACCGAGCTTCGGACGGGTCATCGGGTCGGTGGCACCGGACACCTCCCAATCGTCCGCCCAGTCGATGATGTGCCCGCCGATGGCGGCAGCAGCCGTCAGCACGTCCTCCCGCTGCCGCTCGGGCGAGGTCGTGGCGGCCTTGACCCGCGACAGTCGGCGTACTCCGAGCAGGCACTTTCCGCAGCCGTCGTACGGCCGCTCGATCTCGTCCATGGTGGTACCGCGCATCTTTCTCCCGTTTCGCCGGAGCGTAAGGAGATCGGCGGCCGCACCCAGGACGATCTTGATCCGCTCCCGATCAGCCCAGGAAGCTCAACCGCACTTGACGGTTGTTTTTGTCTTTATTGGTGTCCACGAGGGTGACGGACTGCCAGGTTCCGAGTTCCAGCGTCCCGTCGATCACCGGAAGCGTCGCGTGGGGCGGGACGATCGCGGGCAGGACGTGGTCGCGGCCGTGGCCCGGGGAGCCGTGCCGGTGACGCCACCGGTCGTCGGCCGGCAGCAGGGACTGCAGGGCGGTCAGCAGATCGTCGTCACTGCCCGCTCCCGTCTCGATGACGGCGAGCCCGGCGGTCGCGTGCGGCGTGAAGATGTTGAGCAGTCCGCTCCGGCCGCGCGCCACCTCTCCGAGGAAGGCGGCACAGTCGGAGGTCAGGTCGTGGACGGTCTCCCGGTCCCCGGTCGTCACGTCGATGGTGCGCGATACGAAGGTGTCGGCCATGGGGCCATCCTCCCGCCACACCGCTGCGCGGCGGCGCAACCGGGCCGGTGCCGGCGGCAGGCGGGCGACCCGGACGCCTACGATGGTCACGGGGGTTGGTCACGGACGGGGGGCGCGCCGGTGTCGGAGGTGCGCGGGCTCCGGGCATGCCGATGGCGGAGCTGAAGGCCCTGAAGGAGGGGCTCGTCGCACTCGACGTGGCCGCCGGGGCGCTGGAGGCGGTGCGCACCGCCGACCGGGGCGGGCCGGTGCGGGACGCCGAGGAGCGGGCCGCAGTCGCGGAGCTGTTGCAGGTCGCCGCGTGGATCACCTTCGACGCCGAACAGCAGTCGGCTTCACGATGGTTGCACCTGCGGGCACGGGAACTGGCGCGCGGGGAAGGCGAGTCCGGACCGGCCGAGGTCGAAGCCCTCATCCTCGCGGTGCTGTCGATGCAGGAGGAACACCTGGGCCGGCCGGCGTGTTCGCTGCGCATCGCCAGGTCCGTACTGGCGCGCGGGGACCTTCCGGGCCGGGTGGCGGCGATCTTCCATGTGCGCGCGGGGCGGGCCCTGGCCCGTCTGGGGCAGGGCCCGCGGGCCGAACGGGCCCTGCGCACCGCCGGTGAACTCCTCGCGGACGGATCCTCGGTCCGGGATCCGGCCTGGGCCTGGTGGTTCGACCGGGCCGGACTCGACGGCCACGAGGGGCTGGCGCGGGCCGCCCCCGGGGATCCGGAGGGTGCCGCCGCCCTGCTGTACGGCGCCGCGCACGCCGGTGGCGACGGCCCCGCCTACCGGGTGCTGTTCGCGGCCGAGCTCGCCCGCGTCCTGGCCCGGACCGGCGACTGGCGCGAGGCCGGGGCGGCGATGTCCGGCCTGGCCGGCGCCGTGCCGGGCGTCGGGTCCGTACGTGCGTTACGGGTGAGGGGCGATGCGGTCCGGCTCGTCGGGCGGGGGCACGGGGTGCCGCGCCGCACCCGGGACACCGCCCGCGAGCTGGGCCGCGTCCTGAGCGGCCTGCGCGGCCGGTGAGCGGTCCCGGACCACCGAAGGGTCGTGCTCCATGCAGACCAGGTCCTCGCGCGGGTCCCACGATCCGGTCGTCCGGAAACCGGAGCGTTCGTACACGGCGATCGCGGATGTCCGCCACCTCCAGACGGACAGGCGGACGGTGGTCACGTCGCGGTCGGTGCAGTGGGCGAGCGCCGCACGGAGGAGCACGGTGGCGATACCGCGCCCCCGTCGAGCCGGATCGGTCCACACCCGCTTGATCTCCGCGGTCCCCGCGTCCGGAGCGGTCACCACGAGACAGCCCGCCGGTACGCCGTCGTCGACGGCCAGGAACACCGTGTCGTCCGCGAAGGCGGTCCTCGGGTCCTGGATTTCGGCCCGGTAGCGCGCGGGCAGTCCGGTCGCGTCCGCGACGGGGAGTCCCTTCTCCGCTTCCGTCATCAAGTGATAGTCCGTCAGCATGGCTGCCACCGCTGCTGGTTCGCCGATGTGGCGGCCCGTGCTGCGGACGACGGCCGGCGGGGTGTGCGGGGTCATGGCGAGATCATGCCATCCCCGGCTCACTGCACGCTGAGACGGTGCGGGTGGGCCGGGTCGTGGGGGCAGGCGAAGACGTTGAGCTTGCCGAAGTTGCCGACGGCCACCCCGGTCGGCCGGTTCGCGTCGCCCCCTGCCCCGGTCTCGACCCCGGCCGCGGCCCCGGCGGGCAGCGGGCGCCAGCTCTCGCTGTCGGAGCGCCACTCGTACGAGTCGACCGTCAGCAGCAGCCGCATGCCGTGACCGCAGGCGTGGCAGTCCATGCTCCCGGGGCCGGTGACGTTCCATGCCGGGTGCCCGCCGGCCTTCCAGCCGGGGGCGACCGACAGGTCGCTCTGGTAGCTCGGCAGGGAGAAGTCCTCGTCCTCGTCCTCCGCCTCGTACGCGGCCTCCTCCTGCGCGTCCTCCCACTCCCCGATGCGCTCGCCGAGCTCGCCGGTCAGCGACTCGATGTACGGGTACTCGGTGACCTGCTCCGGGTGGAGCACGCAGGGCGCGGGCACGTAGCCGTCGAAGCCGACGTGGGCGGGTTCCGGCTGCGGGGCCAGGACCTCGCGGACCTCTGCGGAACGCCGCCACCTCAGCCGCACGTACATGCCGTGCCCCGTGGGCCCGTGGAGGTCGAAGGGGCACCAGAACACCTGGAGCAGGTCGCAGCCGACGGGGCCCGCGGCCAGGTCCGGGACGTCCCGCGCATGGAGCTGGGCCACCGCCAGCAGCGGCCCGCTGTGCCGGTGCTCCTCGTCGCACGCCGGCCACGGTTCGTCGGCCGGCCACAGCAGCGGGCCGCCGACGTGGCTGTCGCGCGCCGTCGGGCGTCCGGGGCGGGGATGCAGCCGGGTGGCCGTCGCGCGGTGGGCGGCCAGTCCGGGGAACAGGGCCTCGATGTCGAGCGGCCGCGGCGGAGTCGTGAAGATCATGCGGCCGAACCTACAAGGCGGGGACGCGGGGTGCGTTCTACGGGTGTGGGAAGGCAACCCCAGCGGGCATACCTTTCATACTTCCCCCCACCGCTCGTGCAGCCTTCGGTTGAAAGGATGATCGGTGACCTCTCAAAGCATTCATCAGTCCTCTACAGGGCATGGACCGGTCCTCCGTGGCGAGCCGGCGGTGGAGTGGGCGACGGGCCTGGTGATGGCCCTGGCACCTTGCGGGGCCCGTGAGGCGCGGCTCGTGCTGGCGGCCGCCGCCGAGCTCGTCCACGTCCCGGTGGCGGACCTCGCGGCCGCGGTGGTCGCGGGCGCGCACGGGGCACCCGTACCCGCCCCGTGGGAGCGGGCCCTGCGCCGGGCGGTGGAGGCGCTGCGGAGCCCCCGGCCCGGACCGGAGGGCGGGCGGGGCATCGGCCTGTTGCCCAGCCGGGCCCGGACCGAGGACGCCCTGGCCCGGTTCCGGGCGTCCCGGGAGCGGCTCGCCGCCACCCCGGGGGATGCGACGGCCCGCAGCACCATGGACGACGCCGCCTACACCCTGTGCGTGCTCATGGGCCGGTCGACCGTCCACGAGGCCGTCCTGGCCGCCGAGCGGCACCTGGCAGGGCCGGACTGACCGTCCCCGCCGGTACCACGGCCTCAGGTGTCGTCGTCGAGTGCGGAGGCGAAGCCGATGCACTCGACGTCGATCTGGTCGGCGAGCTCCGCCAGCACTCCGGACAGGTCGCGGGCGGTCTGCCCGTCTCCGCGCAGCTCGCCGGATTCGGCCGAACGCTCCCAGTCCGCCGCGAGGCGGCGCAGGAGGGTGGTCACGTGGTCGGCGGGGATCAGCATCACGCCGTCGACGGCGGGGATCAGCGGTATCGACACATGGATCATGGCAAGCCCTCCCGGAGAACCTTGTCCGCGGCGGCTACCCGGTGGGCGGCGGGCCAATCACCGGTGGCGGCCCGGAACGGGTCGTGTGCGGCGGCGGGCACCGGGTAGGCGCCGGGCGTACCGGATCGTCCGCACACCGCCAAGGAGTGATCATGCCGCGCGGTTCCAGCCCCAAGCGTGAACGCCAGTACGAGCACATCAAGGAGAGCGCCGAGGCGCGCGGCGAGAGCCCGGAGCGGGCGAAGGAGATCGCCGCGCGGACCGTGAACAAGGAACGGGCCAGGGCCGGTGAGTCCGAGACCGCGAGCAGGACGTCGCTGGAGGACATCTCCTCCGGCCGGCGCGGCGGACTGCGGTCGCACAAGGGAGCCGGGGGCCCGACCTACGACCAGCTCTACGAGGAGGCCAGGCGCAAGAACGTGCACGGCCGTTCCTCGATGAACAAGGCCGAGCTCAAGCGGGAGCTGGGCCAGTGACGACGAAGGAGGATGCGATGACACAGCACGGGCAGGCCCACGGCCGGCGGCCGACCACCCCGTCACGGGCCCCGGGCGAGAGCGGGGACCAGGAGGCCCGCCAGGAGGCGGACCGGGCCGTCCTGCGGGACACGGGCGGCGGGGACGACGAGGGGGCGGGCGCGCACGCCGCGAAGCGGCAGCGACCGGGCACGGGGCGGGAGGAGCAGGTCCGTCCGGACCCCCCGCGGGGCGGGCGTCCCGCGCCGGAGAGCGGCGACCGCTGAACCACCGCCGGCATGATCGGCCGGGCACCCCCCGATAGGCCGGTCGGCTCAGGCGACGGATGATCGGGCCGTTCCCGGGGTAACCGCACGGCGTGATCACATTCGGCGTCGAAGAGGAATACCTCCTGGTGGACCCGGTGACGGTGCTGCCGGTCCCCGGGGCCGAGTACGTCCGCAGGACGGCCGGCCTCGGTCCGCTCGCGGAGGACGGCGAGGTCCAGGACGAGCTGCTGCAGGCCCAGGTCGAGGTCGCCACGCCGGTCTGCACGGAGCTGGAGGAGGTGGGCGGCCACCTCCTCCGGCTGCGGCACGCGGTCGCGTCCGCCGCCGAGGAGCACGGCTGCCGGGTCGCCATGGCCGCGGCCGCGCCGCTCAGGGACACCTCGGCGGTGCCGGTCACCCGCAAGCCGCGGTATCTGAGGATGGAGGGGCAGGCCCGGCAGCTGGTGGACGAGCAGCTGATCAACGGCATGCACGTGCACGTGGGAGTGCCCGATCCGGAGACCGGCGTCGCGGTGCTCAACCGCATCCGGGTCTGGCTGCCGACGCTGCTGGCCATGTCGGCGAACTCTCCCCTCTGGGACGGCAAGGACACCGGCTTCGCGAGCTGGCGCACGATCGTCTTCGGCCGCTGGCCGGTGAGCGGTCCGCCGCCGTACTTCGACGGCCTCGCCGACTACGAGCAGCGGATCGACGCCCTGGTGGCGTCCGGGGTGATCGCCGACCGGGGTCAGCTGTACTGGCAGGCACGGCTCTCCGACCGGTTCCCGACCGTGGAGGTGCGCTGCCTGGACGTGCAGTTGCGGGCCGACGACGCGGTGATGCTGGCCGGTCTGGTGCGCGCGCTGGTCGCGGTCGCGCTGGCCGAGGAGAAGGCCGGGGTGGAACCGGCCCGGTGCCGGCCGGAGCTGCTGCAGGCCGCCAACTGGCACGCGGCCCGGCACGGCCTGAACTCCACGCTGGTCGATCCGGACGGCCGCTGCCGCAGCAGCGGTGACGTGCTGTACTCCCTGCTGGCCCACGTCACGCCGGCACTGGTGGAGTCCGGCGACGAACGCGAGGTGTCGTCGCTCGTCCACCGGCTGCTCCAGGAGGGGACGCCGGCCGACCGGCAGCGCCGGGCCCTGCGGGAGGGCGGTATGCCGGCCCTGCGGAGCCTGATCGTGGGCGACTCCCCGTCCGGCTGAGCCGCGGGGCCCGCCCAAGGGTCGGGGCAGGGTACGGATCTGCGTGGTGATGACGCAGAAGCAGACGGCCTGGCAGAGCATCGTCACGGCGACGGTCCCCCGGCCGATCGTGTCGGCCTTCCCCGGCGGTTTCGCCCGGCTCGGGACGGCCGAGGCGGGCGGACGGCACCGTGCGATGCTGGTACGCATGACCCTGGAAGACCTGGTGAGGCTGCGCCGTGCCCGGGACGTGATCGACCGCGACTACGCGGAGCCCCTGGACGTTCCCGCGCTCGCGAAGGTCGCCCTGATGTCGCCGGGGCATTTCTCCCGCAGTTTCCGCGCCGCCTTCGGGGAGACCCCGTACAGCTATCTGATGACCCGCCGCGTCGAGCGCGCGAAGGCACTGCTGCGGCGCGGGGACATGAGCGTGACGGAGGTCTGCTTCGCCGTGGGGAGCACCTCGCTGGGGTCCTTCAGCTCGCGCTTCGCCGAGCTGGTCGGCGAGAGCCCCAGCGCGTACCGGGCCCGCGCGCACGAGGCGGGCGAGGCCATCCCCGCGTGCGTCGCCAAGTACATGACGCGACCGGTGAGGGGCGGCGGACCGGCCGGGTACATGGCCGGGAACCCGGGCGGGGAACCGGGCGGGGAACCGACCAGGGAACCGGTCAGGAATGGAGAAGCGAAATCGGCGGGCGCCTCGTAGCGTCGGAGCCATGAACATCAACCTCTCGCAGTGCTTCATCGCAGTCGACGACCACGACAAGGCGATCGCGTTCTACCGCGACGTCCTCGGCCTGGAGGTGCGCAACGACGTCGGGTTCGAGGGGATGCGGTGGGTGACCGTGGGGTCGCCCTCGCAGGACGTCGAGATCGTCCTCGAACCGCCGCTCGCCGACCCCGGCGCGCCCGCCGCGGACCGCCAGGCGATGGCCGAGCTGCTCGCCAAGGGCATGCTGCGCGGCGTGATCTTCTCCACGGACGACGTCGACGCCACCTTCGAACGCATCCGGGCGGCGGGCGGGGAGGTCATGCAGGAGCCGATCGACCAGCCGTACGGTGTCCGCGACTGCGCCTTCCGCGACCCGGCGGGCAACATGCTCCGCTTCAACCAGCCCCGCAAGCAGTAGGACCGCCCCGCCACCACGGCCGCGGTCAGCGTCGCGTCACCCGGCGCGAACACGACCGCGGCCCGCCCCCACGGATGGAGAAACGCCCAGCATGGCCACGAGGAAGAACACGCAGCCGCCCGCCCCGCACGCTGCCGACAGTCACGATCTGATCCGCGTGCACGGCGCCCGCGTCAACAACCTCAAGGACGTGAGCATCGAGATCCCCAAGCGCCGGCTGACGGTGTTCACCGGGGTCTCCGGCTCGGGCAAGAGCTCGCTGGTCTTCGACACGATCGCCGCGGAGTCGCAGCGGCTGATCAACGAGACGTACAGCGCCTTCGTGCAGGGCTTCATGCCGACGCTGGCGCGGCCCGAGGTCGACGTGCTCGACGGGCTGACCACCGCGATCATCGTCGACCAGCAGCGGATGGGCGGCGACCCCCGCTCCACGGTGGGTACCGCGACCGACGCCAACGCGATGCTGCGCATCCTGTTCAGCCGCCTCGGCAAGCCCTACATCGGCTCGCCCAAGGCGTTCTCCTTCAACGTCGCCTCCATCAGCGGCGCGGGGGCGGTCACGGTGGAGCGCGGCGGCCAGACGGTGAAGGAGCGCCGCTCCTTCAGCATCACCGGAGGCATGTGTCCGCGCTGCGAGGGCCGCGGCTCGGTCACCGACCTCGACCTCACCCAGCTCTACGACGACTCCAAGTCGCTGAACGACGGCGCCCTGACCGTACCCGGCTACAAGCCGGGCGGCTGGAGCTACCGGCTCTACAGCGAGTCGGGGCTCTACGACGCCGACAAGCCGATCCGCAAGTACACCAAGCGGGAGCTGCACGACTTCCTCCACCGCGAGCCGGTCCGGATGAAGATCGCGGGCATCAACATGACGTACGAGGGGCTGATCCCCCGGATCCAGAAGTCGATGCTCGCCAAGGACCGGGAGTCGATGCAGCCGCACATCCGGGAGTTCGTCGACCGGGCGGTCACCTTCACGACCTGCCCCGACTGCGACGGCACCCGGCTGACGGAGGCGGCCCGCTCGTCGAAGATCAAGGAGGTGAGCATCGCCGACGCCTGCGCGATGCAGATCAGCGACCTCGCCGCATGGGTCGACTCCCTCGACGAGCCTTCGGTGGCTCCGCTGCTCGCCACGCTCCACCACACCCTCGAATCGTTCGTCGAGATCGGCCTCGGCTACCTCTCCCTCGACCGTCCCGCGGGTACGCTCTCCGGCGGCGAGGCGCAGCGCGTCAAGATGATCCGCCACCTCGGTTCCTCGCTCACCGACACCACCTATGTCTTCGACGAGCCCACCACCGGCCTGCACCCGCACGACATCCAGCGGATGAACGGCCTGCTGCTGCGGCTGCGCGACAAGGGCAACACGGTGCTCGTCGTGGAGCACAAGCCGGAGACGATCGCGATCGCCGACCACGTCGTCGACCTCGGCCCCGGCGCCGGCACGGCGGGCGGAACCGTCTGCTTCGAGGGCAGCGTGGAGGGGCTGCGCAAGGGCGGCACCATCACCGGCCGGCACTTCGACGACCGGGCGGCACTGAAGGAGACCGTGCGCAGGCCGACCGGTGTGCTCCCGATCCGCGGCGCCACCACGCACAACCTGCGCGACGTCGACGTCGACATCCCGCTGGGCGTCCTCACCGTCATCACCGGAGTCGCGGGTTCCGGGAAGAGTTCGCTGATCCACGGTTCCATCCCGGCCGGCGAGGGCGTCGTGTCGATCGACCAGGGTGCGATCCGCGGTTCCCGGCGCAGCAACCCGGCGACGTACACCGGCCTGCTCGACCCGATCCGCAAGGCCTTCGCGAAGGCCCACGGCGTCAAGCCGGCGCTGTTCAGCGCCAACTCCGAGGGCGCCTGCCCCACCTGCAACGGCGCGGGGGTCGTCTACACCGACCTGGCGATGATGGCGGGTGTCGCGACCACCTGCGAGGACTGCGAGGGCAAGCGGTTCCAGGCGTCGGTGCTGGACTACCACCTGGGGGGCCGCGACATCAGCGAGGTGCTCGCGATGCCGGTCACCGAGGCCCTGGAGTTCTTCGGTTCCGGTGAGGCGGCCACGCCGGCCGCGCACCGCATCCTGGACCGGCTCGCCGATGTCGGACTGGGCTACGTCAGCCTCGGACAGCCGCTCACCACGCTGTCCGGCGGCGAGCGGCAGCGGCTGAAGCTGGCCACGCACATGTCCGACAAGGGCGGCGTCTACATCCTCGACGAGCCGACCACGGGACTCCACCTCGCCGACGTCGAGCAGCTGCTCGGCCTGCTGGACCGGCTCGTCGACTCGGGCAAGTCGGTCATCGTCATCGAGCACCACCAGGCGGTCATGGCGCACGCCGACTGGATCGTCGACCTCGGCCCCGGCGCCGGCCACGACGGCGGCCGGATCGTCTTCGAGGGCACGCCCGCCGATCTCGTCACCGACCGTTCCACCCTGACCGGGGAGCACCTCGCGGCCTACGTGGGCGCCTGACCGCCGGTGCGGCCCCGCGGCCCCGGCCGCCCCGGCTCCCGCGGGAGCCGCGGGGGCCGCGGGAGCCGCGGGAGCCGCGGGAGCCGCGTCCGATCAGGTCGCACACGGCGCGTACGCGCAACGGGCAGGGCGCCGCGCGGAAGGCTTGCCGGGTGACGCATCGCAGAAGCGCCCTACGTCATGAACGCCTTCCAGGCGTTCGGGTACGGCAACACCACCTTGCCCGAACTGCCGCCCGCGGCCCTGCGGGCAGGACGACGATTCCACCGGGTGCCCGTCCTGTCCGGCGCCGCCCGCGACGAGCACCGCACCTTCGTGGGGATGACGTACGACGCGGCCGGCCGGCCCTTCACCGCGGCGGACTACGACCGTGCGCTGCGCACCGCGTTCGGCGCTGCGGCCACGGCGCGGGTGCGGGCCGCGTACCCGCCGGGCGCCTTCGACTTCGGGGCCTTCCATGCCGGTGACGTCCCGTACCTGTTCGAGGACGCGGCGGCGCAGCCGCGGTTCACTCCGGCGCAGCGCGGCCCGTCGGCCGTGATGACCGGCTATTGGGCGGCGTTCGCCCGTACCGGGGCGCCGCGGGGGGGCCGGCCTGCCGGCCTGGCTCCCCCACCGTACGGACCGGCCGTACGCGCAGTCGCCGGCGCCGGAGCGGACGGGTCCCGTGGACTACCGCCGGGAGCACCGCCTCGCCTTCTGGGACGGCCTTTCCCGACGCCCGGGCACCCGCGACTGCGGGGGCGGCATGGGTTCCCGCCAACTCTGCATATTCCCGGGCGAGTTGCACCTGCTCTGACTATGTTCTACGGGGCACATCGGTTCGCCCCAGGAGGTCAGATTGCAGTCCAGGCGCTCCCGCGCGCTCACCCGCCTGTTACGCCGCTCCCACCTGCTCATAGCCTTCGCCCTCGGTTCCGTGCTGATCGGCCTGACCCCGTGGCTGGGGGTCACGAGCACCGCGGCGGCCGGCCGTACCCCGGGGCCGCGGGCCGCGCCCGTGCCCACCGACCAGCAGGCGGCGGTGCAGTCGCCGCACCACGGCGTCGCACCGGCGAACGCCATGGAGCCGGCCGCTCCCGTTCTGGACCGGGCCGGCTGGACGGCGACGGCGAGCGACGAGGAGACCACCGGCGAGAACGGCCGCGCCGCCAACGTCCTCGACGGTGACGCCAACACCCTCTGGCACAGCAAGTGGACCGCCACCGCCGCTCCCCTGCCGCACAGCATCACCATCGACATGCACCGCACGGCGGTCGTCTCCGCGCTCGTCTACCGCCCCCGGACCAACGGGCCCAACGGCCGCGTCGGCGAGTACGCCATCAGCATCAGTGCGGACGGGCAGAACTGGGGCACCCCCGTCGCCACCGGCACCCTCGCGGACGACGCCACAGCCAAGACCCTCGGCTTCGCCCCGACGGGCGCCCGGTTCGTCCGGCTGACGGCGATCACCGAGGCCGGCAACCGCGGGCCCTGGACCTCCGCCGCCGAGATCGACCTGCTGGGCGACCCCGGCACCCCCGCCGCCACCGTCGACCTGTCCCGGGCCGGCTGGACGGCGTCGGCGAGCGACGAGGAGACCACCGGCGAGAACGGCCGCGCCGCCAACGTCCTCGACGGCAACGCCAACACCCTGTGGCACAGCAGGTGGAGCGGCACCCCGGCTCCGCTGCCGCACAGCATCACCATCGACATGCACCGCACGGCGGTCGTCTCCGCGCTCGTCTACGCTCCCCGCGGTGACGGTCCCAACGGGCGCGCGGGCGCGTACACCGTCGCCACCAGCACCGACGGCACCTCCTTCGGCTCTCCGGTGGCGTCCGGCACCTGGCGGGACGACGACACCGTCAAGACGGCCACCTTCACCCGCGCCGAGCACACCCGGTACATACGTCTGACGGTGACCAGTGAGGCCGGCGGCCGCGGTCCGTGGACCTCGGCGGGCGAGATACGCCTGAGCGGGCCGGCCAGCCCCGCCGTGCACGGGTCCTGGGGCCGGATCATCGGCTTCCCGCTGGTGCCCGTGGCCACCGCCGCCCTGCCCGGGGACAAGCTGCTCGCCTGGTCCGCGTACGCCGTCGACCGCTTCGGCGGCAGCAACGGCTACACCCAGACGGCGATCCTGGACCTGAAGACGGGCAAGGTCACCCAGCGCCGCATCGACAACACCGGCCACGACATGTTCTGCCCCGGGATAGCCATGCTGGCGGACGGCCGGGTCCTGGTCACCGGCGGCAGCAACGCGGAGAAGGCCAGCCTCTACGACCCGGCCACCGGCTCCTGGTCCGCGACCACCAGCATGAACATCGCCCGCGGCTACCAGGCCATGACGCTGCTCTCCACGGGCGAGGCCTTCGTGCTCGGCGGGTCCTGGAGCGGCACCGCGAGCACCGACAAGGCCGGTGAGGTCTGGTCGCCGGACACCCGTACGTGGCGCTCGCTGCCGGGTGTGCCCGCGTCCAAGGCGCTGACCGCCGACCCGGCGGGCCCCTACCGCGCCGACAACCACATGTGGCTGCACGCCACTTCGGGCGGCAAGGTCCTGCAGCTGGGCCCGAGCAAGCAGATGAACTGGATCTCGACCAGCGGCCAGGGCTCCGTCACGCCCGCCGGCACCCGTGCCGACAGCCAGGACGCCATGACCGGCAACGCCGTCCCGTACGACATCGGCAAGCTGGTCACGCTGGGCGGCTCTCCGGCCTACCAGGACTCCCCCGCCACGCAGCGGGCGTACACCGTGGGCATCTCGGGCAGCCAGGTCCAGGCGGCCCGCACCGGGGACATGGAGCACCCCCGCGCGTTCAGCAACAGTGTCGTCCTGCCGGACGGCAAAGTGGCCGTTTTCGGCGGCCAGACCTATCCGGTGCCGTTCAGCGACGCCACCTCGGTCCTGACGCCCGAACTGTGGGACCCGGCGACCGGCAGGTTCACCCCGCTCGCCTCCATGGCCGTCCCGCGCAACTACCACAGCGTGGCCAACCTGCTGCCGGACGGCCGGGTCTTCTCCGGTGGCGGCGGCCTGTGCGGGGACTGCGCGACCAACCATCCCGACGGGGCCGTCTTCACACCTCCCTACCTGCTCAACGCGGACGGTACGCCCAAGCCGCGGCCCGCCATCACCGGGGGCGTGCCCCCGAGGGCGGCTCCGGGTGCGCAGCTGACGGTGAGCACCGACAGGTCCGTGGCGTCGTTCGTCCTGATGCGGGCCGCGGCCGCGACCCACTCCACCGACAACGACCAGCGGCGGGTACCGCTCGCTTCCACGCCCGCGGGAACGGGCGCGTACACAGTGTCGATCCCCTCCGACACCGGTGTGGTGCTGCCGGGGACGTACATGCTCTTCGCCCTCGACGCCCAGGGGGTGCCGAGCACCGGGCAGTTCGTGACCGTTTCCTGACGCGCAAGGCGCCGCCCGGCCCGCCCGGCCCGTGCGGGACGGGCGGCGGCCTCGCCACGCAGGCCCCGGGGCACCCGTCCCGGGGCCTGCGCGCGCGGGTCAGGCCTGCGTCCGCGCGGCGGGCACGGCCGACGCGGCACGATGTCCGCGGTGTGGAGCGCCATGGTCGACGTCCGCCCCGCAGACCGCGACCCGGGGATGTGACCCGTACCGGCCTTCCGCGCACCCGCCGTGGCCGGATCACGGCGGCTGGCACGGGTGTTCGGGCGACTCGGCTCCTCGCTCGATCGTCCGCGGGTACGGTTCCGGCATGGACGTTCCCGCACCGAAACCGACCGACGACGCGGCGCTGCCGGCAGTGGTCAAGGACACCGCACGTCAACACCTGCTGAAGCTGGGGGCGTCGGGGCTGTCCCTGGACGCCGTGGCCCGCGACAGCGGACTGGCCGTCGCCGCTGTGGAAGCCGCCTTCCCGCACCGGGACCACCTGCTGACCGCGCTGATCGTCGAGGCCTACGACGCGTCCGGCGCCGCGATGGAGCAGGCCGACCGGGCCGCCGCGGCCACCGGGGCACCGGCGGGCGCCCGGCTCCTCGCCGCGAGCCGCGCACTGCGGCGGTGGTCCTTCGCCAACTCCGCCGAGTTCACACTCATCTACGGCTCGCCCGTGCCCGGCTACCACGCCCCGCAGGCCACCGTCGCGCCCGCCTCGCGCACTCCCGCGGTGCTCGCCGGCATCCTGCGGTCGGCGCTGGAGGCCGGTGAACTGACCCCGCCCCGCCGGACGGTGCCCGGCGGGCTGCTGCGGCCGGAGGCCGTGGAACTCTTCGGGGGTGCGCCCGCCGCCCCCTTCTCGGACATCGTCGAACGCGGCATCGTCCTGTGGAGCAGCCTGATCGGACTGCTGGTCTTCCAGGTCTTCAGCCGTACGCACGACAGCGTCCGGGACGAGGCCGCCTACTTCGACCACGCCGTCGCCGTGGCGGCCGAGACCGTCGGGCTCGTGGTCCCGCCGGGCGAGGACGACCGCTGACGTGACCGCCATCCGAACCCTCTGCTTCGCCATAGCGGCGCTCTCCTCCTACGCCGCGCTCCTCTACCGCCTCACCCAGGCCCGGCGCAGCTGGCGGGACGGCGCCTACCGCGCACTGATCGCCACCCTCTTGTTGCAGTGCCTCACCTTCACCATGGGCGCCGTCGCCATGGGCGGCGGCAGCGTCCTCGGCATCGGCAACCTGGCCGTCCTGATCATGCACCTGGCCGCAGTCGCCTTCTGCGTGGCGGCACAGATCATCCTGCTGCGGTGGGCGGCCACGGACGAGGCGGCGGCCCGCGGGACCCGGTACTGGCTGATCACCGGCATCGTCCTCGACGTGCTGCTGACGGCCCTGTTCTTCCTGGCGGACGGCCCCGGCCGGCCGATGTCCGACTTCGACGGCACCAGCAGGCCGCTGCTGCTCACCTACCTCCTGGTCTTCATCGTGTCCCAGGCGGTGCCGTGCGTGACGATCTACCGCCAGTGCGGCCCGTACGCCCGGATGACGGACAACGCCTCGCTGCGGCAGGCGTTGCGGATGCTGTCCGTCGCCGCCGTCGTGCTCTTCCTCTACTGCACGGCGCGTACGGTCAACATCCTGACCGCGGCGGCCGGCGTGGACATCGGTGCCTGGAAGCTGGCCTCGAACGTCTTCAGCGCCTCGGGAATCGTGATCCTCTCCCTCAGCCTGATCAACTCCCTCTGGGGGCCGCCGGTTTCCCGGCTCGTGGAGTGGGCCCGCAGCTACCGGTCCTACCGGGCGCTGCACCCGCTGTGGCGGGACCTGTACGAGGCATCGCCGGACATCGCGCTGGAGCCACCGAAGGCCTCGGTCTCCGACCTCGACTACCGCCTGCACCGCCGGGTGGTCGAAATCCGAGACGGGTGGCGGGACTTGCGGCCGTACATCGCCCGGGACACGCACGCGGCCGACGGTCCGGGCGGCGCGGCGGGCAACGGGGCGGCGGGGGCGGAGGCGCGGCAGGCGTTCGCCGAAGCGGCGCAGATCAGACAGGCCCTGCAGGCGAAGCGGACCGGGAGCGTCCCCGACCACAGCAAGGACGCGGGCGATTTCGACGATCGCGACACGGACAACTTCATGGCGGAAGTCGCATGGCTCACCCAGGTGGCGGCCGCCTACAGTAAGCTCGGCAGGGCGAGTTGAGAGCTCCCGCCCGGTTTGCATCCCCCGTCAAACCGGGCGGGCACCTCCCGTTCCCGTGTTTCCTCGGGCCGGACGGGTGGCTTCCGCCCGGACTGGCCCGGCCCATCCCCCGAGGGCCGGGCCAGTCCGCTTTCCGCAGCTGCCCGACCCCGTTTCCCCCGTGAGTCGTGTTAGCTGACAGCTATCGGCGAGACCCAACGTTGGCGGAGTCCAGGCCAATTGTCAACTGACGGCTATTCTGGGAAAGTGACGTATAGCCACGGGCTATGCCGAGGAGGTGACGGGAGGAAGGTTCACCATGACGGAGACCGACACCGAGGGCGATGACCGGCCCCTGCTCGCAGTGCGGCTCGACGACCTGTTCAGGACGGTCCGCCCCAAGGGCAAGCACTGGACCAACGCCGAGGTCGCGGAGGAGCTGAAGCGGGTCAATCCCGAACTCAAGGTCGGCGGGGTGTACTTGTCGCAGCTGCGCACCGGAAAACGGTCCAATCCCTCACCTGACCTCCTCGCCGCCCTCGCCCGCTTCTTCGGTGTGTCGGTCGCGTACTTCTTCGACGACAAGGTCGCCGAGTCGGTCCTCGGTGAGCTCGCCGCCATCGAGGCCCTGCGGCAGTCGGGGGTCCGCGCCATTGCCATGCGGGCGGCCGGGATGAAGAAGGAGAACCTCCAGGCCATCACGGCCATCATGGACCAGTACCGGCAGTTGCAGGGCCTTCCGCCGGTCGACGATTCCTCCGGCCCCGAATGAGGGGCGCCAGGAAGGAGCGGTCGGCGGACCAGGACCGCCGCAGCCGGCTCAAGAAGCTCCGGAAGGCCGGCGCCGAGCGGATCGCCGAACTCGACCTGCCGAAGGCGACCGACGTGTCCGAACTGTGCCGCCACCTCGGCGAAGCGCGGGGCCGCCCCATCATCCTGGTCCCCCTGCAGATGCCCTCGTCGCATCCGTGCGGCATGTGGGTCGCCGCGCGCGACGAGGACCTGATCTTCTACGACGCCAACACCACCAGCGCGCATCAGGAGCACATCATCTTGCACGAGCTGGGTCACATCATCTGCTGCCATCGCGGGGCCGGCGGGCTCGACGAGACGGCCGCCCGCCTGCTCTTCCCCAACCTCGACCCTGAACTCGTGCGCGACATGCTCCTGCGCGCGGCCTACGACGACGTGCAGGAACAGGAGGCGGAGATCATCGCCTACCTGCTCTCCCAGCGGATGGGCGGCGCCTCCGAAGGACGGGACGATGCGGGCCCGCCCGGGCAGGCGGGAACGGCCGGCGATCCGGGGACGAGCGCGATGCTCAGCCGTATCGAACGCACCCTGTTCTGAGATGGCCCGCTCAGGTCCCGGCGGCCGCCGACACCTCCTCGGCCACGACGGCGACCGCCCGGCGGATGTCGTCCTCGCGGTGTTCGGACGTGAGGAAGAACCGCAGCCGGGACAGGCCCTCCTCCACCGCGGGGTGGAAGATCGGATCGGCGACGATCCCACGGGTGAACAGCCGGTCCGCGACGCGCAGGGTGCGCGCCGAATCGCCGAGGACGACCGGCACGATGGGCGTGCCGGCGCTGGATCCGGTCGGCAGACCGGCTCCGGCGGCGAGGCCGAGGAACAGCCGGGCGTTGCGCCCGAGCGCGCGGACACGGTGCGGTTCCGCGGCGATCAGCTCGGCGGCGGCCAGGGCGGCGGCGGCATTGGCCGGCGTCAGTCCCACGCTGTAGACGAAGCCCGGGAGGGTGTGCCGCAGCCAGCGCACCATGCGGACCGAGCCGGCGAGGTAACCCCCGCAGCTGGCGAAGGACTTGGAGAGGGTGCCCATCCACAGGTCGACGTCGGACCGGTCGACACCGAAGAACTCGCCCACGCCCCGGCCGTGTTCGCCCACGGTGCCGATGCTGTGCGCCTCGTCGACCATCAGCAGGGCTCCGTACCGCTTCTTCACTTCGATCACGGCGGGCAGGCCGACCAGGTCGCCGTCCATGCTGTACGCACCCTCGACGACGATCAGGACCCGCCGGAAACGCGACCGGTTGAGCCGCAGCAGGTGTTCCAGTTCGACGGCGTCGTTGTGGGCGAACGGCCGTCGCGCCGCCCCGGACAGGGCGCAGCCCTGGATGATGCTGTCGTGGGCCAGGGCGTCGTGCAGGACGAGGTCGCCAGGGCCGACGAGGTGCCCGATCGCCGTGACGTTGGTGGCATGGCCACCGACCAGCGTGAGACAGTCCCCGACGCCGAGGAAGTCGGCCAGCGCCCGCTCCAGACGGACCGTCAGCTCGCGCTCGCCCGAGAGGGCGCGGCTCGCGGAGACCGAGGTCCCGTACCGCTCCACGGCCCGGTGCACGGCTTCGTTGACCGCGGGATGGCCGGAGATCCCGAGATAGTTGTAGCTGCCGAAGGACAGGTACGAGCGGCCGCCGATCACCGTGGTGTCGCGGACGGTGCCCTCGTGGACGCGGAAGTACGGGAAGGCGGCGCCGCCGGCCGTGACCGCGCCCAGGCGCTGCTCGAAGAGGGCGACCTCCGGAAAGCCGTCGATGCTCGCCGCGTCGGCGCTCCACACGGCCGGCCGCGCCCCGGAGGACGGCGCCCGGTCCGGCGCCGACGGCCGGGCACGGCCCGGATCGAGCAGCGCGATGAGCCCGCCGACGGTGAGTTCCGGCGTGAACAGGTCCTCGGGGCGGAAGCCGGGGGCGCGCTTGCCCAGGTTGACCGCCAGCTCCTGGAGCATGAGGGAGTCGAAGCCGAGCCCCGCCACCAGCTTCATGTCCTCGTCGAGGTCCGCGCGGGGAAACACCCCGGTCCGCGACACCTCTTCCAGCACGATGGCCACGGCGTCCGCACCGGACGCGACGGATCCGGCGGTCACGGCCGGCTCGGCGGGAGCGGAGAGCTCGGTAGGCGCGGAGGGCTCGGTAGGCGCGGAGGGCTCGGTAGGCGGGGAGGGCTCGGTGGGCTCGGTGGGCTCGGTCGGCCGCGACGCTTCGCGGGCCGCATCGTCCACGATCCAGTGGCGGCGCGGGGCGAGCGGGCTCGGCGGCAGGGTGCACGGGGGTGTGCGCCCCGCGGCGGAGGTCGTGGCGGGGGTCGGCGCGGGCTCTCCGCCGTGTCCGGCCTCCAGCGCCGAGGCCGCCGCGGCCAGCCGCGCGGCGGCGTCGGCGGGGTCCCGCGCCACCAGGACGAGGCGCTCGGTCAGGGGAGCCCGGCGGGCCAGGGTGTCCGCCACGCCGGCCAGGGTCGGCCCGTCCTCGGTGATGGTCCGCGCCACGTCCCGGGCGTACCGGACCAGACCGGCCCGGTCGCGGGCGGTGAGGACCAGCTCGTACGGCCCCTCGGCAGGGACCGGGAGGGCCGGTGGGCCGGTGCTCTCCTCCACGACCACATGGACGCCGGTGCCGCCGAAGCCGAAGGCGCTCACCCCCGCCCGGCGGGGCGCGCCGCTCGCGGGCCACGGAATGGGTGCCGTCGCGACGGTCAGCCGTGCGGCGTCGAGGGCTGCGGTGTCGGCGAGGCCGAATTCCGGCTGGGGTGGGATCACCCCGCGCTGGACGGCCAGGACCGTCTTGACGAGTCCGGCCAGCCCCGCGGAGTTGAGGGAGTGCCCGACGACCGCCTTGACGGCGCCGAGGTGGGCGGGGACGGCGTCCTCACCGCGCAGTTCGCCCAGGACCGCGAGTTCGACGGGGTCACCGACGGTGGTCCCGGTGCCGTGCGCCTCCAGGTAGTCCACCGCGCCCGGGGGCAGGCCCGCGTCGCGGTAGGCCCGGCGCAGGGCCCTGAGCTGGCCGCCCGCCCGGGGGTGCATGCCGCCCTGCACGGTCCCGTCGTTGGCCGTGCCCACGCCCCGGATCACCGCGTAGACGCGGTCGCCGGCCGCCCTGGCGTCGGCGAGCGGCCGCAGCACCAGGACCCCGGCGCCCTCCCCCAGGACGAAGCCGTCGGCCTCGGCGCCGAAGGGCAGGCACCGGCCACTGCGCGAGATGGCTCCGATGCGGCACAGTCCCACCAGCAGGTCCGGGGCGAGGACCAGCTGGGCGCCACCGGCGATGGCGATGCGGGAGCGTCCGGCGCGCAGCGCGTGGACCGCGTTGGCGACGGCCATCAGCCCGCCGGAGCACGCGGAGTCCAGCGCGTAGCTCTCGCCGTGCAGATCGAAGACCGAACTCACCGTGTTCGGGCCCATGTTGAGCAGAAGTCCGGCCACGGAGGTGCCGTGCAGCCCCTGGACCGCGCGTACGGCCTCCTGGTGGCCGGGGTCGGTCACCCGGGCGCCGAACTCGCCGCCGGCCAGCTGGCGCATCCGTATCCGCAGGGTGCTGAGCTCGCGGTAGCCGCTCTCGGTGAGGGCCGTGATCACCGAGGTCTCCTCGCGGTCGAAGCCGTCGGCCTCCCAGCCCGCGTCCTGGATCGCCTCGCGGGTCAGGTCGATCAGCAGCCGGTGCTGGGGGTCCATCGCGGCGGCCCGGCGCGGCGGTATGCCGTAGTGCGCGGCGTCGAAGTGGCCCACGTCGGGCAGCAGCGCCATGGTGTCGGTGTACGTCGACGACGTGTCGCGGAAGTCGTCGGTGCGGAAGGCGGCGCTGCGCCAGCGCGCGTCCGGGACGGTGGAGAACTGGGGCCGCGGGGCCGTCAGGAGCCGCCAGTACTCGTTGAGGTCGCGGGCTCCCGGGAACCTGCAGGCCATGCCCACGATCGCGATGGCCTCGCGCTCCTCGCCGGGGGTCCGCGCCACGCTCCCGGAAATCATCCGGAGGTGCCCGGTCGCGTGCGCCACCAGTCGACGGTGGCCTTGACCTGTTCGTCGACGGGCGTGGCGCGGACCATGAAGGCGGTCTCGTAGGCGCCGGAATCGACCACGAAGGGCCGGTCGAACTGGTAGCGGATCTCCTTCAGCTCGCGCATCAGCGGAGACAGGAGTCCTGCGAGGCCCAGAGCGGCCGGAGGGATCCTGCGGACCACCGCCGGCCCGGTTCCCGCCTCCGCCGCGATCAGGTCGGCCATCTCCCGTACGGAGCGGGCGGGTTGGGTGGGGACGTGCCAGGGGCGGCCCCAGGCGCGCTCCTCGCCCGCGACCTCTGCCATGGCCGCGGCCACGTCGGGGAGGTAGGTCCAGCTGTGCGGGGCGTCCGGGTCGCCCAGCGCGGAGACCGGCTTGCCCTGCAGCAGCGCGGGCACGGCCCGGGCGGCCAGATGACCGCCGGCGGTCACGCCGGGGCCGAAGAAGTCGGACGCGCGCACCTCGACCGCTCGGACACGGCCCTGCTCGTGCAGCGTCCGCGCCTGTTCCCACCCGGCGGCCCGGACACGGCCCTTGGGGCCGGTCGCCGCGAGCGGCAATTCCTCGGTCAGGGGTCCGTCCACCGGCCCGTAGCCGTACGGATTGCCCAGCATCACCAGTACGGACCCGGTCGCCTCGGCCGCGGCGCAGGCCGAGGCGACGAGCGGAGGCCACGCGCGGACCCAGCGGTGGTAGGGCGGTGCGGCGCAGTGGTGGATCGCCGCCGCGCCCCGCGCGGCGGCGATCAGGCGCCCCGGGTCCGCCGCGTCCAGCGCGAGGTGCTCGATCCCCGGTTCCGGGTTGCCGCCCGACCTGGTGACGACCCGTACGGAATGTCCTTGCGCTGCCAGCAACCGGGCGGTGGCGGCGCCGGCCGGCCCGAAACCCATGACGACATGAAGACTCACGCGCGCACAGTAGCGCGAGACCGGATCGGCCCCTTGTGCGTTTGGCCGGTACCGGACAGTCCCCTCACCGGGTCGGGTGCGGTGATCGCCAAGGCCCGTGCGGCGGACGGCACCGACGAGCGACCATGACGCACCGCAACAGGTTTGGCCAAGACTTGCGCCTGAACCTGGATCTGGGCCTGTGCGTGGGCCTGCGCCCGGGCCTGGGCCTGCGCCTGGACCTGCGTCCGGACCGGCTTCCCCTACGGCCGCTTCCCATGCGTCGGGCCGGGCCCGTGGTCACGGGCCCGGCCTCCTCCTCGCTCCGGCGTCAGACGCGGTCGGCCGCGATCAGGACGTACTGGAAGGAACCGTCCTTGTAGGAGTTGATGAACGCCTCCTCGATGCCCGTGACCAGGGAGGACGTAGCGCGCAGCTCCCAGTAGGGCAGCGTCTCGGGGGTCAGGTCGATGACGGCCTGCGGCACGAGGCGGTTGTCGGCCATGGCCCGCATGTACTCGCGGCGGGAGTGGATGTTGCACTCGAAGTGCGCGTTGATCTGCGAGACCCACTTCGAGGGCTGGCCGTAACGCGGGTTCCAGCAGCCGGTGATGGTCACGTACCGGCCGCCGACCGCGAGGACGCGGGAGTGCTCGGCGAACAGGTCGTGCAGGTCGACGTACATGCTCGACTCGTTGTTCCAGGAGGCGGCGGCCTGCCCGGTCTCGAACGGCGTGCTGAGCATGTTGCAGACGCGGGCGCGGACGGAGTCGTCGATGCCGAGTTCACGGGCGCGCTGGTTCGCGAAGTCGGCCTGCTTGGCCGACAGGGTCACGCCCTCCACCTTGCACCCGAACCGCTGGTGGGCCATGACCATCGAACCGCCGCGGCCGCAGCCGGCGTCCACGAGGGTGTCGTCGCGGCCGATGGAGCCGAGGTGGTTCAGCAGGACGTCCGCCTGTGCGGACTCCAGCCGGTGGAGCTCGGCGATCAGCTTCTTCTCGTATGCGCTGTCCTCGGTGTCCCCGAGGGCCTCGTGGTCGATGTCACCGATGCCGTAGTGGTGGTGGTACAGGCCGTCGACATCGCCGAGGCGCAGGTTCACCGGCCGGGCCTCGTGGTCCCAGTAACGGGCGATATCACCCTGGTAGGGCGTCGCCGGGGCGGGGATGAAGGCGGAAGCGGCAGAAGTGGGGGCGGTAACGGTGAGATCGGTGCTGGTCACGAATATGTCCATCCTTACCAGAAGTCGGGCAGGCTGTAGCGGTAGGTGTTGGTCCGGTGCCAGTAGTGGTTGCCGTCGACCCAGACGGCCACGCCCCGGAGGAAGCGGACGACGCGTGGATCGGGGCAGGACGCGGCCAGTTCGGCGGCCGCGGCCTCGAAGGCGTACATGAGGTCGTTGTGGACCTCGACCGCCTTCAGGTAGGCCTCCTTGTCGGAGAGGCCCTCCCGTGCGGCGATGACCACCGGCAGGTTCAGGTGCAGGCCGGGGCTTTCGAGTTCCTTGGTGTACGAATAAAGGTCGTTGGAGATGGTGGTGGCGTTGCCCGCGAGCGCGATGACCCGTTGCATGGCGGGCAGGGCGTGCAGATCGGCCGGCAGTTCGTAACCGCCCACGGTGTCCGTGATGGTGGGACACGGGCGGAAGTTGTTGAACTGCCGCATCGCCAGGTACTCGGACACCTCCGGGACGTACTTCGTCTCGGCCCAGGCGGCCTCGGCGAGGTATCCCATATGGAGCCGGGCCATGTCGTGCCGGTACCGGTCGGCCTGCGACGGGGTCGCCGCCCGCGTGAAGTACTCCATGGCCGAGCGGTAGGAGCGCCGGGGCGCGTCCGAGAGGAGCGACTGCGCCCACGCCGGGTGGTACTCCGCCGTCGTGTGGACCGGGTCCAGCGCGGTGTGCGCCAGCAGAAGCCTTCCTCCTAGTCCTACCGGCGACCCTCCGTGGTCCTCGCAGTAGCAGTCGTCGACCACGTTCTCGGCGACCATCAGCCTGGTGGCGATCATGAGGTGGTCGACGGTCGGCGCGTCCGGGTGGCAGGCGACCATGTAGCGGCCCACGGAGAAGCCGTCGAACTGGTCCTCCCACTCCGGCGGATACGCCTCCACCTCGTCCACCGCCCAGCGCTTGATCCGGCGGCTGACCTCCGCCACGCGGGCGGGGTCGGGCTCCGGGACGGGGTGGTGGTACAGGCCGGGGATCGGCCTGCCCTCCGCAGCGGGCGGGGGCGCGGGCAGCTCGGGCGCGGGCAGCGCCGCGGGCGGTGCCTGGCGGGGGGTGAAGAACAGTCCCGCCGTACCCACACCGCTGGGGCCGCGGATGATCCGCTCCAGGGCGGGGTTCGGTGCCGGGCCCGGTGCCGCCGTGGCTGCGGCGGCCATCCGTAGCGGCTCCGCCAGCAGGTCACCGCCCGCCCCCTCGGCCGGTACGGGCATTGCCTCGGGCACGGGGGCGGGAACGGGTCCGGAAGCAGGGACGGGTCCCGAAGCGGGGCCAGTAGAGGAAGCAGGGACAGCAGAGGAAGCGGGCGGGGGAACGGGGTGGAGTGGCCGGGCCGCCGGCCCGAAGGGCAGCGCCGGCCCCGTCGGCAGCGCGGGCTTGCCCGCGGGGACGGCCTCGGCGCCGCGGGCGTGACCGTGGGCCCCGAAACGGGCCGCGGCGGCAGGCAGGCTCGACTGCGCGGGGGAAGGCCCGGGAACGGGCATCCGTGGCTCCTAGGTGAGGGGGTGGGCTGTCCCGGGCCCTCCCGGGCGCGATCGGCCTGTCCGGGAGGGTCCGGGCTCATGACCGCCGGGCCGTCAGTCGCGCCGACGGCCGATCTGGACGTTCTCCATCACACCGAGCGCGTCGGGCACCAGGATCGCGGCGGAGTAGTAGGTGGTGACGAGGTACGAGATGATCGCCTGCTCGCTGATGCCCATGAAGCGGACGGACAGGCCGGGTTCGTACTCCTCCGGCAGCCCCGTCTGGTGCAGGCCGATGACGCCCTGGTTGTCCTCGCCCGTACGCATGGCGAGGATGGAGCTGGTGTTCTCCTTGCTGATGGGGATCTTGCTGCAGGGCAGGATCGGCACCCCGCGCCAGGCCGGCACCTGCTGGCCGCCGAGGTCGACGTGGTCCGGGTAGAGCCCGCGGGCGTTGAACTCGCGCCCGATCGCCGCGATCGTCTTGGGGTGGGCGAAGAAGAACTTGGTGCCGCGACGGCGGCAGAGCAGTTCGTCCATGTCGTCCGGGGTGGGCGGCCCCGAGTGGGTCTGGATGCGCTGCTTGAAGTCGGCGTTGTGGAGCAGGCCGAACTCCCGGTTGTTGATGAGCTCGTACTCCTGGCGCTCGCGCAGCGCCTCGATGGTGAGCCGGAGTTGCTCCTCGGTCTGGTTGTGCGGCCCGTTGTAGAGGTCGGCGACGCGCGTGTGGACCCGCAGCACGGTCTGGGCGATGGAGAGTTCGTACTCGCGCGGCTTGAGTTCGTAGTCGACGAAGGTGCCGGGGAGGGCGGGCTCACCGGTGTGGCCGGCGGACATGGCGATCTCGGCCTCGCCGTGCTTGTTCTGCCGCTGGTGCGGCAGGGAGCCGAACCGCTCGATGTGGGCCCGGAGGTTCGGCGCCGCGTCGAGCACGGCGGAGAAGTCGGCACGGGAGAGGGTGAGCAGGGTGCCCGAAGTCTCGGCGGTGGCCGTGTAGTCGGCGGTCGCGTCGGCGTCCAGCAGCGCGTTCTCGCCGAAGCGGTCGCCGTCGGCCAGTACCGCGACGGCGACTTCGTCACCGTACTTGCCGACGGAGGTCTGGCTGATGCGGCCGTGGGCGATCAGGTGGATGCCCTGGGCGGGCGTGCCGCGCTCCACCAGCACCTCGCCGGCGCGGAAGTCGCGCTGGACGCACCGGTCGGCGAGCGTGACCAGCACCTGCTCGTCCTCGAAGCCCCGCAGCATGGCGAGTTCGCCGAGTTCGCGCGGGATCACCCGGACGGTGGCGCCGTCCTGCACGAACTCGATGCGGCCGTCGCCGACGGTGTAGGTCAGGCGGCGGTTGACCCGGTAGGTGCCGCCCTTGGTCTCCACCCAGGGGAGCGTCTTCAGCAGCCACCGGGAGGTGATCTCCTGCATCTGCGGGGCGGACTTGGTCGTGGTGGCAAGGTTGCGGGCGGCCGCCGTGCCCAGACTGGTCTGCTGGGTCGGCTCCAGCTGCGCATCGGGGCTGGTGTCCACGGTCATCGCGCAGGCCTCTCCTTCGTGCGGGCGGTGATCAGCGCATGCGTGTGCACGTCACCAGTGAAAGAAGAAAAATAGGGTGGATACCCGGGCAATCCCTCTAGATCCGGAAGAACAGTAACCGTCCACGAATCGGGCCACCCACCAGAAGGGGTAGGCATTACCTCGATTCGGTGATCTTGAGCCGCGCCGTGTTTGATCACTACGCCGACGGTTTCGGACACGGACGCCGTGCGCTTTGCGCCAGCGACCGGTGACGAACCGTCAATTCAGGCCCTGAGGCAACTGGTTCCCGCCGACGTCGGGTCGGTGCGCTGCGCAGCGGAATCCCCTGGAAGGCGGGATCCCCTGGAAGGGGGGACCGTCGCTGTAGCCGGCCCTCAACCCCGGCCGGATCGACGTCGACCGTTTGCGGACGGTGCTCGCCGGCATGCCCCTGCCGCGCTTCGAGGGCGGGCGCCTGGTGTTCGCGCTCGATGTGTCACCTTGGCTGCGCTCGGACGCGCCGTGCTCGGACCAGCGGCTGTTCTGCCATGTCTACGGCCGGGCGAAGGCCGCCTCCCAGTTCATCCCGGGCTGGCCGTACTCCTTCGTCGCCGTCCTGGAGCCCGGGGCCACGTCGTGGACGTCGATCTTGGACGTGGTCCGGCTCGGGCCCGAGGACGATGCGACCGCCCTCACCGCCGCTCAGCTGAGAGCGGTGGTCGAGAGGCTTGTCGCGGCCGGCCAGTGGACGCCCGGCGACCCGGTGATCACCATCGTCATGGACGCCGGCTACGACGTCACCCGCCTGGCCTGGGTGCTGCGCGATCTCCCCGTCGAGCTGGTCGGGCGGATCCGCGGTGACCGGGTGATGCGCTGTCCGGCGCCCTCGCGCGAGGAGTTCCATCGGGCCCATCCTCGCGGCGGCCACCCGCCCAAGCACGGGCCGGAGTTCCGCTTCAACAAGCCCGCAACCCGGCCCGAACCAGCGATCACCACGAGCACCGACACCACCAACTACGGGAAGGCCGAAGCCCAGGCGTGGGACCGGGTCCACCCGCGGCTGACCCACCGCTCGGCCTGGCTGGAGTACGACGGCGACCTCCCCATCGTCGAGGGCACGCTGGTCCGCCTCAAAGTCGAGCATCTCTCCAAGGACCGGGAGGCACCGCCGCTATGGCTGTGGTCCTCGAAGACCGGAGCCGCCCTGGCCGACGCGGACCGCTGCTGGCAGGCGTTCCTGCGCCGCTTCGACCTGGAACACACCTTCAGGTTCACAAAACAGACACTCGGCTGGACCACCCCAAGATCCGTACGCCCGAGGCGGCGGATCGCTGGACCTGGCTCCTGGTGGTCGCTCACACACAGCTCCGTCTCGCCCGACCGCTCGCCGCAGACCTCCGCCGCCCCTGGGAGAAGCCGACCAAGCCCGAACGCCACACCCCCGCCCGGGTCCGCCGCGGGTTCCGGAACATCCGAGCCCACCTGCTCTGCCCCACCCGTGTTCCCCGACCTCGTGGCGCCGGTCCCGGACGGCTGCCCGGAAGCAAGAACCGCCGCCCCGCCCCCCGCTACAACGTCGGCAAGACCGTCAAACGCCCCGAGACCCTCAAGGCCATTGGCAGACCCGGTAGATCCTGGTAGATGCCGACCCCGCGACGCCCGAGGGTAAAGATCAGGCTCACCAGACGATGACACCGCCGCCTTCGGCTTTGGCACGTACGGAGGCGGCAACAATGTTGTCAAAGCATTCGGTGACGTACTCGGTGCCGTAGCCGCTGACTTCACCAAGGTGATCCAAGTGCGGGCGCATCGCTCCGCACTCGGCCAGGAAGGCATCGATCTCCCCCGGCTCGACCTGGAGGTTGCCGCCATCGAGCCGAGGAAAGAAGCGAGCTCCCAGCGCCCGAGCCGCCTCAGAGCCCCATAGCTTCTGGCGCGCGCTCTCGAATCCGGCCCTGGTCTTGTTGTAGTCGCCGTCGGGATCTTCCAGAAGGTCCCACTCACCGTTGGCTTTGTACACGAAGGTGTCCACATTGAGGCTCATGCGCTGATTCTCCGCAGCAAGTCCGTGCCGCGTCGACTGGATTGCAGCTACGCGCCACAGCTGGCACGCCGGGCAGGCATTTCGACACTCTGGTCGCTCTGCGTGACGCCCGTAGATTAAGAACAAGCTCAGTGCCAGTGTCGGGTGGAAGGATCACCGGATGCCCCTGCCTCAGCCTGATGATCTGACCTCGCTGGTTCTGCGTACCGACTTCGGTGACGAAGGTGCCTGGGCCGCGGTGCGGGCCGCGCTCGACGCGGCCGGCGAGTACCCCCACGCGACGTATGTGAGCGAGCTCCGGTTCGCCGGGGTCGCGGTCCAGCCCTTGGTGGCCGAAGAAGCCGCCGCGGAGGATGACGACCGGATCGTCCACGTGTTCCTGTCGGACGCGGCCACGATGAAGGATCCGGGGCACCCGCTCCTGGCCGTCGACCTCGCGGACGAGCCGGGGCGGACGTTCAGGGTCCCTGTTCAGTGGTTCCCTGAGATCTCGGCCAACCTCAGCATCGCCAACATGGACTTTGCGGAGTTCGCCGATGCCGCTGATGGCTCGGGGACCTACCGCGGCTTCGACGCCGGCTGACGGTTCGGCCCCGGGCGGCCCCGGCAGCCCTTCAGGCCGTGCCCGTCCGGACGGTGCGGGCGGCGACCTCCACGGCCCGTCCCCGTACGCCCGGGCGCGGAAGGCCGCCCGGTCCGGCGGTGGGATACGCAGTTCGGTGGGTACGCAGGCCGGAGGCGGCCGCGTCCAGGAGATCGGCCGGGCCGGGGTGGGGTGGTGGCGGTGGCGCCCTGGACCACTCGATCAGCCCTTGGTCACCGACGGCGGCGGGCGGCGGCAGCGGCTTCGTCACACCGAGGGACAGGCCCGTCGCCCAGACGCCCGGCCTGGAGCCGGGCGACGGCCACGTGCGGAGCACCTGCACCGCCGAGCCGCAGAGGCCGTGCGAGCACGGCCACGACCGGTCACCGGCACGACCGGTTCGCCGCGCTGGTGCCGACACCCCACGGGCGTATCCGGGGCCCCGGGACCGGGGCGCCGCCCCGCGCCTCAGGCGACCGGGGGCCGGGGCGCCGTGATGCGGCGGACGGACTCCACCACGGCCGCCCGGTGGGCGGCGAGGCGCTCGGCGGTCCAGCCGGTGCCCGCGGCTCCCGCGGCCGGGCCGCCCACCGCCCCGAACCACGCCTGCGACACCCCGAGGATCAGCGTCAGCACGTCCGCGGGGGCGATGTCCGCGTCGATCCGGCCTGCTTCCTGCGCCTGCCGCACAGCCGCGATCTTGCCCTCGTAGGACTCGGCCTCCGCACCGGTGGACCCGGGGCGTTCCAGCTGCTTCCACAGCACGAGGCGCATCAGCTCGGGCCGCTCGACGAGGTGGTCGAAGATCGCGCCGGCGTAGCCGGGCAGGTCGCCGGCGTCGAAGGGGACGGATTCCGAGCCCGTCTCCAGGGCCCGCTGGAGCACGGCGTCGAAGAGCTGCTCCTTGTTGCCGTAGTAGACGTAGATGAGCCGCTTGT
This sequence comes from Streptomyces sp. NRRL S-378, assembly GCF_000720645.1. NCBI lineage: Bacteria > Bacillati > Actinomycetota > Actinomycetes > Kitasatosporales > Streptomycetaceae > Streptomyces > Streptomyces sp. NRRL S-378. Next base: position 66,849 of record NZ_JOBX01000010.1, read on the forward strand.
TCGCCTGCGCGGTCTCGGCGATGCGGTCGACCCGCGCACCGGCGATGCCGTACGTCGCGAACTCGGAGAAGGCCGCGTCGAGCAGGCGTGCCTTGGTCGCGTTGGAATCCCGTGCCATGACCTGCAGCCTAGCAAGTAACTATCTGGTTATTGACAACGCGATCGATGCGTCGCAGACTCTATCTATCCAGTTAGTTACTTTCTTTCGAGGAGCACACCATGCAGATGCGCGCACTGGGACGTCAGGGACTCGAGGTCGGGGCCGAGGGCCTCGGGCTGATGGGCATGAGCGCCCACTACGGCGCCACCGACGAGACCGAGTCGCTCGCCACGATCGACCGCGCCCTGGAGCTGGGCGTCACCCTGCTCGACACCGCCGAGGGCTACGGCCCCTTCCGCAACGAGCAGCTGCTGGGCAAGGCCCTGGCCGGGCGCCGCGAGGCGGCCGTGGTGGCCACGAAGACCGGGATCGAGTTCACGGACGAGGGCGCCTTCCTCGGCCACAACGGGAGCCCGGAGTACATCCGCAGGTCGGCCGACCGCTCGCTGCGCCACCTGGGCACCGACCACATCGACCTCTACTACCTGCACCGTGTCGACCCGAACGTGCCGATCGAGGAGAGCGTCGGCGCCCTGGCCGGGCTGGTCGAGGCCGGCAAGGTCCGCCACATCGGGCTGTGCGAGGTCTCCCCCGCCACCATCGCCCGCGCCCACGCCGTGCACCCGCTGGCCGCCGTACAGACCGAGTACAGCCTCTTCGAGCGCGGCATCGAGCAGGACGGCGTCCTCGACACCCTCCGCGAGCTGGGGATCGGGCTCGTCGCGTACTCCCCGCTCGGCCGGGGGTTCCTCTCGGGCGCCATCACCAGCCCGGACGACTTCGCGGCGGACGACTTCCGCCGCACGGACCCGCGGTTCCAGGGGGAGAACTTCCACCGGAACCTGGCCGTCGTGGACCAGGTGCGCCGGCTCGCCGCCGAGAAGGGCGTGACCGCCTCGCAGCTCGCCCTGGCCTGGACCCTGCAGCAGGGCGCGGTGCCCATTCCGGGCACCAAGCGCCGCCGCTACCTGGAGGAGAACGTCGCCGCCACCGCCGTCACGATCACCCCGGCCGAACTGGCCGCGATCGACGCCGTGGCCCCGCACGGCGTGGCGTCGGGCGACCGCTACGCCCCCGAGCTGATGGCTTCCCTGAACGGCTGACCGGGGCGAGCCCGGACCGGGACCGGACCGGACCGGGACCGAACCGGACCGGTGTGGGATCCCCGGCCGGTGGCGGGCCGCCCGGCTCGCAGCATGACGTCCTCGACCTGGGTGTAGTCGAGGAGGCCGGCGAGGGAGAGGTCGCTGCCGTAACCCGAGTGCTTGACCCCGCCGTGGGGCATCCCGGAGACGGTGGTGCCGTGCGTGTTCACCGCAGACGATGCCGGTGCGCAGGGCCCGGGTGGCCCGCATGGCGCGGTCGTGGCCGGTGGTCCACACGCCGGCGGCGAGCCCGTGCCGTACGTCGTCGGCCCGTGCCAGGGCCTCCTCCTCGACGGCGAAGGACTGCACGGTCACGACGGGGCCGAAGATCTCCTCCTGCACGATCTCGTCGTCCTGGCGCACGCCCGCGACGACGGTGGGCTCGTGGAAGAAGCCGGGCCTCGCAAGGCGGGCACCACCGGCGACGATCCCGGCGTGGCCCGGGAACCGCCCCAGCAGCTCCTGTACGGAGGCCAGTTGGGCGGCGTTGTTCAGCGGACCGAAGTCGGCGTCCGGCTCGTCCGGGGCACCTGTGCGCAGTTTCGCCGCCGCGGCCGCGAAGGCGGTGAGGAACGCGTCGTGGATCCGGTGGTGGACCAGGAACGCGGTGCAGTCCTGGCCGGCACCGTCATCCGGCCGGCCGCCGCCGTCCCGCGACCGGAGCAGGTCGTCGGCCTGCACTTCTTCAACCCCGTACCGGTGCTCCCCCTCGTCGAGCTGGTGCGTCCCTGCTCACCGGAGGGTGTGGTGGCCACGGCAGCCGGACCCACCCGCCCGGCGGGCGGGCGTCGAGACGGGGAGCAGACGACGTGACCAAGGCCGATCGCGCGCTGGAGACGCGTGAACGCATCCTCCGGGCCGCGTGCGAAGTCATCGCCGACATCGGCTTCGAGAACGTCAGCATGCGCAAGGTCGCGGAGCACGCAGGTGTGTCGAAGGCCCTGCTGCACTACCACTTCGACACCCGCGAGAAGCTCTTCGCGGAGGCGATGACGCACTCCTTCGCGCAGACCGGGACGGACACCGAGGGCGTCGCCGACTCGGTGCCCTCGTCCGTCGTCCTGGCCCGCATCCTGCGGAGCATGCTGCCCAGCGACGCGGAACCGCGCCAGGACTGGAAGCTGTGGCAGGAGCTGTGGGTGCGCGCCCAGCGCGACGCGGCGGCCCGGAACCTGGCCGTGGACCTGTACGACCAGTTGCACGCGTGGGTCGGCGGGGCCGTGGAACGCGGCATCAGGTCGGGCGAGTTCGCCGACTGCGACGTGGCGGCGGTGAGCACCCTCGTACTGGCGCTGTGCGACGGGCTGGGGATCCGGCTGATGCTCGACGACCCGCGGGTGGACCTGGCGACGGCCCGGGCCACGGTCTGGCGGACCATCGCCCCCGTCCTGGCCGTGGACCCGGCGTTCCCGGACGTCTGACGGAGCCGCGCGGAGGGCACGGAACCCGGCCCGGGACGGTGCGGACCGCCGCCACCGGTCGTGGCGCATGTCAGCCGAGCGGATCCGGCGGACCGGCCGGGGCGGGGGTGAGGGCGGCGGCGGCCGCGAAGAGACGGGCGCAGCGCCGGGTCATGGCCTCCGGGGACTGGTCGGGGTGCTTGACCCACCAGCGGACGAGGGTGGCGACCAGGTCCCGCCAGACGTACTTGAGCGCGTCCGCGTCCAGGGGGTCGGCGGACCCGGTCGCGCGCAGCAGATCGGCGGTCCCGCCGGCCGCGAGGTCGTCGATGGCGGACCAGTACTCCGCCGCTCGGCGTGCGGCCGCACCGTCGGCCGGCAGGGTGGTGTCGTACAGCACGAACCAGGCCTCCCGCCGGCCCTCCAGCGCGGTGAAGATGCTCTCGAGGACCCGCAGGGGCGTGTGCGCGGTGGTCCCGTCCCGGCCCATCGCGGTGCGGACGGTGTTCAGCAGGCGGTCCCCGACGGGCACCAGGCAGGCGAGGTACAGGTCCTCCTTGGTCCCGAAGTACTGGTGCAGCAGGGTCTTGGTGACGCCGACGCGTTCGGCGATCGCGGGGAGGGAGGCGGCCGCGTAGCCGCGGGTGCCGAACTCCTGCGTGGCGGCCTCCAGGATCTGCTGCTGGCGGTGGTGGCGCGGGACTCCCTTGGTACCGGCTTTTGAGCGTGGGGTTGCCATGGACGGATATTATCAGTAAGTAATTTACCGCAAGGTAAGTTCCGTCCCGCGACCACTGGAGCGGCCCCGTGCCCGGTACCACGCCACAGCCGACCCCTGCCCCGCGCACCCGGTCCTGGTGGGGGTGGGGGTGGGCGGACGCGCACCCCGACGACGCCGAGTGCGCGGCGACGGGCGCCCTGATACCGGGCACCCTCTCCCACCCGCTGCCCATACCACGCGTCCGCGACCTGGACATCGCGCGCCCGGCCCTCGACCCCCCGGCGAGCCTGGCGCACCTGGTCACCACCGGGGCCGGGGAGCGCGCCGCCCATGCCATGGGCAAGGCCTACCGCGACGTCGTGCGCGCCCTGCGCGGACGTCCCGGCCGCATCCCCGACCTGGTCGCGTACCCGACGGACGAGCGGGAGGTGGCCGACCTGCTGGACTGGGCCGGCGAGCGGCAGGTGGCGGTCGTCCCGTACGGTGGCGGCTCCTCCGTCTCGGGCGGTGTGGAGTACCGCGGCGACGCCCACCGCGCCGTACTGTCGCTCGACCTGACCGCGATGGGCCGCGTCCTGGAGGTCGACACGGCCGGCCGGGCCGCGCGCATCCAGGCCGGGACCCTCGGTCCGAGCCTGGAGGACCAGCTGCGGCCCCACGGACTGACCCTGCGGCACTTCCCGCAGAGCTTCGAGTTCTCCACGCTGGGCGGCTGGCTCGCCACGCGGGCCGGCGGGCACTACGCCACCGGGCGCACCCACATCGACGACTTCGTCCAGTCCCTGCGCGTGGTCAGCCCGGCCGGCACCAGTGCCTCGTGGCGGCTGCCCGCTTCCGGCGCGGGCCCCTCCCCCGACCGGCTGTTCCTCGGCTCCGAGGGAACCCTCGGGGTCATCACCGAGGCATGGGTGCGGCTGCAGCAACGCCCGTCCCACAAGGCGTCCGCGTCCCTCGCCTTCACCGACTTCCAGGCGGCACTCGACGCGGTGCGCGCCCTCGCGCAGTCGGACCTCGCCCCCGCCAACTGCCGGCTGCTCGACGCAGGTGAGGCCGCGCTGTCGGGCGCCGCGCACGACGGCTCCGCGGTGCTCGTCCTGGGGTTCGAGTCCGCGGACGGACCGGTGGACTCCCGACTCGCACAGGCCGTCGACCTGGCCCGGTCCCACGGCGGCCGGGGCCGAGCCACCGGGGCGACGGGCGGCGCGGGCGGCGACGCCGCCGTGGGCGCCTGGCGCTCGGCCTTCCTGCGGATGCCCTACCTGCGCGACGGCCTGGCCAGGATGGGGGCCGTCGCGGAGACCCTCGAGACCGCGGCCACCTGGGACCGGATCCCCGGCCTGATCGAAGCGGTCCGCAGGGAGGTCGGGGCGGCGGCGCTCAAGGGCTCCGGCCACGCCGCGACCGTCAACTGCCGTCTCACCCACGTCTATCCGGACGGCGCGGCGCCGTACTTCACCGTCCTCGCCGCGGGCCGGCCGGGCGACGAGGTGGCGTTCTGGGACGACCTCAAGGCCGTGGCGAGCGACGTGCTGCACCGCCACCGGGCCACGATCACCCACCACCACGCCGTCGGCCGGGACCACCGCCCGGGCTACGACCGCCAGCGCCCCGACCCCTTCGCCCTCGCGCTGCGCGCCGCGAAGGGCGCCCTCGACCCGCGGGGCATCCTCAACCCGGGTGTGCTGGTCGGCTGAGCCGCCGGTGCCGATGGGGGCCGGAAAGATGACCGGGGCGTGCGGCGTACGGTACGAAGGGCCTGTGAAGGAACAGATCCAGCCCTCGACCGTTCGCGTGTTCATAGCGCTCGCTCCGCCCGACGACGCCAAGGAGGAGCTCGCGCGGGCGCTGCGGCCCGCCTACGCGGCGTACCCGGGCATGCGCTGGAACCGCATCGAGGACTGGCACATCACCCTGGCGTTCCTCGGGGAACTCCCGGTCGGGACCGTCCCGCGCCTGCGGCCGCCGCTAGCGGACCTGGCGGCGGCCCGCCGGCCCCTCGAACTGGCACTGCGCGGCGGCGGGCACTTCGACGAGCGGGTGCTGTGGAGCGGTGTCGACGGAGACCTCGAGGGCCTGCACCTGCTGGCCTCCGAGGTGCGCGCGGTGGTCAAGGAGTGCGGTGTTCCCTTCGAGGACCGGCCACTGCGCCCCCACCTCACGCTGGCCCGGACCCGCCGCAACGATCCCGCGTGCGTGGTAGAGGCCGCCGCCGGGCTCGCCGCGTTCTCCGGCCGCCGGTGGCGGACGGCGCGCCTGCACCTGGTCGGCAGCAACATCGGCCGCGGTCCCGGTCCGATCCACTACCGCGACATCGAGGCCTGGAGCTTCCGCCACGACGCCTGAGCGCAGGCGGACGGACGCCCGCCACCCGGTGATCCCGCCGAAGCTGCACCCGGCCTCCGACACCGCCCTGGGCCTGGCCACCGAGTACGCGGGGGCGCCCGGGGGGAGCAGGCGGAACAGTCCGGCGGCGGCCCGGCGGCGGACGCCGGTGCGCTCGGGGCGGCTGCGAGTGCGCCCCACGCGAGCGGGGGCACCGCGCGTCCCGTGGCGCGTGATGACATGTCGCCTAGCTGCCCGCGGTCCCCAACTCGAGCAGGTCGGGAGGGACTTCCCCGTCAGCGACGCGAGCGGCTGCGCCCCGGCGGCGCGATGCGCACACGCTCCTCCTCGGGCGCCTTCTCGATGTCGTCGAGCTGCGCGGTGATCGTGGCGCGCAGCTCGTCGTAGTCCTCGAAGGAGTGGTCGTGGAAGAGCGTGTAGCCGGTCCACATGAGGTTGGCGCACACCCTCGCCGGCACGCGGCCGGTCCGGGCCCCCATGCCGACCAGCGCCACCGACCGGATGCTGCCCGGCATGTCGTCGTTCTGCCGGTGGATCGCCTGGAATGCGGCGGCGCACGCCAGCGCCACATTCAGCGTTTCCCGGACGTTCTGCGAGGACCTTTCCATCGTCGGCGTCGATATGAGGAACTTCGGATTCACCGCTCCCGAAGGGACGCAGACCGCGCTTCCCACCGGAAGGCTTCCCGAGAACCGGTCGCGAATCGCCCGCTGCACGCGCAACTGTATTCCTGCCCCGAGATGCCGCTTGATGGCCGCGTCGACCCCACCGTCCATTCGGCCGAGGGAGTTGGTGGGCGTGACCCAGGCGTCGACCTTCTCGTCCAGGATCGATCCCTTCCGGATCGTGATCCCGGGGGTGTCGGCGAACGCCGCCCGCCACGCCTCCACCACTTCGGCGTTGATGTCGGTCAGCACCACTTCGAGGGGCGACTGAGCACGCTTCACGGTCATGATCCACTCCAATCGGAAGACGGCCCTTCCATCACTCACGACGCTACCGCGCCCCACTGACAACGGGCTTCCGGCGCCTGCTCCGTGACGCGTCGTCACGATTGCCAGGGCGTCGGCCCGGTGCTAGCCTGCCGCCACATCTGCGCAGGTCCGGCCCTGGAGGCGACCGTCGCCCAGGACCCCGCACGGCAGCCGGGCCGGTCCACCGCGCGGCGCCCCGGGCGTTCCCCACCGCACCCGCCTCCCTTTTCCGCCCGCACGTCAACGATCCTTTTGCCCTGCCCCATCGGCACGGTCCGACATTTTCGGAGTTCCGCCACCATGAGCGATGCCAATATCCCGGCCCAGCCCGACGCGAATGACCCGCTGGGCCTTGCCGAACTCTTCAAAGGGGGCGGCGAACCCTGGCTTCCGCTACTGCGGCCCGTCATCGAGGCACAACCCGATGCGGCCTCTTTCATCGGCGCGGGCCGCAGCCCGGAAGTGGTGCCCGTCCGTGAACTGACCTTCCAGGCGCTCAAGCCCCACCCACCGCACAAATGGAAGGTGGTGGTCTTCGGACAGAATCCCTACCCGCGGCCTGAAAGCGCCACCGGCATAGCCATGTTCGACAACACCTTCCACGACTGGAAGGACAGCCAGTTCGGCAGGGTCGTCAGCATCCGCTGCATCATCAAGGCCGCCGCCATGTGGAAGTACGGAATCGCCAAGAAGACGCCCATCGCCGAGGTCCGCGCGCTCCTGAAGGAACGGGAGACCGTCCAGCCGCCCGAGTGGTTCCAGGCGATGCTCACGCAGGGCGTGCTGCTGCTGAACGCCGCCCTCACCGCCGGCAGTGACGGAACGACGGGCACCGACCGGCACACCGCGTTCTGGCGTCCCGTCGCCGAGCGGATCGTCGAGGAGATCCTCAAGGCCAAGCAGGACGCCGACGAGGAGGACCGCGGTGTCGTCTTCGCCTGGTGGGGGGCGCACGCCCGGAACCTGAAGAAGGTCGTCCTGCGGCTCCAGCAGAAGTATCCCGGGGTCGAGGTCCGCCACATCGACCACCCCAACCCGGCGGCCCAGGGCGACGTCTTCTGTGAGGGTGATCACTTCGCGATGGTCAACGAGGCCCTCGCCTCGCTGGGCTCCGACGGGATCGACTGGCTGCCGAGCAAGGGGTGGAACACGACGGCCGCGCACGCGGACGGGGCCGGCGCGGCGGGCGGGGCGGGCGGGGACGTCGCGGAACGCATGGGTGCCTTCATCGCGTCCACCATGGAACTCCACCAGCTGTATCTGGAACGCCTCGCGAGCGTCAAGGACGAGGGCCTCGTCCTGCCCGCGATCACCGGGGTGTTCGACACGCCGCTGATGGGCTTCGAGGAGGCCGTCGGCCCGGTGGGCGCCGTGCTGTCCGGCCTCGAGCGGCACATCAGGACGTCCCACGAGTTCGGCAAGAGGCGCGCGGACGACACCCCCTCGGGCCGCCTGTCCGCCGACGCGATCGCCGCCCTCCACCTCTACACCTGCGAGTCCGCGTTCTACCGGGAGATCAACGCCGTGCTCCGGTCCCCGGACCGCGCACGGCTCGTCCCGTACATCCCCTACCTGCGCCTGCTGTTCTCGGCCGTGTCCCGGCTCCCCGCCCGTACGGAGCCCCTGTGGCGCGGGGTGTCCCTGGACCTGCGCGCGCAGTACCCGCTCGGCCGGACGGTGACCTGGTGGGGCGTGTCCTCGTGCACGTCGAAGCCGGGCGTGGCGCGGGCGTTCCTCGGCGGGCGCGGGAAGCGGACGCTCTTCGAGGTGACCCCCGTACGCGCGGTGGGCATCCGCAGCTTCTCCGCCTTCACCGACGAGGAGGAGTACATCCTCGCGCCCGGTACGCAGCTCGAGGTCACGGAGGTGAAGGCGGAGCGCGGCGGTCTGTGCACCGTCAAGCTCACCGAGCTGCAGGAGCAGACGCTCGTGTCCTGAACGGACGGGGTGTGCCGGGATCGCCCCGCTCACCACGGGGCAATCCCCCGCGAGGGTGGCCCACGCTGTTCGAGCGAGTTTCAGAGCCGCCCCCGCCGGCCAGAACATCCGTTCACCGACTGCCCCCGCGCCGACCGTGACGGGCCGCGCCCCGAGCCGTTCTTGGAGCCGTCCCTCCCCCGCACCCGTGAGGTTCACGTGCCGCCCACCCGCTCCCACCTCCGCGGCGCCGTCGCCGCCCATCTCGAACGCCGTCCCGCCGGGCGCGAGGCGCTCGAGGACCTGCTGACCGCGCTCGACGCCGGGGCCGGTCCCCCCGATCCCCCCGATACCGCCGACCCCGCCGGCCCGACGGCCCTGGCCGGGCGCATCACGTGCAGTGCGGTCGTGGTCGACCGGCACCGACGCGTCCTGCACGTCCGCCACCGGCCCGGCGGCAGCCTCCTCCTGCCGGGCGGGCGCGTCGGGCCGGACGACCGTACGCTCCTCGCCGCCGCGCTGCGCGCGGTCCACGTGCAGGCGGGAATCCCGCCCGCCGCCCTCTGTCACACCGCCGAGTACCTGGACGTGCCCGTCGACATCGCCGTCCACACCGCGGACGCGGTGCCGGCCGGGGGTGAACCGGCCCGCACGCACTACGACTTCCGCATGGTCCTGCACCTGGCCGAGGAGACCACCGACATGGCACCGCGTCCCGGAGGGGGTCCGGAAACCGAGTGGCTCCCCTTCGACGAGGTCGGCCCGCCCGCCCTGCGGGCCGTACTGCTGGAGTCCGGGCTCGACGGCCGGGCCGAGCCGGTGAACGCCTCGGCGCTGATCCACGACGGCGCGGGCCGCTACCTGCTCCACCTGCGGGACCACGTCCCGGACATCTGGGAGCCGGGCGCCTGGGCCCTCCTCGGCGGCGGCCGTGAGCCGCAGGACACCTCCCTGGAGGACGCCGTCCGCCGCGAGCTGCGGGAGGAGGCCGGACTCGAGCCGTCCGCCCTGGAGCCGTTCGCGGTGGAACACGCCACCGGAGCCGACGGCACCACCGTCCCCGTGCAGGTCTTCGCCGCCCGCTGGAACGGCGATCCCGGCGTCCTCACCCTGACCGAGGGGGTCATGCTCGCCTGGCACGACCTGCGGACCATGCCCCGCCTGCGGTTGAGTCCCTCGACCCTCGCCCTGATCCGGCGGCACGCCGCAGAGCACGGCCCGGAGCACGCCCCGGAGCCGGGCCGCGCCGGGTCCGCGAACGCACCGCTGCCCCACATCGTCGGTGTGCACCTCTACCTGGAACGCGACGGTGAGGTCCTGCTCGGACTGCGGCACCCCGACTCCGCCTACGCGGGCTCCACCCACCACTTCCTCGCCGGGCACTGCGAACAGGAGTCCGCCGTCAGCTGTCTGGTCAGGGAGGCGCAGGAGGAGGCCGGGCTCGTCATCGACCCGGCCGACGTCGACCTCGTCCACCTGGTGCACGTCAGGGACCGCCCGGGTGCCCCGCCGCGCGTGCAACTGGTCTTCCGGGCCCGGCGCTGGCGCGGGGAGCCCCGACTGCTGGAGCCCGACCGGTGCGTGTCGTGGGACTGGTGGCCCCTCGACGCCCTGCCCGAGCCGATCGTCCCCTACGCCCGCGCCGCGCTCGAGGGCATCCGCGCCGGACGTGCCTACACCGAACTCGGCTGGAACGGCCCCGGGAGCGCCCGATGACCGCGCCGCGCAGGCACACCCTGCCGCTCGACGTGCACCTCCTGCTGTGCCGCGACGGCGGGCACGGTCCCGAGGTGCTGCTGTCGCGACGGGCCGGACCGGTGTACGCGACCGGCATGTGGCATCTGCCGTCCGGTCATCTGGAGGCGGACGAGGACTTCGTCGAGGCCGTGGTCCGGGAGGCCCGTGAGGAGACCGGGGTCGTCATCGACCCGGCGGACGTCCGGGCGGCGGTCACCGTGCACCACCGTCCCCCGACGGGCTCGTCGTCCCGCCTCGGCGTCTTCTTCGAGGTGCGCAGATGGTCGGGCCCGCCCCGGATCATGGAGCCGGACCGGTGCGACGGCATGGGCTGGTACGCGCTGGACGCCCTGCCCGCGCCGATGGTCGCGTACTGCCGGGCAGGGCTGGACGCCTACCGGGCCGGGCTCCCGGCGGCCGTCCACTTCCAGCGGCCGGGCGACCCCGTGGAGCACCGGGACGGCGAACCGGGTCCCGGCCGCACCGAGTTCCTCGCCGGCCCGGCGACCGGCGCACGAGAGGGCCGGTAGCGTGCCCGGCATGACCGTGGGGAGCGAAGAAACCCGGCTCGTCGTCGTCCGGGGCAACTCGGCGTCCGGCAAGTCCTCGGTGGCGGCGGGTGTCCGCGACCGGTTCGGCCGCGGCCTGGCTCTGGTCGGCCAGGACAACCTGAGACGGACCGTACTGAGGGAGCGGGACGTGCCCGGCGGCGCCAACATCGGGCTGATCGACACGGTCGCCCGGTACGCGCTGGACGCCGGCTACCACGTGGTGGTCGAGGGCATCCTGTACGCCGACCGGTACGGCGACATGCTCGCGGGCCTGCTCGGCGACCACCGCGGCGTCTCGCGCTGCTACTACCTCGACGTCCCGATCGAGGAGACGCTGACCCGCCATGCATCGAAGGCGGATCCCGAGTACCTGGCCCAGGTGACCGAGCTGCAGCTGCGCGACTGGTACCGGGAGCGCGACGTCCTCCCCGGCGGCGTCGAGACCGTGGTCGGGGCCGACAGCACCCTCACCGCGACGATCGACCTCATCCTGCGCGACACGGGCCTGGCGGGGCTGCCGCCCCGGGTCGACCGACCACCCGGCAACGCCGTCGGCAAGAAACGGATGAAAAAGGCATAAGGACGCCCAACCGTGGTAGACGCCGTGCATACCGGTTCGACAGGAACCAGGAGGTAGCCATGATCGTTCTGGGCGTCATCCTATTGATCGTCGGCTTCGTCACGGGGATCTCGATCCTCTGGACGATCGGCCTGATCCTCGTCATCATCGGCCTGGTGCTCTGGGTACTGGGTGCGGTCGGACACTCCGTGGGTGGCCGCAAGCACTACTACTGATGCCGGGCCCTCCTGGCACTCAGGGACGGAAGCGCAGTGGATGGTCCTCCGGGACCTCCACGACGACGATCCGCACGCCGTCGGGGTCGGCGATCCACATCTCCACCAGTCCCCACGGTTCCCGCAGCGGAGGCCGCAGCACTTCGGCGCCGCGGCTGTGCAACTCCTCGTACGCCGCCTCTACGTCGGCGACTTGGAGCCACAGCCGCAAGCCCGGCACGGGCGGCGCGTCGGCCCGTCCCGACACCTCGAGGAAGCCGCCGCCCAGGAAATAGACCGTGCCGCGGTCCGGCCCCGTGCCGAACTCGCGGTACACGGCGAGGCCGAGGGTCTCGCCGTAGAACGCGCGCGAACGCTCGGGGTCCGTCGGTCGCAGCAGGATCCTGCTGCCCAGTACGTGCACCATGCCCCCCACCTTCGCGCACCGCGCCCCCATCGTCACCCGGGCCGCTCCGCCCCGCGGCTCCTGCGGGTCCACGCCCGCAGCCGGCCACGCACCCCGTCGGTGCGCCGGCTGCGGGTGTGGCGGTCGAGTTCCTCCAGCAGGCGCTGCGACCGCTTCTCCACGCCCAGCTCGTCCAGAACGCGGTCGATCTCGGAGAGCAGCGCGCCGCGCAACTGCCAGTGTTCGGGGTCCTCCCTGGCGGAGGCCAGGAGCAGGTCCGCGAGCCGGTCCCGGTGGGCCCGCGCCACGGCGAGCTCACCGGACAGCCGGGCTTCGGCCTCCTCCGCGTTGGCGCTCACCTGGGCGGTGATCAGCTGGGCGAAGCTCTCCACGGCGATCGCGGTGTGCCGCAGCACCTCGCGCAGCGCCTCGCCCGTGGCGGGCTCGAAGAGCGGGCCGTCGGGGCGGACCTTGGCCAGGTCGGTCAGGGTCCGGCAGGCCACGCGGAGCACCACCGCGCAGATCTCCAGGGTGTCCAGACCGGTGCGCAGCACCAGCCGGAAGAGCAGGCCCTCCTTGACCCGCGGGTTGAGCCGGAGGCTGTCCTCGGCCTGCCGCAGGGCGGTGTCGACCTGTGCGATGTCGTTGTCGAGGCGTCGCGCCTCGTGCAGTCGGGCAGCGGCCTGTTCGACCTTGCCCGGGCCCCGGGGTTCTTCTCCGAGGTGTTTGAGGAGCCGGCTCATGCGCAGGGCGAGGTCGGTGATCGCGGCGCCGGCCGGTCCGACCCAGAGGGGCGGCGCCAGCAGGAGGTTGACCAGCAGTCCGACCACCGCGCCGATGAGGGTTTCCAGTACCCGGTCCCAGGCGGTGTCCGCCACCTGGGTGACGCCGAGGACGAGCATCGCGCTGATCGCGACTTCGGGGACGAACTCGTCCACGCGCACGAGGTGGCCCACCACGAGGGAGGCCAGGATCAGCAGGCCCAGGCTCCACCAGGTGAGGCCGACCAGCGCGCTGAACCCGATGGCGATCAGGACGCCGACGACCACGGAGTTGACCCGGCGGATGCTGGTGGTCAACGTGGAGTAGAGCGTGACCTGGACGACGAGCAGGGCCGTCAGCGGGGCGGTCAGTGGGTTGGGCTCGCTGCTCAGGCGGAGTGCGACGACGTAGCTGATCACGGCCGCGGCGGTGGAGCGCAGGGCCTGGACGGCGACCGGCTCGCGGCGGCGCCGTGCGACACGGGTGGCGATGCTGCTGATCGTTTCCGGCATGACTGCGCATCTTCCCAGGCCGTGGGGGATGACACGTGCCACAGTGGTCGAGTCCGTTCGTGTCGCGATCGTGTCACGAGTGACCGGGGGGGTAGGTGGGGGGAGTCCGAAGTCAGCGTCGATCGGATCTGCGAGGGAGCGAAAGCCATGAAGGGTACGGAGGACAAGCGGCAGCGGCCGGCCGGAGGCCGCGAGGAGCACGCGCAGGAACACCCCGGTCCGGACCCCGTGCACCCCGAGGCCAGCAAGCCGGTCGCCGGCAAGACCCCGGAGGAGCTGCGGAGGCGGCAGGAGCGGAAGATGTCCCACCCGGACGAGGAGGACGCCGACTGACGGCTCCCGTCCCACGGACGGGTCAGTGCTCCCAGGGGCCTTCGTCGTAGGTGCCGGCCTCGACCTCCAGGGCGAGTTCCTGGAGGACCTCGATCGAGGAGACGTCGGTGCGTCCTGCGTCATGGGCGATCGCGAGGCTGGTGAACGCCAGGCTGAATCCGGAGACCATCGTGTGCAGGGCCGGCCCGAGGGCCTCGGCCACCAGGGTCGCCACCTGCTGCGGCGACGCGTCGGCCGGCACGCTGATCGAGGGCAGCATCTCGTTCAGGAGCTGTGTGGCCACACCGGCCGTCCCACCCGGGCCCTCGGCTTCCTCCCCGGCCTCGGCGGCCCGGCGGATGTCCTGGGCCTCGGTGAGGATGCCGATCACTCGCCTGAGTACGTCTGCGCGTTCCATCCCTCGCAGCGTAGTCCGCCCGCGGCCGGGTGCGGGTGCGCGCCTCCGGGACCCACCGCACCATGAGCCTGTACCCGTACGCGCACCAGCCGGAAGGGAGAGCGCCCATGTCCCCGGACCCCGCGCCGCACACGACCGGGAGTCGACTGCTGCTGGTACGGCACGCCAAGGCGGTACCGAAGGGCGACCCCGCGGAGGACTTCGAGCGTGGCCTGGGCGAGCGCGGCAGGGCCGACGCACCTCGTACCGGCCGCTGGCTGGCGGAGAGCGGCTACGAGCCGGACCTCGCGCTGTGCTCGCCCTCGCGAAGGACGCGTCAGACCTGGCAACTGATGGTCCCCGCCCTGGCGGACCCGCCGGACGCCGTCTACGACGACAGGCTCTACAACGCGGCGCCGAGCGCGCTGGTCACCGTGCTGACGGAGCGCGGGTCGGGGCTGGGCTGTCTGGTGCTGGTCGGCCACAACACGGGCATCCACGAGCTGGCGACCGCGCTGTGCGGCAGCGGCCCGGCGGAGCTGCTGGAGCAGCTGAAGGACGGCTTCCCGACCTCCGGCGTCGTGGTGGTGGACCTCGCGGGCGGCTGGGGGGACCTGACCCCCGGCAAGGGGCATCTGACCGCCCTGTGGTCACCGGCTCACTGACCAACTCAGCGGCCCGCTCGCCGACCCGCAGCTCCGTGCCTCACCTGTGCACGCAATTGGTGCGCTTCCGTGCCGGATTGATGCAACGATGGTGCATCATCCGCCCCTCAGGAAGGACGACACCATGGATCAACTTCCCCCTCATCCCGACACCGAGCGCTACTCCGTGACCCTGTGCCCGCCCGCGGTCACGATCGTCTCGGAGCTGACGGCCGCGTCCGGCGTGAGCAAGTCCGACGTGATCAACCGGGCCGTGCTCCTGCTCGGTTTCATCGAGCGCGAACGCGCCAAGGGCAACGACCTGATGATCCGTGACACCGCCGGCGCCCTGGAGCGCATCCACATCATCTGACCGCCGGGACGCCGAGGAGGGGCGCCGCAGCTCAGACGTCCAGGTCCTCGGCGGGCGGCAGTTCCTCCACGACGTGGACCGCGGCCTCCTCGGCCGATGCCGCTCCGCCGTCGA
This sequence comes from Streptomyces sp. NRRL S-378, assembly GCF_000720645.1. NCBI lineage: Bacteria > Bacillati > Actinomycetota > Actinomycetes > Kitasatosporales > Streptomycetaceae > Streptomyces > Streptomyces sp. NRRL S-378. The sequence goes on from NZ_JOBX01000010.1 coordinate 82,031, forward strand.
TCCCGACGTCACGGGCCAGTACGGAGATGTGGCGCTGCGGGGCGGAGTCGTCGACCGCGGCCAGGCGGCCCGCACGGTCCGATCCGCCCAGCAGGGCGTCGCCGGCCTCGTCGGAGACCTCGTCCTCGTCGGACACCTCGGGCTGCTCCCGGGCGAGGCGCTGTTCCAGCGTCTCGCCCGCGCGCGCCTCGGCGGCGGTCGTGCCCCTGTCGTCCACCGCCAGCGGGCGGTCGAGGGGCACGTAGGCGGTGTCGAGCGTGTCGTCGAGGCCCGGCTCGTCGAGGGTGTTCTCCATGTCGGGTTGGGCCTCGGCGGTCTCGTCGCTCTCCTGCGGCTGGTAGACGTCGTCGCCGTAGGCTTCGTCGGCGCTGCTCATCGGGTTCTCCGATCGGTCGGGTCGGCGTGGCGCCGGCGGGGGCGCACCGGTCCCCGGTGTGCTCAGTTGGACACGGAGGCGTCCAGCGGGAAGAAGCCGTTCGAACCGGTGAGTTCGAGCAGCCGCAGCAACTGGTGGCTGGGCGCGGCCAGGCGCAGGACGTGGCCCGTTCGGACACCCTGCCGCCGGGCGTCCAGCAGCGTGTTGAGGCCCGCGGAGTCGCAGAAGGACCAATTCCGCAGGTCGACGACGATGTCGGCGCCCTCGGGGGCCTGCGAGAGGGCTGCGGCGAGTGTCTTCCGCAGTTCGCCCGCGTGGTCCCGGTCCATGTCGCCGCTCACCGGCACCACGTAGGGACCGCAGTGGCCGGTGTCGGCGGCGGCTTCCGCAACGGCGGCGTCCTCGGCAGCCATGACGTACCTCCTCGTACATGGGGCACCTGCCCGCCGCGGTTTCGCTCAACCGTCCTCCCGTCCATGGGACCGCGGAGCGGCGGCGGGCGCATACTGGGCGCATGGCGACCCCGACGACCGCCGTCCGGCGGATCCGGCGGCAGGCCGGCGAGGCGGTCTTCCTGCGCGTCGCCGGACCCGACGGAGCCCGCAACCGGCAGCGGATCCACTCGACTCCGGGACCGCGCTGGTTCGCGCCGGACCGGCCGGTCAGGCGGGTGCACGGGGACGCGTCGATGTTCGTCGGGGGCCTCGCCGCCCTGCTGCTCCAGTCGCTGCACCCCGTCGCGATGGCCGCCGTGGCGGCGCACTCCGGGTACCGCGGCGACCCGTGGGGCCGCCTGCACCGGACCAGCACCTTCCTGGCAGTCACCACCTTCGGTACGAGCGCCGACGCCGAGGCGGCGGTGGCCCGTGTCCGGGGGGTGCACGCCCGCGTCCGGGGCCGGACGGCCGACGGCGTGGCGTACCGGGCCGACGACCCGGAGCTGCTGGGCTGGGTGCACGCCGCCGAGGCGGACTGTTTCCTGCGGGCCCACCAGCGGTACGGCAGGCATCCGCTGGATCCGGCGGGCTGCGACGCGTACCTCGCCGACACGGCGCGGGTGGCCCGGGCGCTGGGCGTGGAACGGCCGCCGCAGGACGTGCGGGAGCTGGCGGTGCGGATGGCCGGGTACCGGCCCGCCCTGCGGCCGACGGACGCGTCCCGGGACACGGCCCGTTTCCTGCTCACCGATCCGCCGCTGCCGGGGGCCGCCCGGCTGCCGTACGCGCTGCTCGCGGCGGCGGCCGTGGACCTGCTGCCGGCCTGGGCGAGGACGGCGGTCACCGCCGGTTCGGGGGCCGCGGCCGAGCGGATGCCGGGCCTGGCCGCCCGCGCAGGCGGCCACGCCGTGACCCGGGCGATCCGCTGGGCGCTGCCGCCGGCCCCTGGCCGCGCGGGTCAGTACTCCTCGTCCGGGTAGCCCCAGTCGATCTCCGCCCTGGCGGCGGCGGTCACGTCCGCGACCGTCATCGCGAAGAGCGATTCGAAGTGCGGCTGCCACCGGTGGAAGCCCGAGATGCTGAGCGGGAAGCGGCTCTTGCCGAGGACGCGGCACGCGCCGTCGGCGTCGACGCCGACGGTGATGCGGACGTAGCCGTCTATGGACTCGTCGCGCATCAGTTCCTCGAGGGCGCCGACGGTCTCCCGGGCCTGCGGCTCGTCGGTCAGGCCGGTGACGGTGAATGCAAGATCGATGTTGACTGACATGGTGGGAGACTAGGCTGCGGCACCGACACGGCAGGCACCCCGCCCCGTCCCGACCGGAGAAGTGAACGACCCATGACGCTCCAGGAAGGCCAGCGGGTCAAGCTGGCGGCAGACCTCCGGCTGGCCGGGACCGTGTGCACGGCCCAGGACGGCCCGGCGGGCGAGGACGGCCCGCAGGGCGAGGACGCCGTCGTCGGCTCGCTGTCCCTCGCGTCGGGTACCGCGGGCACCGTCGAGCGGGTGGACGCACCCCGGGAGCGGGAGCAGCCCCACGACGTGCGCGAGTACGTACGGCTCAAGGCCCTCCTGGACGACTTCGGCCACCAGATGCCCCCGGCGAGCAGGCTGCAATTGGCGGAGCAGGTGGCTTCCCTCGAACCCGCGTGGACCGCCCACCGGGAACACGGCCCGCGCGTGACGGTTCGCGTCCGCCTCGACAACGGCTTCGTCCTCGACGACGCGCGCGCGGACGTGTTCACCCCCGCCTGATCCCTCGGTGGGGCCTTCCGGCCGTCCTGCGCGGGCGCCCGGTCTGGCCCCCGGACGGGCACCGCGATTCACTGGAGGGAGTGCCGCGACGGCGCGCCGCGGAGGAGGCCCTCCCCTCGCCGGACCCCGCCGGGCACCCGCCGGGAGGACCCGTGAAGACGCACGTACCGCCCCGCTTCGACCCCACCCGGGTCCCCCATCTCCTGGGCTCGTTCGCGCCGGTCACGGAAGAGGTCGACGCGGCCGACCTGGAGGTGACGGGCGAACTGCCGCCCTCGCTGGACGGCCTGTACCTGCGCAACGGCCCGAATCCGCGGTTCACCCCGATCGGCTCGTACCTGTACCCGATCGACGGTGACGGGATGCTGCACGGCGTCTGGCTGTCCGGGGGCCGCGCCCGCTACCGCAACCGGTTCGTCCGCACCCCGGCGCTGGAGGCCGAGGAGCGGGCCGGACGCGCGCTGTGGGGCGGTCTGGAGTCGATGATCGTGCCGGACGCCGACCAGGTCGGTCCGGAGCTCGCGGGCACCTTCCGGGACCTCCCCGACATCAACGTCGTCCGGCACGGCGGCCGGATGCTGGCCCTCGCCGAGTCGGCGTGCCCCTTCCGGATCGACGCGGGACTGGCGACCGTCGGCCGTGAGGACTTCGACGGGGCACTGCCCGCCGGCATCACCGCCCATCCCAAGATCGATCCGGTCACGGGCGAGATGGTCGTGTTCTGCTACGGCCTGGAGCCGCCGTACCTCACCTGGTCGGTCATCGGCCGCGACGGCGCCGTCACCCGCGGGCCCACGCCCGTCGACGGCGTGGACGAACCGATGATGATCCACGACATGGCCCTCACCGGCCGCTACGTGGTCCTGGTCCTCGCCCCGGCCTTCTTCGACCTGGCGGCGGCGATGGCGGGCGGCTCGTTCCTGTCCTGGCGGCCCGAACGCGGGACCCGGGTGGCGCTGATCCCGCGCGACGGCGGTCCGCCGCGCGGGGCGGCCGGCGGGGCGTTCTGGCTGTGGCACACCGTGAACGCCCACGACGACGGCCCCGGGGAGGACGCCGCGGTGGTCCTCGACTACGTCCAGTGGGCCCGGCTCACGGTCGGCTCGTCCCCGGACGGCGCGGCCGGGGACGAGCCGAGCGGCGGCCTGGTGCGGGCGCGCATCGAACCGGCCACCGGCCGCATGACCCGCACCCTGCTGGACGACTCCCGGGTGGAGTTCCCCCGGGTCGACGACCGGCTCATCGGCCGGCCGTACCGGTACGCCGCGCTGGCCACCGGGACCGGCCGGACGGACCTGCTGCCGGGCGAGTACGACGCCGTGCGCTGGTACGACGCGGAGACCGGGGACTCCCGCGTATGGGAGGCCGGGAACCTCTCGGTCGGCGAGCCGGTCTTCGCCCCCGAGCCCGGCCGGAACTCCGACGGGCACGGCCACTGGCTGACCTTCGCCACCGACCGTACCGACGGGTCGAGCTGGTTCCTGGTCATCCCCGCCGAGGACCCGGAGGCCGGACCGGTGGCACGCGCCCGCATCCCCGTCCGGGTCCCCCTCGGGCTGCACGGCTGCTGGCTGCCCACCGAGGCCTGAGAACACGCTTCCAGTGACGTTTCTGTGGTGAACCGGCTACTCCGTCGGGGTGAGTAAAGGCTTCACCCGCGAAAGTTCCGCTCTTCACCAAGGAAGGATCTGCTTCAGGTAAAGAGCCCTGGTGGCGCGGCTCTCTGCCCTCCCTGTGCCGATGCGCTCCTCGGAGGAACCGAACGATGACTTACGGGAACAAGCTGCGGGAACAGATCGCCGAGCCGGGCACCACGCCGCTCATCGGGGTGTACGACATGTACTCGGCCTCGGTGGCGGCCGCGCACTACGACGGGATGTTCGTCTCCGGATTCGGGTTCGCCGCCTCCTACTACGGGCTGCCCGACATCGGATTCATCGCCTGGCCCGACATGGTGGCCTTCGTCCAGCGACTGCGCGGCGCCTTCCCCCGTCACCACCTGCTCGTCGACATCGACGACGGCTACGTCGACCCCGAAGTGGCCTGCCACGTCGTGGAGGGCCTGGAACGGATGGGCGCCTCCGGCGTGATCCTGGAGGACCAGAAGCGCCCGCGGCGCTGCGGCCACGCCGACGGCAAGCAGGTGCTGCCGCTGACGGAGTACCTGGAGAAGCTGGAGATGGTGCTGGCGACCCGCAAGGACCTGGTCGTCGTGGCCCGGACCGACGCGACGGAGGAGGCCGACATCATCCACCGCGCGCAGGCCCTGGCGGCGACCGACGCGGACGTCGTCCTCGTCGACGGGGTCCGCAGCGTGGAGTGGATCGAGCGGATCCGTAAGGCCGTCGGCAGCAAGCCGCTGCTGTTCAACCAGATCGCCGGCGGCAAGTCACCGCGGCTCTCGCTCACCGAGCTGACCGAACTCGGTGTCGACCTGGCCATCTACAGCACCCCGTGCCTGTTCGCCGCGCACAAGGCGATGGACACCGCCCTCGCCGAACTGCGACTCGCCGACGGGCGGCTGCCCGCGGCCGAAGGGGGCGCGGAGGTCGGGGTCGGCGAGTCCACGAGGCTGCTGACCAAGAACATCTCGCGCCACCACCCCGTGCCGGTGGCGCGTGAGAGCGTGAAGGTGTGACCGGCGCGCGCATGCGGGCCGCGGCCGCGCTCGCGGTGGCCCTCATCGGTGGGGGCACGGCGCCGGCCGCCGCGAGCGGCAGCCTGATCACCGTCATCGACAATTCGCACTCCGACTCCGTCGTCGAGGTCGACCGCGCGGCCAACCTCCAGAGCGGGAGCGGGACGGCGGGCAGTGACCACGACGGCAGCGCCGTCGACGTGCTCGCCACCCTCGTCGACGCAGTGCGCCCCGGCGACGGGAACGACTGAGCCCTACGGGCCCTGCGCGACGCGAACGGCCGGCCCCGCCGAGGCGGGGCCGGCCGGTGCGGGGTGCCGGCCGGTGCGGGGTCCCGGTCGGCGCGGGGTACCGGCCGGTGCGGGGCGGTGGTGCCTGTCCGTCCTCAGTCCTCGCCGGTCAGGTCGAGTTCCCCGACCACGTCGCCGAGGTCGTCGGTCAGGTCGTCCGAGAGCTCGTCGACGGGGCCGTCGGCCGGTGCTGACGCCACGGTGGTCGCGGCCGGGCCCGCGGTGGGCACCGCGGCGTGGGCGGCGGTGGCGGTCGTGAGGGCGGAGCCCGCGAGGGCCAGGACGAGGGCGGCGGTTCGTACGTTCAGTCGCATGCCCTGGGAACGATCTTGCCCCGGCGGGGGTCACCCCGCATGACCCGGGTGGGTGCCGCCGGTAGTGACGTGCACCCCCGAACGGGGCGTGCCACGCTGTTTACAGCACTCGGGGAAGGCAGCCGCGACGAACGGAGCGCGCTGTGAACGGTCGGCACCCCACCGCCCCGTTGCGCCGCGGGCTGACCGCAGGCTGCGCCGCGCTCCTGTGCGTGGCGCTGGCCTCCGGTACGGCCTCCGGCGCGGCCCCGGCCCCCACGCCCTCCCCTCCTCCCACGCCCTCCCCCACCGGCGGCCTCGACCCGCGCATCACGGAGATCATGCGCAAGCCGGCGTACCGCAACGCCCAATGGGGTCTGCTGCAGACCGGACCGGACGGCGGCCGCGTGGTGCACAGCATGTTCCCCGAGCAGTTCTTCATCCCCGGGTCGACCGCCAAGCTGGTCAGCGTCTCGGGTCCGTGGCACACCCTCGGCTCCGCACACCGCTTCGTGACACCCGTCTACGCGGTCGGTGAGCGAAGGGGCGCCACCCTGACCGGCGACCTCGACCTCGTGGCGCAGGGCGACCTCACCATGGGCGGCAGGACCCGCCCCGACGGCACGGTCGCGTACACGGACCTCGACCACACCTACGCCAACGACTTCACCGGGGCGACCCTGACCCCGGAGAACCCCCTCGCCGGGATCGACGAGCTCGCCCGCCAGGTACGCGCCTCCGGCATCACCCGTGTGGACGGGGACGTGATCGTGGACAGCCGGCTGTTCGCCCCCGACCCCGTCCTCGACCCGACCCCGACGCCGCTGATCATCAACGACAACCTGATCGACCTCATGACCACGCCCGGGGACCGCGCGGGCGCGGCCGCCCGGCTGGACTGGCGGCCGAAGGTCGCCCCGTACCAGGTCGCTTCGACGGTGAAGACGGTCGCGGCCGGCGGGCCGACCGACATCACGGTGACGGCCACCGACGGGGGCACCCGCATCCGGCTGTCGGGCACCATCGCGGCGGACGCCGAGCCCCTGCTGCGCACCTCCCCCGTCACCGACCCCGCCGCGTTCGGACGCACCGCGCTGATCGAGGCACTGGAACGGGCCGGGGTCCGGGTCACCGCGGACCCGACGGGTCCCCATCAGGTCGGCCGGCTGCCCCGCGACTACGACGGCCGGCCGCGGGTGGCCGCGTACACCTCCCCTCCCTACGCCCAGTACGCGAAGCTGATCCTCAAGGTCAGCCACAATCTGGGCGCCAACCTGGGCATCTGCCTGCTGGCCGTCACGACCGGCAGCCGCCAGTGCGAGGACGGCTTCCCGGTGCTCGCCGACTTCCTGGACGAGGCGGGCGTCGACCGCGGACAGCTCCAGCTGATGGACGGCCGGGGCGGCAACCCCGCCGACCGGGCCACGCCCGAGGCGCTGGTGCAGATGCTGACGTACTGGCAGCGCACCCCCGACGCACGGCTCTTCCGGGAGGCCCTGCCCATCCTCGGCGTCGACGGGCTGCTGGCCGAGAACTGCCGTGACTGCCCGGCCCGCGGGAAGGTGTTCGCCAAGACCGGGGCGGCGGTCGGCGGGGACGCGCTCAACGACAGGCTGGCCGTCGGAGCGATCACCATCGCCGGGTACCTGGACCGGGGCGGCGGCCGTTTCGACCCCTTCTACGCGGGGGTCAACGGCGCCTCCACCCCGAGCGCGAACACCCAGGACGTCGTGGCCATCGCCAATGACCTCGCCATGATCGCCGCCCATCTCCAGGAGGCCCCGCCGCCACCCTGACGGTCCGTCGTGGGGCCCCGGCGCGGCGCCCCGCGCCCAGACGACTGGGTGACCGGGGCCGAACTGGCCGAACTGGCCGAACTGGTCAGCCTGCGGACGTTCGTCCCCGACGCCCGGGAGGCGATCGACCGCTACCGGCGGGCGGCGGTGATCAGGTAGTAGTCCAGGATCCGCTGCTCCCAGGCGGCCATGAAGTTGCGCGGCCAGGTGCCGGGCGCCCAGAGGCGGGCGAGCCAACGGTCCCAGCCGGGCCATACCTGCGGGCCGATCGAGTCCGCCCGCACGTCGGCGAAGCCCGCGTCGGCCAGGGCGTCCGCCATCCGGGAGACGGGCCGGGCGAGGTCGAGTCCGCTGGCGAACGTCTCCAGCAGCCCCGCGAGCCGCTCCTCGGGCGCGGGCGCGCCGTCGACGGTGAAGAAGCCGGCGACCGCCATCCGGCCGCCCGGGCGCAGGACGCGTGCCGCCTCGCGGGCGAACGCCGGCAGATCCGGGAAGTGCTGGACGGCCTCGACGCTGTAGAGGCAGTCGAACTCCCCGTCGCCCAGCGGCAGGCTCTCGGCCGCCCCGAGCAGGAAGCGCAGCCGCTGCGGCCGGACGGCGAGGAGCGGGGAGTTCGCTGCTCGGGCCCGCCGGAGCTGCTGCGGATGGATGTCCACCCCGGTGACGCTTGCGGGTCCGTACTCGTCGAGGGCCAGGGCGCATCCGAGCCCGAGGCCGCAGCCGACCTCCACGGCCCGGCCGCCGTCGGGGGCGACGGCGTCGAGCACGTGCCGGTAGAGGTCCTGCTCGCTGCGGATCCGGTCGTCCTGCGACAGCCGTCCTTCGAGGTCGACCCGGTGCCAGTAGCCGAAGTTGATGAACCCACCGGCGAACACCGGGACGGTGCTGAGATCGGCCGGCCCGTACGTCTCCCACACCTGGGGCCGTACGAACGGAGCGGGTCGCCCCACGGGGTCTTCCGCGGGGTTGTCCACGGGGTTGTCCACGGGGTCTTCCGGCACCACGCCACCGCCTCCTCGCGACGGGGCGTTGCGCCCCCGAGCCATCAGTGTGGCCGGTGAAATGCCGTCACGACAGAGGGCACGCCCGGCCCTCGGCGGTCGCACTGCGAGGGCTGCGGACACCCCTAGGCTGGCGGTATGGATCACGCCGACGCCGCAGCCGACGACGCGCCCGCCGATGTGGCGGCGGCCGCCGCGGCCCGTCTGAAGGAGCGGCTCTACGCCACGATCACCATGATCTCCGTGGTGATCGGCCTGGCCGCGTCGGAGCACGCCACCGCCACCGGGACGGCGGCCACCGTGCTGACCGCCGCCGTCGGACTGTGGCTGGCGGCCCTCGTCTCCGACCAGCAGGCCCACCGGGTGGTCCACGGGCGGCTCGCCACCGGAGCCGAGCTGCGGCACATGCTGTGGGTCGGCAGTCCGCTGCTGCTGTCCGCCGTCGGCCCGCTGGTCCTCATCGCCTCCTCCGCCCTGGGGGTGATGGACCTGCGCACGGCCCTGTGCGCATCGGCCGGCGTGAGTGTCGCCGGCCTGTTCGGGTGGGGCTGGTACGGCGGCGTCCGCATGGGCAGCGGCGCGGTCGTCGCCCTGCTCGCGGGCGCGATCGACGCGGCGATCGGCCTGGCCGTGGCGCTGGTGAAGGCCGCGGCCGGTCACTGACCGGAGCGTGGCCGATAGTTCGTCGCATACCGAAGCAATGGGGCATCCTGGATGGATGAACGAGTTGCCTCCCGGGTCGCCCGCGAGCACCCCGCCCCCGGCGGACACCCCGGCCCCCGCGGCCCGCCTGGCGGCCTTCGCCGCCGCCCTGGCCGACGAGACGCGGGCAGCGATCTGCTTGACACTGCTGGAGGGGCGCGCCTGGACCGCAGGCGAGCTGGCCCGGATCACCGGCGTGGCGCCCTCCACCGTCTCCGGCCACCTGGCCCGGCTGCTCGATGCCGGGATCTGCGTGACCGAGCGCCAGGGCCGCCACAGCTACGTGCGCGTCGCCGACGCGGCGACCGCCCGCCTGCTCGACGGGCTCGCCTCCCACGCGGTGCCGGACCGGGACGCCGCGCACGCCGTACCGGTGGTCGGCGCACCCGATCCGCTGGCCCGGGCCCGTACCTGCTACGACCACTTCGCCGGCCGGCTGGGCATGGCGGTGACCGACGCGATGGAGCGGCGCGGCCTGCTGCGCACGGACGGCGTGTTCGAGCTGACGGAGGCCGGCCGGCTCTGGTGCGCCGACGCCGGCATCGGCCTCGGCGGCGGGGGGCGCAGGCGGGCGGCGAGCTCCTGCCTGGACTGGACCGAGCGGCGCCGCCATCTGGGCGGCCTGGCCGGGGCAGGGCTGTGCGCACGCTCGCTGGAGGAGGGATGGGTGGTGCACCCGCCGGGCGGCGGACGCGCACTGGAGGTCACCGCGGCGGGCGAGCGGGCCTTCGGTGACCTGCTGGGCATCACTGCGCAGGCCTGGGCCTGAGGTGCCTGCGTCGCGGTCGGCACAGTGCGGCCCGCCCTCCCTGCCGGGACCCAGGAACAACATTTCGGTCGACGCCGAAATGTTGCGCTCGTAGAGTGGGTGGCATGACGTTCCGTTCGAGTCCGATCCCGCCCGGCGTCCTCACGGTCGGCGCCGTCACCTTCACGGTGTTCGCCTGGGCCTCCGCCTTCGTCTCCATCCGCAGCGCGGGCGCCGCTTACTCCCCGGGCGCGCTGGCCCTCGGCCGGCTGCTGGCCGCCTCGCTGGTGCTGGGCGTCCTGCTCCTGGTCCGCCGCCAGGGCCTGCCGCCCCGTGAGGCCTGGCGGGGCATCCTGGTCTCCGGTGTCGTGTGGTTCTGCGGCTACACGGTCGCGCTGAACTGGGGTGAGCGTCTGGTCGACGCCGGTACGGCCTCCCTGCTCGTGAACACCGGGCCCATCCTCATGGCGCTGCTCGCGGCCCGCCTGCTCGGCGAGGCGCTCCCGCCGCGCCTGCTGGCGGGCATGGCCGTCTCCTTCGCCGGCGCGGTGGTCGTGGGCCTGTCGATGTCGTCCGGGGAGGGCGGCACCACCTCGCTCCTCGGAGTCGTCCTCTGCCTGCTCGCGGCGGTGGCCTACGCGACCGGTGTCATCGCGCAGAAGCCCGCCCTCTCCTACGGAACGCCCCTCCAGATCACGGCGTACAGCTGCATGACGGGCGCCGTGGTCTGTCTGCCCTTCACCGGCCGGCTGCTCGACGAACTGCCCCGGGCGCCGCTCTCGGCGACCCTGAACATGGTCTACCTGGGCGTGGTCCCCACCGCCCTGGCCTTCACCACGTGGACGTACGCGCTGGCGCGCATGCCCGCCGGCCGGCTCGGTGCGACGACGTATGCCGTCCCGGCCATCGTCGTCCTGCTGAGCTGGGCCCTGCTGGCCGAGGTACCGGGCTGGCTCACGCTCCTGGGCGGGGCGCTGTGCCTGGCCGGCGTGGCGGTCTCCCGGTATGCGCCGCGCACCCCTCGGAACCCTCGAACCCTTCGGACGCCCGTGGACGGCACTCCACTCGCCCACACGAAAGGCACCCGCACATGAGGATCCTCACGGTCGGCGCAGGCGCCGTCGGCGGCTTCTTCGGAGCCCGGCTCGCGGAAGCCGGGCAGGACGTCTCCTTCCTGGTCCGGCCCGCGCGCGCGAAGGCCCTCCGGTCCCGCGGACTGCGGGTCGAGGGCCAGGGGGAGAAGCTCCACCTCACGCCGAAGCTGGTGACGGCCGACGCCCCTGGCGGTCCCTACGACCTGGTCCTGCTCTCCGTGAAGGCGACCGCCCTGGGCCCGGCGCTGGCGGACATCGGGCCTACCGTCGGCCCGGGGACCGCGGTCGTGCCCCTGCTGAACGGGATGGCCCACCTGGACGTGCTCGTCGCGCGCCTCGGCGCGGGGGCGGTCCTCGGCGGGGTCGCGAAGGTGGTCACCACCTTGAACGAGGAGGGGGACATCGTCCGCATGGCCCCGCCCGCGGTCGTCCTGACCGGTGAGACGGACGGCCGCCCCTCCGCCCGTGTGGACGCCATCCGTGCGGCCCTGGCCGGGGCGGGCATCGACTCGCCGGCGACCGGGGACATCGTCGACGCCATGTGGCACAAGTGGGTCTTCATCTCCACCCTGGTCGCCTTCACCTGCCTGATGCGCGGCACCGTGGGGGAGGTGAACGCCGTACCGGGCGGGACGGCCCTCGGAGCGTCCCTCCTCGCCGAGGCGGCGGCGGTGTCCGCCGCGGCCGGGCACCCGGTGCCCGAGGCCGAGCTGGCCTTCACCAGGGCGACGGTCGCGACCCCCGGCTCGCCCCTCACGCCGTCCCTCTACCGCGACCTGATCGCCGGAGTGCCGACGGAGGCCGACCACGTACTGACCGACCTCACCGTCCGCGCCCGCACGCTGGGGGTGGCCACTCCCCTGCTGGACCTCGCCGCCCTCCACCTGCGCGTCCACGAGCAGCGCCTGGCGGCCGCGGAACGCCCCTGACGGCGCACGCCCCGCGGGGCCGCCGGCCGCGCCTCACCCGGATGCCCCGTGCAGTGGGCATCCGGGCCGCCGGGCCGTTGACTGGGAGGACCGGGAGGCCCGGAACACCCTTGGAGGCGTGGTGGCGAAGGTCGCGTGGATGCGTGGTGCGGCAGGAGCGGTGCTGTCGGCGGTGGCACTCGGCGCCGCCGCCTGCTCGGGCGGCGACGGCAGCCCGTCCGGTGCCGTCTCCAGCGCGGCGTCGGCCGTGAGGTCTGCCGGCGAGGCCGTCTCGTCGGCCGCCTCCGAGGCCGCCAAGTCCGCCGAGTCCGCGGCCGCCGTCGCGAAGGACAAGCTCGCCGACGTCAAGGACGGTGTCGACGCCAAGGACCAGGTGTCCCTGGGGACCGTGACCACCGCCACCGACGGGTACACGTCGGTCCCCGTGACCGTACGGAACACCGACGACGCCACCAAGTCCTTCGCGGTGCAGGTCGAGTTCAAGGACGAGAGCGGCCACCTCGTCGACACCGTGGTGGTGACGGTCTCCGACGTCGCCGGGAAGGGCACCGGGCAGGGCACGGCCCGCAGCACCCACAAGCTGTCCGGCACGGTGACGGCGCAGACCGGCACGGCCCTGCGCTACTGAGCCCGCACGGGCGCGCCCGCGACGGTGTCTGCCGCGGCGGCCGGTACCGCCGCCGCGGCAGACACCGTCGCGGGTGCCCTCGGCACGATCGCCGGCCGGCCGTCCGCGTCCGGAGGGCGACGGGGCGGCGGGCCGCGCGCTACCCTCCGGCCATGGTTGACATGGACATGAAGCACGCGGGGCCGTTCCGTGGCCGTCCGCGCCGCGCACCTCGGAGCGCACGCACCCTCCGCACCCTGGTGTGCCTCCTCCTGCTGGCGCTGCTGGGGACCGCGACCACCGCCTCCGCCACGGGCACCCGCCCGCCCGGAGCCGCACCGTCCGGCACCTCGTCCGCCGCGGCGGACGCCCGCTGGGGCGACCGGCGCCTCGACGAGGTCTCCTTCCTGACCACCCACAACGCCTTCACCAACTACCAGGACTCCCGCTGGAGTTCGGTGAACCAGTCCGAATCGGTACGGGCCCAGCTCGAAGGCGGGGTCCGCGGCCTGAGCCTGGACACCCACTGGTACGAGCGCAGCACCTGGCTGTGCGTCATCAGCTTCGGCAGCGACTGCTACCCCAGCGACGTGTACCTGTGCCACGGCGACTGCAAGACCTTCGCCGGTGCCACGTACGCCCTGCCGCGCCAGTCCTTCCACGGCACGATGCAGACCGTGGTGGACTTCCTCGCCGCCCACCCCCAGGAGGTCGTGACGGTCTTCCTGGAGGACTACGTGAGCGCCGAGCAGCTGCGGCAGTCCCTCGGCCGGGTCCGGGGGCTGTCCGACATGGTCTTCCGGCCCGACGAGTGGGGCGTACGGCAGAACGGCTGGCCCGAGGTCGCCGACCTCGTGACCTCCGGCAAGCGGCTGCTGATCTTCTCCGACCGGTCCGACCGCGAGAACCTGGGCGTCATGTACGACAGGTCCTGGACGGTGAGCAACTTCTGGAGCCTCGGGGACCTGGGCAACGACCTGACGTGCGTCAGCCGCTGGTCCGACCTGCCCCTGGACCGGCAGGAGCCCGGCTTCCGGCGCCTGTTCACGATGAGCCACCACCGCAACGTGCCCACCGTGATGACGGCGGCCCTGGACAACGGTACGAAGCTGCGCAACCGCATCGCCGAGCAGTGCCGGCCCGCCGCCGGGGGCCGCGACCCGAACTTCGTCTCGGTCGACTTCCACCGCCTGTCCGACGGCAGCGGCCACACCCCCGCGTCGATCGTCGCCGAGCTCAACGCGCGCCGTTAGGGCGGGCCTGGCGCCCTACCGGGCCGGGCCGGCTTCGGGCAGGATGACCCGGCGCACCGCAGGTCACCAGCGCGTCCCGCCCGGCCCCGAACGCGATCCGGAGGTCTCCTTTGACGTGGCACGACGACCAGGCGCGGCGGGACGATCTGTACCGCGACCCGTACCCGCTGTACGACCGCGCCCGCCGGACCGAGGGGCTGACGTACGTACCCGAGTTCGACGCGTGGCTCGTCGCGCGCGACCGCGACGTGCGGGAGGTGCTCCTGCGCGCGGAGGAGTTCTCCTCCGCGAACGCCCTGCTGCCGGACATCCGGCTCTCCGAGGCGGCGCTCGGGGTCCTGCCGCGCGGGTTCGGACCGCGGCCCACGGTCGTGTCCTCGGACGGCGCCGCCCACCGCCGGCACCGGGCACCGCTGAACCGGGGGCTGTCGGCCGCGCGGGTGGCGGCGCTGGTCCCGTACGTGCGCACGTGCGCCGCGGAGCTGGTGGACGGCTTCGCGGCGGCCGGTTCCGCCGAGCTCCGATCGGGCCGCACGGCTGCCCCGGCTCCCGGCTCGCGCGCGAGCAACTCCGTCTCACGCTCGAAGTGCTGACGGACCGTCTGCCGGGGCTGCGACTGGACCCCGGCCGTCCACGGCCCCGGATGCGGCCCACCCTGGTCCACCGCTCGCCGGAAGCACTGCACGTGGCCTGGTGAGGAGGGTCCGCCGGGACCACCGGGAGCCCGGTCGTCACCGGAGCGTGGCGGTCGTGCGGCAGGGCTTCCGGCAACCTTCCGGACCGCCCCACGCGGCCGGCTGCCGTTCCATCGGCGGGGCGCACGGATCCGGGTCCGAAGGCAACCTCGCGGGGGCGCGTCGCGTCCTTCCTGGCAGGACCCGCCGGCTCGACGGCGCGTGCACCGCGGAGAGGACATGTGATGAGTGAGCAGGCCCGGCGGTTGTTCGACGCCCTCGACCTCGACCAGGACGGCACCCTGACGCGCGCCGAGGTCATCGGCGCCCTGCGCTCCAAGGGACCGACCCTCGCCGCGCAGGGGGCGATCCCCTTCTGGGGCGTGGGGGACACCGAGGACTCCTCGGCGCTGTTCGACGCGGCTGACCAGAACGGTGACCGGGTGCTGAGCTTCGAGGAGTTCGCGGCCGTGGTCGACCGCCGCTTCGGCTGGTAGCGGCCGCGCCGTCCGGGCGGGCGGCCGCCCCGCGTGCGGCGCCCGTCGGGCAGCGGGAGAATGACATGGGCGACGGGGCGCCCGCGCGGGCGGTTACGGCCCCGGCCGGCCCGCGGCACGGTCAACCCGGACGGGGCGGACGAGTCAGGTGATCGCTCATGTGCCGGTGGCTTGCGTATTCGGGAACCCCCGTGCTGCTCGACACCATCCTGTACAAACCCGCCCATTCGTTGATCGACCAGAGCCTCCACTCGAAACTGGGTGTGGAGACGACCAACGGCGACGGCTTCGGCATCGGCTGGTATCCGGACGGCGGCAGCGGTGACGGCACGCCCGCCCTGATGAGGGACGTCGGGCCCGCGTGGAACAACCGCAACCTGCGGGAGCTCTCGGACCATGTCACCTCCCCCGTCTTCTTCGCCCACATCCGGGCGTCGACGGGTACGGCGGTGCAGCAGACGAACTGTCACCCGTTCCGGCACGGCCGCTGGATGTGGATGCACAACGGGGCCATCTCCGGCTTCCACGCGATGCGCAGGGACCTCGCGCTCCTCGTCGACCCCGCGCTGTTCGGGGAGATCGAGGGCACGACGGACTCCGAGGTCATGTTCTACCTGGCGCTCACCTTCGGCCTGGAGGAGGACCCGCCGGGCGCGGTCGCCCGGATGGTGGGCGTGGTGGAGCGGGTCGGCCACGAGCACGGCGTGGAGTACCCGATGCAGATGACGGTGGCCGTCACCGACGGGACCGGCGTGTGGGCCTTCCGGTACTCCAGCCAGGGAGCGTCGCGGTCGCTGTTCTACAGCAGCCGGGTGGACACGCTGCGCAGGCTGCACCCCGACATCCGCTTCCTCCAGGAGGCGTCCGACGAAACCCGCCTGGTGGTGTCCGAGCCGCTCGGCGATCTGCCCGGTGCGTGGAACGAGGTGCCGGAGAGCAGCTACGGCGTGGTGAAGCCGGGTGCGGACGGGCTGTACCCGTTCACCCCGCTGGCGGCCTGACGTCCGCTCGGGCCTCCTCGCGGGGCGCGGGCACGGCTGCGGCCGTGGCGACGCGGGGCAGGGCGTACGGGTGCTTCTCGGCCAGCCAGGCCACCAGTTGTTCGCGGACCTCGCAGCGGGCGGTCCACAGCCGGTCCGGGTCCTTGGCGGTGACGATCGCCCGTACCACGATGGTGGTGGGGGTGGCTTCGGTGACGGCCAGGTCCCAGCCCCGGCCGTCCCAGGCCTCGCAGCCGTCCAGGATCTCCTTCAGTTTCTCGCGCATGAGGGCGACGGGGGCCGTGTGGTCGCAGTGGAGGAACACCGTGCCGGTCATCTGGATGCCGCCGCGCGACCAGTTCTCGAAGGGACGCGAGGTGAAGTACGAGACGGGCATGGTGATCCGGCGCTCGTCCCAGGTGCGCACGGCGATGAGGGTGAGCGTCACCTCCTCGACCACGCCCCACTCCCCGTCGACGACGACGGTGTCGCCGATGCGCACCATGTCGCCGAAGGCGATCTGGAATCCGGCGAAGACGTTGCCGAGCGTGGACTGGGCGGCCACACCCGCGACGATGCCGATGATGCCCGCCGAGGCCAGGACGGACGTGCCGACTGCCCGGAAGGCGGGGAAGGTGAGCAGCATCGCGGCCGCCGCGACCACGGCGACGACGGCGGTGACGATCCTTCTGATGAGCGTCACCTGGGTGCGGACGCGGCGCACACGTGAGGGGTCGCGCGTGCCCAACGCATAGCGGGCGTAGGAGGATTCGACGACGGCGGAGGCGACGCCGACGATGCACCACGCGCCCGCCCCGATCAGCACGAGCGTCAGGGTCCGGCCCACGGCGGCTTCGTGGTCGCGCACCGGCTGCCAGGCGATCTGGCGGTACGCCCCGCGCAGCACCGCCGTGAACAGCAGCACGCGCAGCGACGGTCCGCAGCGGCGCAGCATGTGCCACAGCGGTGTCTCGGGATGGCGGACGTCGGCCCGCCGCAGCAGCAGGTCGGTGAGGCGGCCCACGACGAGGGTGAGCACGACGGAACCGCCGAGGACGGCCAGCAGTCGGACGAAATGGTTCATGACTCCCCGGTGTCAGGTCTCGGGAACGGGTCGGGGCGGCCGGGCGCGCGTCGCGCCCGGCCCCCAGAGGTCCTCGGACCGCGGGTCAGTCGTGCAGCAGCTCCTTGCGCAGGTTCTCCAGCGTGCGGGCGAGCAGGCGCGAGACGTGCATCTGGGAGAGCCCGACCTCCTCGCCGATCTCCGCCTGGGTCATCTCCTGGCCGAAGCGGAGCTCGAGGATGCGGGTGCTGCGCTCGTCCAGGCCGGCGAGCAGCGGCGCGAGGGCCTGCCGGTCCTCGACGGCCGCCAGGGCGGGGTCGAGGGCTCCGACGGTCTCGGCCAGGGAGCGTACGGGCTGTCCGTTCGCGGGGGTGCCGCCGCCGGCGGCGTCGGCCTGCTGGGGAGCGTCGAGGGACTGGGAGGAGTAGCCGTTGGCGGCGACCAGACCCTCGCGGACCTCGTCCTCGGTGAGGCCGAGGTGGGCGGCCAGTTCCGCCGGGGTGGGCGCGTGGTCGGTCTCGGAGGTCAGCTCCTCCGTCGCCCTCGCCAGCAGCAGGCGCTGCTCCTGGAGCCGGCGCGGGACGCGCACGGCCCAGGTGGTGTCACGGAAGTGGCGTTTGATCTCACCTGTGATGTAGGGCACGGCGAGCGTGGTGAACTGGGTGTTGCGCTCGGGGTCGTACCGGTCGATGGCCTTGATCAGGCCGATGATGCCGACCTGGACGATGTCCTCGTTCTCGGGGCCGCCGGGCCGGTCGCGGAACGGGCGGGCGACGAAGTTCACGAGTGAGATGTTCATCTCGATCAGCGTGGCGCGCACGTACTGGTATTCACGGGTGCCCTCTTCGAGGCTCCGCAGCCGCTCGAAGAACACCTTGGTCAGCTGCCGGGCATCGCAGGTGGAGAGTTCCCGGGGGCAGGGCACCTCGGGCAGCCCGCCGGGTGCGGGGCCCGCTGCGGCGCCACCGGTGGGGGTGGTGGCCGTCATGGGGGGCGTCGTCGAGGTCGTGGCCTCGGTCGTGGCCGTGATGGTCATCGTCTTCGCTCCTTGGGCACAGGTGCTTGCGGCGCGTTGCGCGAATGCTCGGTCGCTTGCTCGGTCGTTCGGTCGGGGCGGAAGGCTCGTTCCGCTCCCCTGCACCCTGCCGGGGCCCCGGACACACGTCAAGTTATACCGGAAAGACTTTTCTGGATTTGCTTTTCGCGAGTCGTCCATCAAGAATGTCGGAGTGGAGAACGAGCACACGGGTTCCCGCCGGAACCACTGGACCTTCCTGACGAACCACGCCCGGGTCCTGGTCGCCATCTCGCGCGACCCGGGGGCCCGGCTGCGTGACATCGCGGCGGACTGTGACCTCACCGAGCGCACGGTTCAGGCGATCGTCACGGACCTGGAGACGGACGGATACCTCACGCGGACCCGGGACGGCCGGCGCAACCGCTACGCCATCGCCCCCGGCGCTCGCTTCCGCCACCCGGCGGAGGCCGGCCGTGAGATCGCCGGCCTCCTGGCCTACCTCGCGGGTCCGCCGGACTCGCCCACGGCGCCCGCCGCCGCCGAGTCCGCGAACGGCGTCCCCGACGGCGGGGCCCTGCCGCTGCCGTGACGAGCGCGTGCGCAGCTGTGGCGCACCCGTCGCGCGTTGCTACGGGGCCATCTTGCAGGCAGTCGTCGCGGTGCCGTTCGTCACACCGCCGCCCTTGGTCAGGGCCGTCACGCACCCACCGTGGTCACCGCTGTGCCCGGTGTAGCACGCCGTCCTGACGTATTCCGGGGCCTCGCCTCCCCGCAGTTCCCGCTCCACCTGGTTGATGCAGGCCGTGACGTCGGCGTGCGCGGCGGGGGCCGTCAGGGCCGCGCCGCCGAGTGCGAGGGTCAGCCCGGTGAGGACACCCGCGATACGAGTCGACGTACGCATGGAACACACCTTGCTCTCCGGGGTCGTCGCGCGGCCCGGGACCTGGATGCCTCCGGATCCGCACGGTGCGCCGCCGAGCGGCCGCGGCCCCGCAGGGCCACCGGGCCGGCTCGTCCGGCTCTCCCCCTCTTCCGACGCCAGAACAGGCGCCTGGCGCACGCACCCGCTGAGCACGCGGGCCGACGGGCCGGCGGGCCGACGGGCCGACGGGACACGCGACGCCGGGACGCCGCTCAGCGGTCCGCGAGCAGGCCGTCGAAGAACTCCCAGTCCAGGCGTTCCGCTTCGGCGCCGGCCGGAACCAGCGCCCAGGTCTCCTCCAGCCACCGCGTGAGCCCGGCCCGGTCCATCGCGAAGAGGGCGTACGGCGCCCGCGCCCCCAGCCGCAGCACCACCTGGCCCGCGCGGCCGGGCCCGTCGGCCGGGCGGACCCGTACCTCTCCCGTTCCGGCCAGGGTGCGCAGGCCCCTGGCGAGGAGGTCTCGGCCGATCACCCAGGTCACGGCGTCCGCTCCCACCGGGTGGAACGTGACCTCGACGCCCAGTGGGGTACGGGGGGACCAGTGGAAGGTGGCCCGGAGCGGGAACCGCAGCCGGGTCCGCACCTGGTGGATACCGGTCGTCCAGGTCAGGCTCTGCTCCGTCGGACTCTGCGTCGGCTGCTGCTGCGTCGGGTCCTGTTCGGGGGCGCGGGGCCGGTGGTCCATGACGACTCGTCTCTGCGGGGAGGGGCGGCGGGCGATTCGGGGGCCGGGACCTCTCCGTCCGGCCGGAGCGGCACCGGCGGCGCCGGGTGCCATGGCTCGCGTCTGCTCGCTCGCCGGCGTCCGAAACAGCGGATTCGGACACACGTCCGGCCGGGCCGCGGCCGGATCTGCGGCCATCAGGGGGAACGGCGGAGGTGTCGGCCCGGAAGTTCCCGGATCCGCACGGATAGTCGTACCGGGCGCTCTCGGCCGGCCACGGTCCGTCGTGGGTGCCCGCACCGAAGTCGTCGGAGAACGGGGCCGGGATGAAGAAGTCCGCAGTGATGTGCGCGCTGGTGACGGGCCTGGCGCTCGGCCCCATGGGCGGCGCCGGGTGGGCCGCGCAGCAGCAGGGGGCCGCGCAGGCCACCGCGGCGCCCCGGGTCGCGTACCCGGTGGGCGAGGTGGTCTCCGACGCACCCCTCCACGTGCGCCAGAAGCCCACCGTGTACTCCGGCGTCGTCAGGACGCTCCGCCCGGGCCAGCGCGTGCTCCTCAACTGCCGGGCGCGCGGCGGGTGGGTGGACGGCAACCCCGTCTGGTACCGCCTCCAGAACTCCAAGGGATGGGTCTCGGCGCGCTACGTCCACAACCACAAGCCGGTCCGCTCCTGCTGACCCGCCTGACGGCCTGCTGACGGTCCTGCCGCGCGCCGGGTCTCACGGCTGCGGCGTGCCGGCCTCCCGGCCGTCCACGTACGTCGCCACCACCTCGATGTCCCCGATGCGGGAGACGTCGACGCGGCGCGGGTCGTCGCCCAGCACGACCAGGTCGGCGCGCTTGCCGGGGGTGAGGCTGCCCGCGCTGTCCTCCCAGCGGCAGGCGCGGGCGCCCGCGACCGTATGGGCGTACAGGGCCTCGTCGACGGTGACCGCCTCGTCCGGGCCGATCGTCCCGCCCGACACGGAGGTGCGCTCGACCATGAACTGGACGGCCCTGAGCGGGGACCCGTCCGTGACCGGCCGGTCGGAGCTGCCCACGAGGTTGACGCCGTGGTCGAGGAAGGCCCGGCCGCGGTACAGCCAGGGCGCCCGCTCCTCGCCCAGGATCGCCGCGTAGTCGTCACCGAAGTAGCGCAGGAAGTTGGGCTGGACCACCGCGCTGAGTCCCAGCCGTGCGCATCGCGGGAGCTGGTCCGGGCGGATCAGGCCGGCGTGCTCGATGCGGTGCCGGGCGTCGGGCCGGGGGCGCAGTCGCTGGGCCTCGTCGAGGGCGTCCAGTGCCACGTCGGCCGCCCGGTCCCCGATGGCGTGCACGGCGAGCTGCCATCCGGCGAGGTGACCGTCGATGATCGACCGCGCCAGGACCTCGGGGTCGTCCTGCAACTGCCCGGCGTGGTCCATGCCTTCGTACGGAGAGCTGAGGGCGGCGGTACGGGCCATCATCCCGCCGTCGGTGAAGATCTTGAGGGCGCCCACGGACAGCCAGTCGTCGCCGAATCCGGTGCGCAGGCCGAGGTCGAGGGCCCTGGGGATGCCGTCGGCCTCGTGTGCCCCGGACGGCCGCAAGCGGTCCGCGGAGACCATCAGCTGGACGCGCAGCGGCAGCAGGCCCTTCTCCCGGGCGAGTTGGTAGGCGCCCAGTTCGACCGGGGTGTGCCCGAAGAGGGCACCGCCGATGCCCGCCTCGGCGCAGGCGGTGATGCCCTCGGCGAGGCAGGTGCGGGCGGCGCGCCCGATGGAATCGGCCAACTCCTCCTGGGAGTAGGGCAGTCGCAAGGCGCGGGCGGCGCCCATGGCGCCCTCGGCGAGGAAGCCGTCGTCGTGCGGGACGTCGGCGGCGAGCAGGTCGAGGACGGCGGTGTTGACGACGCAGCCGTGTCCGGAGTCGTGCAGGACGTACAGCTTGTGCCCCCGGCCGACCCTGTCGAGGTCTGCGACGGTCAGGTGGCGGCCCAGCGCCCGCTGGTCGTAGCCGACGATGCTCACCCAGGATCCGGGTGAGTTCTTGGCCGCGACGGCTTCGGCCACGACCGCGAGGGCGTCCTCGATCCGCGTACAGCCCGCCATGCTGGGGGTGTTCTGCTTGAATCCGGTCCAGGGCAGGTGCACGTGGGAGTCGATGAACCCGGGGAGCACCGTGGCTCCCTGGAGGTCGATCACCTCGCGGGCGGGCAGGGCGGCGACGGCGCCGTCCAGGCCGACGATGCGCCCCCGCCAGATGCCGAGCTCGTGGGCGACGGGATGGTCCGGGTCCATGGTGAGGAAGCGGGCGTTGGCCAGCCGGGTGCAGAGCATCGTGCGGGTCCCCAGAGGTGGTCTGCCGACGTGGCCGGCTGCGTACCGGATCGGATCGGCGCAGACGGGCGCGGTGGACGGTGGAGGTCAGGCGTCCGTCGACCGGGCGAGGGAACGGGGGCGCAGATCGGTCCAGTTGGCCTCGACGAAGTCGAGGCACGCCTCCCGGCTGGTCTCGCCGAGGGCGATCGTCCACCCGCCGGGCACGTCGACGAAGGACGGCCAGAGCGAGTGCTGGCCCTCGTCGTTCACCAGAACGAGGAAACGGCCCTCGGCGTCGTCGAAGGGGTTGGTGGTCACGGTCGTTGCCTCCCCGGAACGTCACGATTAGGTTAGGCTCGCCTTATTGCAACGAGCTTAGTCCCTCCCCTTGCCGCTCACAAGGAGACCCGCATGCGCCCGACCGACCCCGCCTCCGGCCGCGGCGGCGCCGCGGGGGACGCCTTCGCCGCGTACGGACTGCCCGGCGAACCGGGCTCCGAAGCGTTCTGGGCGGCGGCCGGAGCACCCGCGTCGGTCCCCGCGGGGGACGGCGGCTGGACGACCCTGTTCCTGTGGCGCGGCTCACCGGCGAGCATCGGCTTCGAGAGCTGGTCGGAGCCGGTGGCGCTGGACCGGTGGGGCGACACGGACTGCTGGTACGCGCAGGTGCGCATGCCCGCGCGGCTGCGCGTCACCTATCAGTTCCTCGCGGACGGCGCGGAGTTCGCCGACCCCTTCAACCCGGTCGGTGCGGGCGGGGACCGGTCCATCACCGCGACCCCGGACGCGCCGGCCCAGCCGTACTGGCCCGACCTCGGCACGGGCGACGAGCAAGTGCTGCCCCTGCCGCGCACCCGGATCCGCTGGACGAGCGAACGCCTCGGGGGGCGGCGCACCGTACGCGTGCACCCGGCGGGCGGCGGCGGACCGGTGGTCCTGCTGCTCGACGGGGACGACTGGCTGTACCTGCACCCCGCCATGCAGGCGTTCGACGCGGCCGTCGAGGCCGGTGACATGCCGCCCGTCACCCTCGTCTTCCTGCCGACCAGGGACCGGGAGGCCGAGTTCGGGTGCCGGCCCGGGCTGTGGGAGGCGGTACGGGACGAACTCCTGCCGCTGGTGGCGGAGACGGGCCTGCCCGCGGACCGGGACGGGCTGGTGGTCGCCGGGCAGAGCCTCGGCGGGCTGAGCGCGGTGTACGCGGCGCTGGAGTTCCCGGACCTGGTGTCGCGGGTCGCCTGCCAGTCCCCGTCGTTCTGGTGGGCGCCCGGCGCCCCCGGCCTCCCGGATCCGCTCGGCGGCCCGCTCGGCGGCGCCGTCGCGGCGCGGCTGCGCGAGCGCGTCGACCTGTCCGGGCTGCGGGTCGCCTTCGACGTGGGGGAACACGAGACCCGGATGCTGCCCCACTGTGCCGTGGTCGAGTTCCTGGCCGCCCGGGCCGGCGCAACCGTACGCGTCTCGCGCTCCCCGTCGGCCCACGACCGCGCGGGCTGGCGCCACGCCCTGCTCAGGGACGTCGCCTGGGCCCTCGGCCGGGGCCGGCCGCCCGCCATTCCTGCGTAGACATCCGAGCGCGGCCGTCAGCGGCCGCCGACCTGCGCCCGGCCGCCGTGCGCGCGGCGGACGGCTGCTCGGCCTTCACCGAGACCGCCGACGACCAGCCCCACCAGGCGCGCCCAGAACACCAACACCTACATCTGGACGTTCACCGGCGCCTGCCGGTCCGCGCCGGCCGAGATGGAGTCCGAGCATCGCCCGCGGCAGCCTCTTCGACCACGGCGCCGCGGTCCGGCCCGCCCGCTCATCTCGCCACCGCCAGGCAGTAGTCCTGGTCGGTGGCGAGCAGGTTGCGGTGGGTGTCCTCGGCGGTGATCACGCCGTCGTCCAGGACGAGCACCCGGTCGGCGGCGTCCAGGAGGGCCGGACTGCTCGTGATCACGAGGGTGGTCCGGCCCCGGCGCAGCCGCGCGATGTTGCGCGCGATGAGCTGTTCGGTGACGGCGTCGACGGCCGTCGTCGGGTCGTGCAGGACGAGGACGTCGCTGTCGGCCGCCAGGGCCCGCGCCAGGGACAGCCGTTGGCGCTGGCCGCCGGACAGGTTCGCGCCGCGGTCGCGGACGGCGTAGTCGAGCCCCTCGCGGTGGAGGGCGACGACATCGGTCAGCATGGACGCCTCGACGGCCTCGGGGACCGTCCGGCTGCTGCCCGACAGGTCGATGTTGGTGCGGAGCGTGCCCGCGAAGATCTCCGCGTCGTACGGGTTCACCAGCATGTGCTCGCGGACCGCCTCCACCGACAGTTCGGCGATCTCTTGCCCGCCGACCCGTACGGCTCCCTCGTACGTGTGGGGCGGGACCCTCACGGCCAGGACGGCGGCGAGGTCGGCGGCGGCGCGCGGCTGGTAGGCGGCGATCGCCGTGAAACCGCCCGCCGGGACCTGGAACTTCAGGCCGCGCAGGGCGCCGTGCCGGACACCGTCGATCTCCAGGTCGCCGCCGGCGGCCGGGCGCCGCGGCCCCGGGACGGAGACCGGGGGCGCGGTCAGCACCAGCGCCATCCGCTCGGCCGACGCCCGCGCCATCATCACGTACTTGGGCATGTCCGAGAACATCTTGAGCGGTTCCATGATGAACTGCGCCAGCCCCACGGCCATGACGAGCTCGCCGACGGTGATGCGGCCGTCGAAGGCGAGCCACCCGGCCGTCAGGGTCACGGCGACGGCCAGGGCGGCGTTGAGGGCGGCGGCCGTACCCGCGTACGCGCCGTTGACCCCGGCCACGGTGACCGCCTGGTGCTTCGCCTCGGTGCTGACCTTCCGGTACGACGCGAAGGCCGCGTGATTGCCGCCGAAGCCGTGCAGCGGGCGCAGGCCGGTGATCAGGTCGGCGACCTTCGCGCCCGCGCGGGCCACCCGGGCCTGCTGTTCGCGCGTACTGGAGCCGATCCGCCGGGACATCACCGACAGCACCGAAAGGATCGCGACGGTGCCCACGATCACCAGCAGGCCGAGCCTCAGGTCCGCGAGCCCCAGCGCGACGGCGGCCACCAGCACCGCGACCAGCGAGCTGATCAGCAGGGGCACGACCTCGATGATGTCGGCCGTCTGGTCGGCGTCCTCGGTGGCGATGGTCAGGACCTCGCCCGACTTGAGGCCGACGTCCCGGGCCACGGGCTGGAGACCGCAGTCCGCGACGCGCACCCGCCAGCGGTGCGCCTCGGTCGTGTTGGCCTTCTGCAGGATGCGCATGCCGAAGCGCCACGACAGCGACACCGTGGTGATGATCACGGCGAGCGCGGCGATCGACAGGACCAGTGCGCCGGGGCCGCGGTCCTGCATCGTGTGCTCGACGATCAGTCCGAGCGCGATGGGGAAGGCCGTCTCGCCGGCCTGGTAGAGGCCCATGAGGACGGTGCCCCAGGCCATGGCGCCGACGTTGCGGCGCAGTGCGATGCGCAGGATGTCGGTCCCCGAACGGGTCCGCTGCGTGTCAGGAGTTGTCATCGAGGTGGCGGGCAATCGCTTCCGGGGTTCGCAGGGTGAACAGATCGCGGATCGTGATCACTGGACCGTACTCCCGGCGGAGCAGGCCGATCAGCCGCACCGCCAGCATGGAGTGTCCGCCGAGGGACACGAAGTCGCTCACCGCGCTCACCTCGTCGTCGTCCAGGTCCAGGGCCTCGGCGAAGTACGCGCAGACGACCGTCTCCGTCTGCGTCTGCGGGCCGCGCTCCCCCGCCGTGGTCAGCGCGCCCAGCGGCCGGGCCTCGGGCAGTGCCTTGGTGTCGGCCTTCCCGTTCACCGTCAGCGGGATGGCGTCGACCCGGGCGTAGTGGGTCGGGCGCAGGAAGTCCGGCAGTGCGGAGCCCGCTTCGGCGGCGACCGTCGCCAGGTCCCCGCCCTCGTCCAGGACGAGGTAGGCCGCCAGCCGGTACGCGCCGTCCACCTGCGGATCGGGCTGGGCGACGGCGGCGGCGAAGCGGACCCGCGGGTGCGCGGCGAACGCGGCCTCGACCTCGCCCGGTTCGACGCGGTGTCCGCGGATCTTGACCTGCTGGTCGGTGCGGCCCAGGTACGCCAGGTTGCCGTCGGGCCGCCGCGCCACCAGGTCTCCGGTGCGGTACATGCGTTCACCGGGCGCGCCGAACGGGCAGGCCACGAACCGGTGCGCGGTCTGCGCGGCCTGGCCGAGGTAGCCGCGCGCGATGCCGATGCCCGCCACGTACAGCTCGCCGGGGACCCCGTCCGGCAGGGGGCGCAGCCACGGGTCCAGGACGTACACGTCGGTGTTGTCGATGGCCACGCCCACCACGGGGTCCACGCATTCGAAGGTGCCGACGCCGAGGGTGTTGATGGTGTACTCGGTGGGTCCGTACAGGTTGTATCCGGCCGTGCCCTCGGTCTCGGCGAGCCGCTGCCACAGGGTGGGCGTGACGGCCTCGCCGCCCAGCAGGACGAGGGCGGGCCGCCGGTCCGGGTCGTCGAGCAGGCCCTCGGCCACCAGTTGCTGGGCGTAGGTCGGGGTCACGTTGATGACGTCGATCCCGTGCCGGAGGCAGTACTCGACGAGCCGGGGGGCGTCGCGGCGCAGCTCTTCGTCGCAGATGTGCACCTCATGGCCGTCCGCGAGCCACAGCAGTTCCTCCCACGACATGTCGAAGGCGAACGACACGGTGTGGGCGATCCGGAAGACCCGATGGCCGTGGTCCGCCAGTACCGGCTCGAAGATGCGGCGCCGGTGGTTGATCAGCATGTTGGTCAGGCCCGCGTACTCGGTGACCACGCCCTTGGGCCTGCCGGTCGATCCGGAGGTGTAGATCGTGTACGCGGGGTGCCGCAGGCGGTGCGGGTCGTCGGGGGCGAAAGTCGTGAAGGGCCCGGCCGCGGGGAGGGGGCGGTCCAGCTCGATCAGGTCGCCGGACGGCAGGCCCAGCCGCGGTGACACGGCGCTGACGGTGAGGACGGCCTCGGGGCGGGCGTCCGCGACGATCGCGGCGATCCGCTCGTCGGGGTGGTCCAGCTCCAGCGGCACGTACGCGGCGCCCGTGCGCAGGACGGCGAAGAGCGCCACGATCGAGTCGAGGGACCGGGGGACGGCGATGCCCACCGTGGTCTCGGGGCCGATGCCGCGCCCGGCGAGGACGCCCGCGACGGCGCGGCTGCGGTCCCGGAGGTCGGCGAAGGTCATGGTGTGCCCGTGGGCGACGAGTGCGGTCCGCCCGGGGTCGCGGTCGGCCGCCCGGTCGAACCGGTCGACGACGGTGTCCGTGCCGATGTCGGTGCGCCCGGCGGACTCGGGCCGCGGCCCGGGGGCGCCGAGGGCGCCCACCGGTCCCGTGGCCCGGGCCAGGTCGTCGAGGAGGCGCAGGTAGTCGTCCAGGAGGCGCCGGGCCGCCGGGGTGTCGTGGTCGCGGTACTCGAGCTTGACGGTGAGCCGGTCGCCGGGGGTGACCACCCAGGTGTACGGGTAGTGCGTGGAGTCGTCGGCGCGTACGGCGGTGATGCCGTGGCGGGTGTTCATCTCGGCGAAGGCGTCCAGGTCCAGGAAGTTCTGCAGCACGAACAGGTTGTCGAAGAGGGTGTCGTGTCCGCCGGCCCGCTGGATCTCGCCGAGCCCGACGTGCTCGTGCTCCATCGCCTCGACCCGGGCGGCCTGCACGGCCGACAGGTACTCCCGGACGGTGTCGCCCGGCCGGGCCCGGGTCCACAGGGGGACGGTGTTGAGCAGGACGCCCACGATGCCGGCCAGGCCCTCGCCCTCGCGGCCGGAGACGGTCACGCCGAACACGGCGTCGCCGCGGCCGGTCCGGGCGCCGAGCAGGAGCCCGAAGGCGCCGGTCAGTACGGAGTTCAGGGTGACGCCGTGGGTGCGGGCGGCGTCCCGGAGGAGCTGCGACCGCTCGGCGTCGAGCGTGTGCACGAGGGTGCGGGGCGGGCCGTCGGCGAGGGCCGGGGACGGTCCGGCGAGCAGGGTCGGGCCGGGCAGGCCGGTCAGGTGCCGCGCCCAGAACCGTTCCGCCGCGGCGGGGTCCTTGGCGGCGAGCGCCCGGGCGTGGTCCTCGAAGCTCGGGGAGGCCGGGGCGGGCGCCGTCAGGGCGCCCGCGAGAGCCGCCTCGTAGGCGTCGAACAGGTCGCGCAGGACGATCTCCCGGGACCAGCCGTCCCACAGCAGCAGGTGGTAGCTGAGCAGCAGGCCGTCGCGGCCGTCGGGCCGCCGCACCACGGTCAGCCGGATCAGCGGCGGCCGGCCCGTGTCGAATCCGGTCTCGCGGTCCCGGGCCAGCAGGTCGTCGACCTCGGCGTCGGTGGTGAGGTCGAGCGTGCGGACGTCGACGCGGCGGCCGGCCGCGAGGACCTGCACGGCGTTGCCGTCGTCGTCGGTGGCGAAGCCGGCACCCACCGCCGGGTGGCGTGCGATCACCCAGGCCATGGCCTCGGCCAGGGCCCCGGTGTCCAGCCGCCGGTCGAAGGTGAACCAGCTCTGCGCGACGTAGTGGCCGGCCGGTCCGGCCAGCTGGGCCTGGAAGTACAGGCCGCGCTGGAGCGGGGTGACGGGTGCGGTGCGCTCGGCGGTGATGGAGGCCTCCGCGATGTGCCGCAGCGCGTCGCACCAGTGCCCGGTGATCTCCTCCGGGACGCCGTCGGCGAGGGTGAAGACGGCGTGCAGGCTTCCGGTGGCCGCGTCCGTCCAGGCGTTGACCTCGACGGCGTAGGGGCTGTGACCGCCCTGGTCGCCGCCGGTGATGTGCAGGGCCTGTGACTCGTCGCCCCGGCCGAGGTAGTTGAACAGCACCTGCGGGTGGGCGTCCAGCAGCGGCGCCGTCTGCGGGTCGAGGTAGCGCAGCCGGCCGTAGGCGAGGTGGGCGCGCTCGTCGGGGCGGCGTGCGGCGACCTCGCGGGCCGCCGCGACGGGGTCGGTGTGGGCGGTGAGCCGTACGGGCGCGATGGAGGTGAACCAGCCGACGGTACGGGTGTAGTCGTGGTGGGGCAGCACCGGTTCGCGGCCGTGCCGCTCCAGGTCGACCGTGAGGTCGGTGGGCGTGGGCTGGACGCGGGTCAGCGCGGTGCGCAGCGCGCCGCACAGCAGCTCGGTGGGTCCGACACCGAGTGCGGCGGGTGCGGTGCGGGTGACGAGGTCGCTGACGTCGGGCGGGAGCACGACGGTGGTGTCGCGCGGCGCCCGGACCCGGGGCAGCAGCGGGGGCGCCTGGAGCGTGGCGATCCAGTGCCCGAGGCCGCCGTCGTCGGCCGGGTGGGCCGAGGGATCGGCCAGGGCCCGTGCGTACGCGGCGTAGGGGGTGGTCTGCGGCGCGGGGGGCGTTCCGCGCAGGGCCGCGTCCAGGTCGTCGAGGAGGATCAGCCAGGACACCGTGTCGACGGCGAGGTGGTGCACGACCACCACGAGGGTGCGGCTCGTCTCCAGCCACGAGAACGCGATGACGTCCCCGGCCTCGGGATCGAGGCGTCCGGCGGCCTCGTCGGCCGCGGCCGACGGGTCGGTGGTGTCCGCGCGGACGACGCTCACCTCGCGGGCGGGTTCGGTACGCAGGGCCCATACGCCGTGCTCGGTGCGCAGCCGCAGCCGCAGGACCGGGTGTGCGGCCACGACGGCGTTCGCGGCGCGCTCGACGTCGGCGAACGCGGTGCCCTCGGCGGCGGTCACGGCCCGGGCCTGGGCGAAACGGGCGAGCGAGCCGCCCAGCCGGCGCTGGCGCAGGATGATCGGGGTCGGTGCCAGCGGGCCGTCCTGGGGGGCGGCCGCGTCGGCAGTGGCGTCGGCGGGGGCGGACGCTCCGGTCGGCGGGGCGCTCGTCGCCAGGTGCCCGGCGAGCGCGCGCGGTGTCCTGAGCAGGAACACGTCCCGCGGGGTGATCGCCAGTCCGAGGGTCCTGGCCCGGTTGACGACGGTGATGGCGAGGATGCTGTCGCCGCCGGCCCGGAAGAAGTCGCAGTCGGCGTCCACGGCGGTGCCGGGCAGGGACTGCGTGAAGATGCCGACCAGTGCCGTCAGCGCGCTGTCGTGCGCCACGGCGGCCACGTCGTGCTCCGGCCCGGTCCCGTCCGCCGCCCGGGCGCGTTCCGCGAGGGCCTGCCGGTCCAGCTTCCCGTTGACCGTCAGCGGCAGGGCGTCGACCGGCAGCACCCGTGCGGGCACCATGTGCGCGGGCAGTTTCGCCGCGAGCGCGCCGGCGAGGTCGCCCGGCGTCCGTCCCACGACGTGGGCGACGAGGTGGTCGCCGCTGTGCGCCGCGGTGACGGCCACGTCGACGACGCCGTCGAGTTCCCTGATCGCGGCCTCCACCTCGCCGGGCTCGATGCGGAAGCCCTTGACCTGTACCTGGTCGTCGGCACGGCCGGTGAACTCCAGCTCGCCGTCGAGCGTGCGGCGGGCGAGGTCGCCGGTGTGGTACATGCGGGAGCCGTCGGCCGCGAACGGGTCGGCCACGAAGCGGCCCGCGGTGAGCCCGGGCCGGCCCAGGTAGCCGAGGGAGACCTGGTCGCCGGCGACGTAGATGGCGCCCACCCGGCCCGGCGGCACCGGCCGGAGCCGGTCGTCGAGCAGGTGGGTGACCAGGCCGGGGAGGGGGCCGCCGATCGGGCTGACGTCGCCGCCTCGGTCGAAGTCCTCGTCGGTCAGGACCCGGTGGGTGACGTGGACGGTGGTCTCGGTGATGCCGTACATGTTGACGAGCTCGGGCGAGGCGGTGCCGTGCCGTTCGACCCAGCCGCGCAACCGCCCGAGGTGCAGCGCCTCGCCCCCGAAGATGATCCGGCGCAGTGCGGGGAGCGGCTCTGCGGCGTGCCGGTCGGCCTCGATGAAACGGTAGAAGGCGGAGGGGGTCTGGTTGAGCACGGTGACGGCGCGTTCGCGCACCAGCCGGTGGAAGTCGACGGGGGAGCGGGTCAGCGCGTAGTCCGGCACCAGCAGCTCGCCACCGTGGACGAGGGCGCCCCACAGTTCCCAGACCGCGAAGTCGAAGGAGTACGAGTGGAACTGCACCCACACGTCGCGCGGGCCGAAGTCCATGGCGGGGCCGGTGTTGGCGAGCAGGGTCACGACGCTGGAGTGCGGGACCACGACCCCCTTGGGCCGGCCGGTGGAGCCGGAGGTGTAGATGACGTACGCGGGGTCGTGGGGGGCGGCGGCGGGGGCGGCGGGACCTCCGGTGTGCTGCGGCAGCCGCTCCTCCCCCTGTACGAGGAGGCGGGCGGGGACGCCCGCCCGGGCCAGCAGCCGCGTGAAGCGGTCCCGGTGCTCCCGGGCGACGAGGACGACCTGCGGAGCGGCGTCGGTGAGGACGTACTCCAGCCGCCCGTCCGGGTGGGCGAGGTCCAGCGGTACGTAGGCCCCGCCCGCGGTGACGACGGCCACGAGCGCGACGACCTGTTCCAGGGAGCGCGGTACGGCGACGGCGACGCGTTCTCCCGGTCCGACACCGGCGGCGCGCAGGGTGGCGGCCAGTTCGTCGCGTGACGCGGCCAGTTCGCCGTAGGTCAGCGAGCGGGTCTCGCCGTCGAGGGCGCACTGGGTGACGGCGGTGGCGGCCGGGTCGCGGCGCGCGGCGGCGTCGAAGAGGGCAGCCAGGGTGGCCGCTGGGGGCGGGGCGGTCGGAGCGGTCCGCGGGTGCCGGGCTGCGGCGGGCCCCGGTTCGGCGAGCAGGTCGTCGACGAGGGCGTCCGGCCGGGTGAGGAGGCCGGTGAGGGTACGGGTGAAGGCGGACAGGATCGCGCGGGCACCGCTCTCCCGCAGGAGCGCGCCGTCGTGGATCAGGTTGAAGCGGGGCCGTCCGTCGGGGGCCCGTTCCACCACCAGGGTCAGGGGGTAGTGCGGGGCCCCCTCGTTCACGATGCCGGTGACGGACAGGGTGTGGGCGGGGTCGCGCAGGGCCGCGGTGTCGGTCGCGACGTCGAAGACCACCAGGGTGTCGAACAGCGGGCCGGTGCCGACCCCGCGGCCGATGCGTGCCAGCGACACGTGCTGGTGCGCCAGCACGGCGCCCTGGTGCTCGCGGACCGAGGCGAGCAGGTCCCGGGCCGTGGTGGTGGCGGTCCACCGGGCGCGGACGGGGATGGTGTTGATGAACAGGCCGACCATGTCCTCGATGCCGGGCACGTCCGCGTCGCGCCCGGACACGGTGGAGCCGAAGACGACGTCGCGGCCGTGCAGGAGGCCGCCGAGGGCCACGGCCCAGGCGCTGTGCACGGCGACGCTCAGGGGCACCCCGGCCGCGCGGGCCGTTCCGTCGAGGTCTCCGTCCGGCTCCGAGACCGCGTCGGCGAAGGTGTCGGAGGGGGTGTGTCCCTCGGCGACCAGGGAGGGGCCGGGGAGGCCGGCGAGCTGTTCGCGCCACACGCGGTCGCTCTCGGCTTCGTCCCGCCCGGCGAGCCGGCGTACGTAGTCGGTGAAGCCGCCGACGGGGTGCACGGTGCCCGGCGCGTGGTATTCGGCGAGCAGGGCGCGGAGCATCGGGGGCACCGACCAGCCGTCGGCGATGATGTGGTGCACGGTCTGCACCAGGACGGTCCGACCCGCTCCCGCCCGGATGAGCGTGTACCGCATGAGGGGGCCGGTGGCCAGGTCGAACCCGGCGCGGCGGTCCCGTTCGGCGTGGTCGCGGATCTCCTCGTCGGTGATGCCGGGCCGGTCCAGGACGGTGAAGGGGGCCGGTACGCCGCTCTCCAGTACGGAGACCACGCGGCCGTCGGCGAGGGGCACGAAGCGGGCGGCGAGGTTGGGGTGGAGGGCGAGCAGGCGGGTGGCCGCGGCCGCGAGCCGGCCGGTGTCCACCTCTCCCGCCAGGGTCAGCAGTTGCTGCTCGACGTAGTGGCCCGCGGAGTCGTCGTCGAAGACGGAGTGGAAGTACAGGCCTTCCTGGAGCGGGGTCATCGGCAGGACGTCGCGCAGGGCGGGGCCGTCGAGTTCGTCGACGTCGGCCTGGGTGAGGGTGACCAGGGGGAAGTCGCTGGGGGTGTGGCCTCCGCCGTCGAGTGCGGCGATCGCGGTCAGGGTCTCCTGGAAGTAGGCGCCGACGGTCGCGACGTCCTCGTCGGTGAGCAGCCCGTCGGGCCAGGAGAGGGTGGTGACCAGTTCGTAGGCACCGGTGGGGCCGGGTTCGGCGATGGCGTTGAACTCCAGGGCGCGTGGCAGGCGCATCCCGGGATCGCGCCGCTCCCCCAACTGGCCGGTGGACCCGGCCGGTTCCCAGTCGCCGGATGCTCCGGCGGTGAAGCGGCCGAGGTAGTTGAAGAGGACCTGGGGTGCGGGTGCGTCGAACCGGACGTCGGCCAGGTGGCGCAGGACGCCGTAGGAGAGGCCGCCCCGCGGGACGCGGGCGAGGTCCTCCTTGACGGCCTTGAGGGCGGTCGCCAGGTAGTCCGGAGCGGTGAGGTCGGCGGCAGCGCCGGGGTCCACGGTGACCGGGAACAGGGTGGTGAACCAGCCGACGGTCCGGGAGAGTTCCGGTTCGAAGCCGGCGCCGTCCGCCACGAAGCGTGATTCGCGGCCGTGGCCCTCCAGCTCGACGTGGGCGAAGGTCTGGTCCTGGCCGAGGTGGCGGCGCCACCGGGCGAGCGTGACGGCGAGCGCTGTCAGCAGCACGTCGTTGACGCCCGCGTGGAAGCGGGCGGGGACGTCACCGAGCAGGGCGGCCGTGACGTCGGGGCCGACCGGGACGTTCAGGGTCCGTTCGCGTGCGACGGTGTCGTCCGCGCCGAGGGCGCGCCTGCCCAGGGGTGCGTCCGTCCCCGGCAGGGCGCGGCCGAAGTGGGCGCGGTCGTCGTCGAAGGCGGCCTGTTCCAGCAGCTGGGTCCAGCGGCGGAACGAGGTCCCCACCGCCGGCAGCCGGACCGGGACGCCGGCGCAGTACTGCCGCCAGGCGGTGGCGAGGTCGTCCATCAGGATCCGCCAGGACACGCCGTCGATCACCACGTGGTGGGCGACGAGGACGAGCCGGCGGGCGTCGCGGCGCCAGACGGCGCGCAGCATGACGCCGCCCTCCGGGTCCAGTGCGGCGGTGGCGAGCGCGACGCATGCGTCGAGCGGACGGTCGCTCTCCTGCCATCCGGCGACCGTGCGGTCCCCCGGTGCCGGGACCTCGAACCCCCAGCGGTCGCCGCGCACGAGCCGGGCGCGCAGCATGTCGTGGCGTTCGACGAGTGCGGAGAGGATCGTGTCGAGGGCGACGGCGGTCAGGTCCGCCGGGGTGTTCAGCTCCACGGCCTGCACGAAGCCGGCGACGGCGTCGGTGGTCCCGCCGAGCCAGCGCACGATGGGGGATCCCGTGACGGGCCCGGTCGCCACGTCGTCGGGGTCCTCGGCGGCGTCGTCGACGGGCCTCGCCACCGCGGCCAGCGCCCCGAGCACGCTGTGGGTGAAGATCTGCCGGGGAGTGACGTGCAGGCCGGCCTTGCGCAGTGCGCCGAGCAGGGAAATGGCGAGCAGGCTGTCGCCGCCGAGCCGGAAGAAGTCCTGGTCGACACCGGCCCGGTCCAGCCGCAGGAGCGTCGCGACCGCCGCGCACACCAGGCGCTCGTTCTCGGTGACGGGCGGGGCGAGCGGGCCGGTGCCGGACGCGGGCTCCGGCAGCGCGCCGCGGTCCAGCTTGCCGTTGGCGGTGAGCGGGAACTCCTCCAGGACGACGATGTGGGCGGGCACCATGTACTCGACCATGTGCGCGGCGGCCCAGTCCCGGACCTCCTCGGCGCGCAGGTCCGCGGCTCCGGCGGCGGGGATCACGTAGCCCACCAGGTAGGTGCCGCCGGAGGTGTTCTTCTTCGCGACGACGCAGGTGTGCCGTACGCGCGGGTGTTCCGCGAGGCCGGCCTCGACGTCCTCGATCTCCAGCCGCATGCCGCGGATCTTGATCTGGTTGTCCGCGCGGCCGAGGAAGTCCAGGGATCCGTCCGGGGCGTACCGGGCCAGGTCACCGGTCCGGTACAGGCGCGAGCCGTCCCCGGCGAAGGGGTCGGCGACGAACCGGGAGGCCGTCAGGCCGGGGGCACCGGCGTAGCCGCGGCCCAGGAGGAAGCCGCCCACGTAGAGTTCGCCGCCGACGCCGACCGGGACCGGGCGCAGCTCGTCGTCGAGGACGTAGAGCCGGGTGTTGGGGTTGGCCCGGCCGATCGAGGTGGACAGGCGTTCCGCGGCGCCCCGGTAGATGACGTGGGAGACGCCGATCGTCGTCTCGGCCGGGCCGTAGCCGTGGTACATGGGTATGTCGAGCCGGGTGCGGAACCGTTCGTACAGCTCGGGGGTGAGCACTTCGCCGCCGCACCACACGTGCCGCAGGCTGTCCAGCCGGCCGGAGTCGCCCGCGATCTCCAGCAGTACGTCCAGCATCGACGACACCAGGTAGGTGAAGGTGACGCGCTGCTCGGCGATCACCCCGAGGAGGTGGTGGGGGTCGCGTTCGCCGCCGGGCCGCAGGACGACCAGCCTGCCGCCGGACACCAGCGGCAGGAAGATCTCGTTGATGGAGATGTCGAAGGAGAGCGGCGCCTTGAACAGGGAGGCGTCGTCGGGGCCGAAGCCCAGGATCTCGTCGACCTGCCACAGCAGGCGTTCGCTGATGGCCTCGTGACGGATCATCGCGCCCTTGGGGCGGCCGGTGGAGCCGGAGGTGAAGATCACGTAGGCGAGGGCTTCGCCGGGGGTGGTGATGCCGGGGTCGCCGCCGGGGTGGGAGCCGTGGCGCCAGTCACCGAGGTCGACGGCCACGGCGGCCGGTTCGCCCGGGGGGTGCTCGCCCGAGCCGTTGAGCTGGAGCACGACCCCCGCGTCCTCGATGACGACGGCCCTGCGCGTGGCGGGCCACTGCGGGTCGAGCGGGACGAAGGCGGCGCCGGCCTGGAGTACGCCGAGCAGGGCGACCACCATGTCGGCGGAGCGGTCCAGCGAGATGCCGACGACCTGTTCGGCGGTGATCCCACGGTGCAGGAGGTGGTGGGCCAACTGGCCCGATAATTCCGCGACCCGGCCGTAGGTCA
This sequence comes from Streptomyces sp. NRRL S-378, assembly GCF_000720645.1. Taxonomy (NCBI): domain Bacteria; kingdom Bacillati; phylum Actinomycetota; class Actinomycetes; order Kitasatosporales; family Streptomycetaceae; genus Streptomyces; species Streptomyces sp. NRRL S-378. The sequence goes on from NZ_JOBX01000010.1 coordinate 118,033, forward strand.
GGGTGCGGTGCTCGTCGACGACGGCGACGGCGTCGGGGCGGGTGCGCGCCTGCTCGCGGAACATTTCCACGATGGTGGGGCGGACCCGGTCGGCGCCGGTGTCGTTCCATTCGGCCAGGGTCTCGATGCGCGCCGCGACGCTGGAGGGGGCGATGGTGCCGAGGGGCCGGTCGGGGAAGTCGGCCAGGTCGTCGAGGGCGAGTTGCGCCTCGGCCGGCGGGACGCCGTCCGGGAGGGTGATGCTGCGGGCGTCCGCGCCGATCTCCCAGCCGGCCGCACCGCCGCCGCCGTTGTCGGCCCATCCGAGGACGTCGGCGAAGAGGGTGCCGGGGGTGAGTTCCATGCCGTCGGGGCTGCGGCCGGTCGCCCAGTACGCCAGTGCGATCGAGCACGCCGAGGCGATGGTCCGGTCGCAGTAGTCGCCCGTTCGCCGGCGTACCCCGGCCAGGCGCGTGGGAGAAAGCCGCACGAGACGAGCGGTCGGTTCCGTCATCGAAGACTCAACGCCCCTTCAGTGTCCGCAGGTTGTCCCACCCGGTTGCGGGGTGGGGCTAGCTTCCCTCGCGCCAGGCGCGCCACAGTCGCGCGTACCGGCCGCCCAGGGCCACCAACTCCTCGTGCGTGCCGTGCTCCACGACGCGGCCCGCGTCGAGGACGGCGATCCGGTCCGCCGCCATGGCCTGGGTCAGCCGGTGGGCGACGAACAGGGTGGTGCGGCCGGCGCACGCGGCGAGCACGGCCCGCTCCAGCTCGGCCGCGCCCTCGCTGCCCGCCTCGGCCGTGGACTCGTCGAGCACCACCACGGGCGAGCGGGCCAGTACCAGCCGGGCGAGGGCGATCTGGGCGACCTTGGTGACGTCCAGGCGTTCGCCGCCCTCCCCGACCGTGGTCCTGAGACCGTCGGGCAGGGCGTCCACCCAGCCGTCGGCGCCGACCGTGCGCAGGGCCTCGGTCAGCTCGGCGTCGGTGGCCTGCGGGGCGGCCAGCCGCAGGTCGTCGGCGAGCGGGCCGGAGAACACGTGCGTCTCCTGCGTCAGGATGCTCACCAGGGCCCGGGCCCCGGCCTCGTCCAGACCGGCGAGGTCGGTCGGTCCGATGCGGACCGATCCGGCTTGCGGGATCCCGATGCCCGCGATCAGCGCGGCCAGGGTCGACTTTCCGGCGCCGGTCGCCCCGACCAGGGCGAGGGAGCCGCCGGCCGGGATGGCCAGGTCGACGTCCCTCAGGACGGGCTGCTCGGTGCCGGGGTAGCTGAAGGTGAGGCCCTTCACCGTCACGGGGTACGGCGCGTCGGCCGCCGGTGCGACGCCCGGGGCGCCGACCAGCCGGTCCTGGGCGTCCTCGCCGAGCACCCCGACCAGCCGGGTCAGGCTCGCGCCCGACTTCTGCGCCTCGTCGAAGGTGAACATGATGGAGCCCAGCGGGGTGAACAGCCGGTGGAAGAGCAGCGGGGCCGCCGAGACCTCGCCGAGGGTGGCGGCGTCGGCCTCCAGCAGGGCGTACCCCACCAGGATGATGAGGACCAGTCCGATGAACTCGGCCCGGTTCTCCCGGCCGACGAAACGGCCGAAGAGGCGGAACACGTCGATGCCGAGTTCGCGGACCCGCCACGACTCCGTGGTGACCTTCTCCCGGACGGCTCCCTCGAGACGGTAGGCGCGGACCGTGTCGATCCCGTTGAGTCCGCTGATCAGCGCCTGCGCGCGGTCCGCCTGGACGGCCCGCTGCTGCTTGTAGAGCGGCGCGGAGCGGGGGAGGTACCAGCGCAGGGCGAGGGCGTACGCGGGAAGTGCGCCGGCTCCGGCCAGGCCGAGCCGCCAGTCGAGGCCGAACATGCCGAGGGTGGCGATGACGACGAGCACGCCCGCCGAGAACACGGTGGGGACGGCCGTACGGATGCCCCTGGACAGGACGGCGACGTCGTCGCCGACGCGGGAGAGCACGTCGCCCCGGCCGACCTGCTCGATCCGGGCGCTGGGCATCCCCAGGACCGCGCGGACGGCGCCTTCCCGGAGCCGGGCGAGGAGGTCGGCGCCGAGCCGGCCGACCAGGTAGGTGGACAGCGCGGTGGCCGCCGCGCCGAGGAGCGCGGCGGCCGCCATCAGCACGCCCGTGGTGACCAGGATCGAACGCGGTCCGCCCGCGACCACCCCGTCGACGACCCGGCCGAGCAGGAGCAGCGGGAGCACCTGGAGGGCGGCTCCGGCCACCGTCGTCAGGGCGGTGGCCGCCGTCAGCCAGGGCACCTCGCGGCAGTGCGCGGCGACCCAGCGGGCGGCCTCGCGTCCGGTCGTGGTCCGCAGGGTGGTCGGGGCGACGAGCGTGTCCGTGGTGCTCACGCTCAGCCGGCCGACTTGACGAGTTCGTCGATCGCGTAGGGCAGGGAGAGCAGGGTGCCCTGGGACATGGCCGCGCCGACGGCGGGTCCCTCGCTGTCCAGGAGGTAGGAGACCTTGCCGTTCTTGACCGCGTTGAGGTTGGTGAACAGCTCGAACTTCTTCAGCGCTTCCTGGTCCGCCTTGTCGGCGATGACGAAGATGCGGTCGACGTCGACGAGGTCCATGCGCTCGGGGGAGAGCGTGGTGTAGAACTTGCCGTCGGCGATCTTGTCGATCTCCGTCTGGCCCTTGTAGCCGATGCCCGTCACCAGCCGGCCGCGCACGTCGGTGGTGGTGAAGGGGGCCACGGAGTCCTTGTACCAGGACAGTGCGACGGCGGTCTGGTCCGCGAAACCGGGGTGCGCCTTCTTGGCCGCGTCGAGTTTGTCCTGGATGCCCTTGACCAGTTCGGTGCCCTTGGCCTCCTGGCCCAGGGCCTTGGAGATGTGGACCGCGTTGTCCTGCCAGGGGGCGCTGAACGGCTCCTTCTCGGCCTTGGTCCGGCCCACCGTCGGAGCGATCTTGGAGAGCTTGTCGTAGGCGGCCTGGTCGATCTCGGAGTAGACCGCGACGATCAGGTCCGGCCGCAGGGCGGCGATCTTCTCGTAGTTCGGGCCGGCGTCGCCGTTGTTCATGACGACCTCGGGGCGGGTGTCGCCCCACTTGTCCTTCGTCCAGGGCCACTGGGTGTTGAGGTCGGGACTCGTGCCGGGCGGGTTGGGGTACTGGTCGACCATGCCCACCGGCTTGACGCCGAGGGCGAGGATCGCCTGGTCGTCGGTGTAGCCGACGGAGACGACCCGCCGGGGGGCCTTGGCGATCTTCGTGGATCCGAACGCGTGCTCCACCGTGACCGGGAAGGTGCCGGCCGCGGCGGCCGGGGCGTCACCGCCCTTCTTCTCGGCCGGGTCCGCGGGGTCGGAACCGCATCCGGCCAGGAGGCCGACCCCGAGCGCCGCGGCGGACACCGCCACCGCGGACCGCACCCCGGGGTTCGTACGAGACGTTCGATGGAGAAGCATCCGCAATCCCTTGCTTTCGTGCTGTCCATTGCGCCCCCGGCCGAGGGCAGCCACACAGTAGCGCGCCCAAGTGAGGCTAGCCTAGCCTTACTTGAACCGTATCTTTGTCCATCTGATCCGGCCTCACATGGGCGCGGCCGATCGGCACGATGAGCGGCCTGTCCCCCACCGGGTCGTCGATCACCTTGGCACGCAGCCCGAAGGCCTCGTGCAGCAACTCGGCCGTGATCACGTCGCGCGGGTGCCCCTGCGCGAGGACGGATCCCGCCTTCATCACGATGAGGTTGTCGCTGTACCTGGCGGCCAGATTCAGGTCGTGCAGCACGAGCACCACGGTGCATCCGGACTCGTGGAGGTCGTCCACCAGATCGAGCACGTCGATGGCGTGCGCCAGGTCCAGGTACGTGGTCGGCTCGTCCAGCAGCAGCAGATCGGTGCCCTGGGCCAGCGTCATGGAGATCCACACGCGCTGGCGCTGCCCTCCCGACAGGGCGTCGACCGGACGGTCCGCCAGGTCGGACACCCCCGTCATGGCCAGCGCACGTTCCACCACGGCGGCGTCGTCCGACGACCACTGCCGCAGCCAGCTCTGGTGCGGATGCCGGCCCCTGGCCACCAGGTCGGCCACCGTGAGCCCCTCCGGGGCCACCGGGGCCTGCGGCAGCAGCCCGAGCTTCCTCGCCACGTCCCGGGTCCTGAGCCCGGCGATGTCCTCGCCGTCCAGCACGACGGTCCCCCTGGCCGGCTTGAGCAGGCGCGACAGGGTCCGCAGCAGCGTCGACTTCCCGCAGCCGTTGGAGCCGATGATGGTGGTGATCACCCGGGCCGGGACGACCACGTCCAGGTCGCCGATGACGACCCGGCCCCCGTATCCGACCGTGACCCCTCTGGCGGCCAGCCGTGCGGTGTCCCCGCCCCCGGCCGCGCTTCCGGCGACGTGCTCCATGGCCACGCTTCCCCCTCGGTCCGTGCCTGCCCGAACATGTGTCGATCAACGAAGATTGGCCCGCACCAGGAGGTAGACCAGGAAGGGACCGCCGATCGCGGCGGTGACGACGCCGACCGGCAGGGTCATCGGCAGCGCCGTACGGGCGACCAGGTCCGCACCGATCAGCAGCAGGGCCCCGGTCAGACCCGAGGCGACCAGCGGCGGGGTCGGGCACCTCGCCAGGCGCATCGCGACCTGGGGTGCCACCAGCGCGACGAACGAGACCGGTCCGGCCGCGCTCACCGCGACGCCGGCCAGCAGGACGGCGCACAACAGCAGGACGGCGCGCACCACCGTGTAGCGGACCCCCAGGCCGGCGGCCACGTCGTCGCCGAGGTGCAACGGCTTGAACTGGAAGGCGACGCCCGCCACGACGGCCACCAGGGCGAGCGTGCACCACAGCGCCACCCGCACGTCGTCCCACGAGCGGTTGTCCAGCGAGCCGATGAGCCAGGCCTGCGCCCGGGCCACGTCCCTGATGTCGGCCGTCACCAGCAGCCAGGTCGTGATCGCCTCCATCACCGCGCTCACGGACAGGCCGATGAGCACGAGGCGGAAGCCGTCGATCCCGCGCCGCCACGCCAGGAGGTACACGAGGAGCCCCGTGCCGAGACCACCCGCAAGAGCTGCCCCCGACAGGCCCACGGAGTTGACGACCGCCGTGGCGGTCCCGCCCGACACCGTCACCAGGAACACCGCGACCGCACCGGCGCCCCAGGTGATCCCGAGGATGTCCGGGCTGGCCAGCGGGTTGCGCGCGATGGACTGGGTGATCGCCCCGGACATGCCCAGCGCGATGCCCACGACGCACCCGGCCAGGGCGCGCGGCATGCGCAGGTCCATGATCACGAACTCGTCCACCTGCTCGCCCCGGCCCAGGATCGTGGCGATCACCTGGGGCAGTCCGATCGGGAAGTCCCCGACGCCGATGGACAGGCAGAAGAGCAGGAACGTCGCCGCCGCCAGCAGCAGGGTGACGCAGACGAGCCACGGCCGCCAGACGAACGACACCCGGCCGAGCCGCACACCCGGGGCCACCGAAGGCTTCACTCGGGTCCCGGTCATGCGCTCTTGAACTTTCCGCGCCACACCAGCACCGCGAAGAAGGGGGCGCCCAGGAGGGCGACGACGACACCCGCGTCCAGTTCGCCCGGCCGGACCAGCAGCCGCCCGGCGATGTCGCAGAGCAGCAGGACGATGGCGCCGAGGAGACCCGCGTACGGCACGAGCCAGCGGTAGTCCGGCCCGGTCAGGTAGCGGGCCACGTGGGCGACCATGAGCCCGAGGAACGCGATGGATCCGCACGCCGCCGTCGCTGCCCCCGCCAGCAGGGTGATGGCGATGATGCCGACGGTCCGGTTCAGCGCGATGTTGACGCCCAGGCCCCGGGCCACGTCGTCGCCCAGGTTGAGCAGGTTGACGGCGGGCAGCGTGGTCAGCGCCAGGACCAGCCCGGCCGCGACGAAGGCGGTCACCGGCCAGATGACGCCGAAGCCGACGCCGGCCACCGAGCCCGCGTTCCAGAAGCGCAGCGCGTTCAGCGACGCCTTGTCGGACAGCGCGACCGCCGTGGTCATGGCCGCGAGGAACACGGTGACGCCCTGTCCTGCCAGTGCCAGCGTCAGCGGGTTGCCGGCGCCCCTGCCGATGCTCGCCAGCCCGAACACGACGGCACCGGCGACCGCCGCCCCGGCGAAGGCGAACCAGACGTACTGGAACGGGTTCGCGAAGCCGAAGACGGCGATCACCGAGACCACGGCGAACGAGGCCCCCGCGTTGACGCCGAGCAGGCCGGTGTCCGCGATCGGGTTGCGCGTGTACCCCTGGATCAGCGCCCCGCCGACCCCCAGTGCCACCCCGGCGACGGTGGCGAGCACCGTACGGGGGATCCGTACGGTCTGCACGATGAGCCGGATCTGGGTGAGCCGGTGGTCGGCGTCGCCGGGCCCGGCGGTCAGCCCGTACCAGACCTCGGACGGAGTCAGCCCGCGCGCACCGACGCCCAACGACACCACCATCGCGGTCAGGAGGATCAACACGAGGGCGAGCGAACCGACCACCCGCCTTTTCCGCGCCCTGGTCGTGCCGGTGGGCACGGGGCGTTCGAGTGCAAGCGTGCCCATGTCGCCGTACGTCGTCCCTTCGTCAGCGGGCGGCGGTGCTGCCGGTGCCCCCGGCGACCGTCCGGACCTCGTCGGCACCGGATTTGAGGCCCCGCCCGAGGAGCGAGTCGAGGATCTCGCCCACCCTGACGGCCGTGTTGGACAGCAGGGACGAGGTGATGCCGTGCGTGTGTTCCGTTCCGCCCTGTACGTAGATGCCGCACCGCAGTGCGGGATCGGTCGCGATGCGGTAGTCACGCTCGACCCGGACGCGGCCCGCGTCGTCGCGCAGGCACCGTTCGGCGACGTCGCCGAGCAGGCCGAGGGGGTCGGCGGGGCGGTATCCGGTCGCGAAGACCACGACGTCCGCGTCCAGGGGCGTCTCCTCACCGGTGACGAGGGACTGCACGGTCGTGTGGACGCCCGCCGGGGTCTCCCTGACGCCCGTCAGCCGGGAGACGTTGAGGAAGCGGAGGCGCTCGGTGCCCAGGACCTTCTCCTGGTACATCTGCCGGTAGAGGTCGTCGATCAGGTCGATGTCCACCACGGAGTAGTTGGTGTTGCCGTGGTAGTCCATCAGCCGGCGCTTGACGTCCTCCGGCGCCGCGAAGAACTCGCCCACGGCCTGCGGGTCGAAGATGCGGTTGGCGAAGCCGCTGTCGTCGGCGGGGCTGTAGCCGTAGCGGGAGAAGACGGCGCACACCTCGGCCCCGGGGAAGCGGCGGTGGAGGTAGGCGACGTTCTCGGCGGCGCTCTGCCCGGCGCCGACCACGATGAACCGGGAAGGCGCGGTACCGTCCAGGCCGTCGACCTTCGTCAGCAGGTCGGAGTTGTGCCAGACGCGGTCGGTACGTTCCACGCCGTCCGGCATGAAGGGGCGCAGGCCCGTTCCTATGACGACGTTGCGGGCCCGGTGGAGTGCGAGTCCCTCACCGGACCGGACCGTGATGTCGAGGTGCTCCACCACACCGTCCCGGGTCACGGGGGTGATCCCGACGACCTCGTGTCCGTAGGACGCCATGGCGTCGACCTTGTCCGCGGCCCATTCGAAGTAGTCGTGGAACTCCACGCGGAGCGGGAAGAGGTTCTTGTGGTTGATGAAGTCGATCAGCCGTCCCTTGCTCTTGAGGTAGCACAGGAAGCTGAAGTCGCTCGCCGGATTCCGCAGCGTCACCAGGTCCTTGAGGAAGCTCACCTGCATGGTCGCGTCGTCGATGAGCATCCCGCGGTGCCAGCCGAAGCGGGGCTGCTGCTCGAAGAAGCGGGCGTTGATCCCTTCCCGTCCGCCGACGCGTAAGTTGTGCTCGCTGACCGCGATGGCCATGGCCACGTTGGACGGCCCGAAGCCGATTCCAATGAGGTCGTGGACCACCGGGGCTCCGCCAGGACGAACCTGTGCCATGTCACTCCCATCCTGCGAGGGCGGCCTCCCCGCCGTGGGGACGGGCGGCCGTCGGTCGGGGTGTCGGCCGCACGGAAGGAAGGCATGCCGACGGAGCCACGACCATGAGACTTAGGCAAGGCTAACCTGATCCAGACGACGCTGTCGATAGGCAAAACGAGCCGCAACCCTTTCGAGTGATCTTCAACTCCCTTACGAATAAGGGCCATTGCAGGCTTAGGCAAGCCTTGCTTTACTCGACATGACCAACCCCCTGCGCTGAGGAGGAACCCCATGCGGGTCGTCATGTTCGGTTACCAGACCTGGGGGCACCGCACCTTGCAAGCCCTCCTGGACTCCGAGCACGACGTGGTGCTGGTCGTGACGCACCCCAAGAGCGAGCACGTCTACGAGAAGATCTGGAGCGACTCCGTCGCCGACCTCGCCGAGGAGCACGGGGTCCCGGTACTGCTCCGCAACCGCCCCGACGACGACGAGCTGTTCGCACGCCTGAAGGAGGCGGACCCGGACATCATCGTGGCCAACAACTGGCGGACCTGGCTGCCCCCGCGGGTGTTCAACCTCCCGCGCCACGGCACCCTGAACGTGCACGACTCGCTGCTGCCGAAGTACGCCGGCTTCTCGCCCCTGATCTGGGCACTGATCAACGGCGAGAGCGAAGTGGGCGTCACCGCGCACATGATGAACGACGAGCTCGACGCCGGTGACATCGTGCGGCAGGAGGCCGTGCCGGTGGGGCCGAAGGACACCGCCACCGACCTCTTCCACCGCACCGTCGACCTCATCGCGCCGGTCACCGTCGGCGCGCTGGACCTCATAGCCTCCGGGCAACGGGAGTTCGTCCGTCAGGACCGGTCGCAGGCGAGCTTCTTCCACAAGCGTTCCGTCGAGGACAGCCGCATCGACTGGACCTGGTCCGCGCAGGAGCTGGACCGCCTGGTGCGCGCCCAGTCCGAGCCCTACCCGAGTGCGTTCACCTTCCACCGCGGCCGGCGGATCGAGGTCCTGGCCGCCTTCGTGTCGCAGGGCCGGTACGGCGGCACGCCCGGCCGCGTCTTCTACCGCGAGGGCGACGGCGTGGTGATCGTGGCGGGCGCCGACGCCCGCTCCGGCCGCAACCACGGGCTGGCCATCACCCGGGTGCGCACCGAGGACGGCCGCGAGCTGCCCGCGACCGAGTACTTCACCTCCATGGGCGGGTACCTGACCGCCCGTCCCTGACGCGCCCCCGGTGCGCCACGGCCGGGGTGCGTCGGGCACCACCCCGCCGCACCCCGCTCACCGCACGCCGCCGGCCCCTCAGCCCGGCGGCGGACCGGAGCCCCTCATCGGCCCCGGTCGTACGTGGGGAACCCGCGGAAGGCCCCTGGTGGAACTGCTCCTCCTCGGTGGAGCCGGCGAGGGCGGTGGTGGAGGAGGAACGGGCCGGAGATCCGCGGGACATCCGCCGGAGATCCGCGGGAACCGGACCGGGCGCGCATCCGACCACCTGCGCGGAACCGGCGGGGCGTGGCTCCGTGAGCGAATCCTCGGATCAGGGAATGTCGATGACCGAAGAACAGCAGTCCGCAGTCCAGGCGCCCGCGACCACGGGGCGGTGGGGCCCTCCGCCGGCGCTGACCGGCTTCGTGGTCCTGCTCCTCGCGATGTTCGCCCTCGCGTACGGGGTGGGGGCGGCGGCCGGTCCGGTGGCGCCCGGCATGCGGAGCACGGTCGGCGACGCGGGTTCCGCCGAGCCGGGCGGCCGGGGGGACATGGGCGGCATGACCGGCATGACCGGCGGCATGACCGGCGGTGGACGATGACACCGGAGAGCGGCACGGTCGCAGGGGTGACCACCGACCTCGTCGTCCGGGGCATGACCTGCGCGGCCTGCGTGAACCGGGTGGAGAAGCGGCTGTCCCGCATCGACGGGGTGACGGCCTCGGTCAACCTGGCCACCGGCCGGGCCCGCGTGCACCACCCGGCGGAGGTCACCCCCGGCGAACTGATGGCAGCGGTCGAACGGGCCGGATACGGGACGGAGGTGGTGCCGCCGCCCGCTTCACGGACCGTCCCGGCGGCCGCCACCGGCCCCGGTGCCTCCGGTGCTCCGACCGGCCCGACCGACCCGGACGACCCGGACGACCCGGCCGACCCGGCCGGTCCGACCCGAGAGGAGGCCCGCAGGGACCGCGAACGCCTGCTGATCACCACGCTCCTCTGCCTGCCCGTCCTCGTCCTGTCGATGGTGCCCGCCCTGCAGTTCCGCCACTGGCAGTGGCTGTGCCTCGTCCTGGCCGCCCCCGTGGTCGTCTGGAGCGCCTGGCCGTTCCACGTACGGGCGGCCCGCGGGCTGCGGTACTCGGCGGCCACCATGGACACCCTCGTCTCGATCGGCGTCGTGGCGTCCTTCGCCTGGTCCCTGTACGCGCTGTTCCTCGGCGGCGCGGGTGATCCCGGCATGCGGATGCCGTTCAGCCTCCTCCCGCAGGCCGGAACGGAGGCCGCGCACGTCTACCTGGAGGCGGCCGTCGCCGTTCCCCTCTTCGTGCTGACCGGCCGCCATCTGGAGGCGCGCGCCCGGCGCGGGACGGGCGCGGCACTGCGCTCCCTCGCCGGCCTGGCCGCCAAGGACGTGACCGTGCGCGAGGACGGCAGGGAACGTCTCCTGCCCATAGAGGAGCTCGTGCCGGGGCAGGGTTTCGTCGTCCGGCCCGGGGAGCGGGTCGCCACCGACGGCGTCGTGGTCTCGGGGAACTCGGCCCTGGACCTGTCGCTGATCACCGGGGAGAGCGATCCCGTCGAGGTGGGCCCCGGCCGGGCGGTGGTGGGGGGCGCCGTCAACATGGGCGGGCTGCTCCTCGTCCAGGCCACGGCGGTCGGCGCCGACACCCGGCTGGCCCGGATCACGCACCTGGTCACCGAGGCGCAGGCGGGCAAGGCGCGGGCCCAGCGCCTCGCCGACAAGGTGGCGGGCGTATTCGTCCCCGCCGTGCTGTCCCTGGCCGTCACCGTGCTCGGCTTCTGGCTCGGCGCCGGAGCCGACCCCCAGGCGGCCGTGACCGCGGCGGTGGCGATCCTCGTCGTGGCCTGTCCGTGTGCTCTGGGCCTGGCCACGCCCACCGCGCTCATGGCCGCCACCGGCCGCGGCGCCCGTCTCGGCATCCTGGTCAGAGGGCCGCAGGCGCTGGAGGCCCTGCGGCACGTCGACGTCATCGTCCTGGACAAGACGGGCACCCTCACCACCGGCCACATGTCCGTCGTACGGGTCACGGAGACGGCCGGAGGGATCGGCCGGGACGCGGCACTCCGGCTGGCCGGGGCGGTGGAGCAGGGATCCGAGCATCCGCTGGGCCGTGCGGTCGTCTCGTGCGCGCAGCGCGCCACCGAGGGTCCGCTGCCCGGGGTCGTCGGCTTCCTGGCCGTCCCCGGCAGCGGCGTGACGGGCATCGTGGAGGGCCGGCGCGTGGAGGTGCGCACTCCGGGCGAGGGCCTGCCCGCCTCACTGGCACGGGCACTGGCCGAGGCGGAGGCCGCCGCGCTCACCCCGGTCCTGGTCCGGGTGGACGGCTTCGACGAGGCGCTCATCGCGCTGGGCGACGTCCTGCGGCCCGGCAGCTACCGGGCGGTGGACCGGCTGCGGCGCCTCGGCGTGGAGCCGGTCCTGGCGACCGGCGACCGGGAGGCCACCGCGCGGGCCGTCGCCCGCGAGCTGGGCATCACGCAGGTCCGCGCCCACTGCACGCCGGAGGGCAAGGCGGCGCTGGTACGGGAGCTGCGCAGCGGGGGCCGCCGGGTGGCCGTGATCGGGGACGGGGTCAACGACGCCGCGGCCCTGGCGGAGGCCGATCTCGGGATCGCGATGGGCAGCGGCACGGACGTGGCCATCGGCGCCGCCGACGTGACCCTCGTACGGGGCGACATCGAGGCGGTCGCCGACGCGGTCCGCCTCGCGCGACGCACCCTGGCGACGATCCGGCTCAACCTGGTCTGGGCGTTCGGCTACAACGCGGTGACCGTCCCCCTGGCGGCCGTGGGGCTGCTGGGCCCCATGCTCGCCGCCGCCGCGATGTCCGCGAGCTCGCTGCTCGTGGTGGCCAACAGCCTGCGCCTGTGCACCTGGCATCCCGCGCCGAAACGCCTCGGCACCCCCGTCCGGAAGGCTTCCCGCTGATGAGTGACCTCCTCCGGACGGTGGCCCGGTCGGTGCGCAGGACCGTGTACCGGGCGGTGTACCGGGCGGTCACGGCGGCGGAAGGCCGCACGCCCGGTCGTCGGAGCCTGCGCGACGGGCTGCTCGCCGGGCTGGTCCCCGTGATGGCCTGCCTGACGATGCTGGTGGGGCTGACGGCCTGGACGAAGGCGGGTGCGGCGGGCAGCCCCGCGCGGATCGACGTGGGTGTGGGCCGGGTCCTGGTCCCGCAGGCCGGGAAGGAGCACACGGCTGCCTTCTTCCGGATCGCCAACACCGGTGACTCCGACGACCAGTTGGTGTCGGTCACCTCTCCGGCCGCCGACGGGATCGTGCTGAACCGCCACGAGCGCGGCGGGGAGGCCGGCGACGCGGTGCGGGTGCGGGCGGTCCCGTCGGCGAACATCCCCGCGGGCGACTTCCTCGTGATGACACCGGCCACCCTGGACCTGACGATCCGGGTGAAGGCCCGCCACCGGGTGGGTGATGCCATCCCGTTCGTCCTGCACTTCCGCCGCAGCGGGGCGGTGGACGCCGTGGCGTTCGTGGTGCGGCCCGTCGGCTGAGGCCGGGGCGCGCGGGCCGTGAGGACAGAGCGGCCGGGCGGGCTTAGCGTGGCAGGTGGGAAGTCGGCCACCGCCGGCGAACGGCAGACGTCAGGGCAGGAGGGTCGGCCATGGGTACGGTGCACGGGGACGCGGAGTCCTACGAGGTGGTCTTCGCCGCGGCGGACGGCGTCGGGGAGGACGTCGTCCGGATGACCCGCACCAGCGCGGCGGGACCCGGCGGGCATCCCGTGTACGAGGACGCCACCGGTATCGTCCGGGCCGAGATCAGCAGCGGCGGCGAGGTACGGGTGCTGGCGACGGGCGGGGGCCAGCAGCCGGCCCGCGTCCTGCGGGCCCGCGCCGTGCCCTGACGCGGGACGCGGATCCCTAGCGCGGGACGCGGACGTGGATCGTCTTGCCTCCCGCCGCGTGGTGGCGGATGCAGAGGTCGGTTCCCAGCCGGTTGACCAGGTGCCACCCCCCAGCCGCCCGCGCCGCGCCGGTCGGGTCGTCCGGGTTCCGGCTCGTCGCTGGTGTCGGTGACCTCGATGTCGATGCCCTCCGACGCGAGACGGACCTCCAGCAGGCAGCCGCCGCTCGTATGGCGGACGGCGTTGGTGACGGGCTCGCTGATCAGCAGGAGCGCCGTGTCCAGCGCGAGGGGCGGGAGGGACCCCCGTCGTCCTCGGCCGCCGTGACGAGGTCCGCGCGGGCCGCGCGCCGGGCCTGTGCCGCGGCGCTCCGGCCTTGCAGGTCGAGGTGCAGTATCTGGAGAGGCATGTACCGGCTCTCCCGGAGTCATAGAGAAACGCCGCATTCCGTGACATGTCCGGAGTTGCGCCCGGTGTACGCCTGCCCGGTCCGTTCCCGCTTCACTCGTGCGGCCGTGCGGGCGTCCCGTGGGTTGCCCGTTCCCGCCCTGACGACCACGGACGGCGCACACCCCCTGGACGCCGGGTCACACCGCCGGCGCGGAGGCGCGGGCCGAGAGCGGGGTGGCGATGCGAGCCCGGCGGAGATCAGCGGGCCGGACACGCCACCGGCCGCCGTGCCGACGGCGTGGAGGACCGCGCTCGGCACCGCACCCCCGGGCGTGCGCCTCGTGCCGCGTGGGACACGATCCGGGAGACGAACCACACGGCCCAGGCCAGGGGAATGAGGTCACGTACGCGAGCGGCCCAGCGGGCCGGAGTCTTCGGTTCCACCGAAAACGGGTCGTGATCCGTTCAGGGGCGGCCCAGGCGGGCCAGGGCCGCGCTGGTCAGGGCGCGGACGGCGGACGGCAGGGCGGTGCGCGCGTCCGGGGCGAAGTCGGGGGCGTGGTTGGCGGGGAGGGCGGCCAGCTTCTGCGCCGCCGTCGCACCCGGCGCACGGGACCAGGCGGCCGGACCGACCGTGCCCACCATCCAGTAGCCGAGCCGGATGCCCCGCTCGCCGTGCACGTCCGCGCCCGCGTCACCGAAGAGCGCGAAGTCCTCCGTCGCGAGCGAGGGCGGCCACATCGCCACCCGCTCCGCCCCGAACTCGGCCGTGTGCGCCTCCCGTACGGCGGACGTCAGAGCGGGATCCGGGTGCGTGACGGGGGACTGCGACAGCCGGACGACCTCCGGATCGCGGGGGCAGCCGGCGGCGGCGCACTCGGCGCGCACGATCCGCTCCACGGCCGCGGCGGCCCGGGCCAGCGAGGCCTCGCTCACCGCCCTTACGGTCAGGGCCAGTTCGGCGCGGTCCGGGATGACGTTCGCCCGCTCCCCCGCCCGGAAGGAACCGACGGTCACCGCCACCTGGTCCGCGGGGGCGGCCTCCCGCGCCACCACCGTCTGGAGCCGGGTCACCACGTGTGCCGCGGCCACCACCGGGTCCACCGCGAGGTGCGGGGCGCCCGCGTGCCCGCCCCGGCCGTGCACCACCACCCGGAGGGTGACGCTGCCCGCCGTCATGGGCCCGTACCCGTGCGCGACCATCCCCGCCGGCAGCGGCGCCGCGTGCTGGGCCAGGACGTCGTCGGGCCGGCCGCACCGCCGGTAGAGGCCGTCGGCCAGCATCGCCCCGGCCCCCTCCAGCGTCTCCTCGGCGGGCTGCCCGGCCACCACGAGGGTGCCGCGCCAGGCCCGAGGCGTCCGTGCGAGCAGTTCGGCCGTGCCCGCCGCCGCGGCCAGGTGCAGATCGTGCCCGCAGGCGTGCGCCGCCTCCCCGTCGGCCGCGTACGGCAGCCCGGTCGTCTCCCGTACCGGCAGGGCGTCGAGTTCGGCCCGCAGCAGGACCGTCGGCCCGTCACCGTTGCGCAGCACGCCCGCCACACCGTGCCCGCCGATGCCGCGCCAGGTCGCGTACCCCGCCGACTCCAGCCGTCCGGCGAAGCGGTCCGCCGTGCGCCGTTCCGCTCCCGACAGCTCCGGGTCACGGTGCAGTTCCAGGTAGAAGGCCGTCAGGTCGCGCAGGTGCTCGTCGAGCCGGGCGAGCGGAACGGAGGCGTGGCCGGTCATGGGGTCATGATCGGGCCATGGGTGCGGAGCGGGCACGGCAGGGCGCTGACACCCGGTGTCAGAGGAGTGTCAGCACTGCGACGGGTCCGTTGACGGCGGCACCGGCTCTGATGGTGCAGGCACCGGGCACGGCCCGGTGCGGTCCCCTCACCAGAAGGAGTCACCATGGAGAAGTCGCCCCTCGCCTCGCTCGCGGACGAGATCCTGGAGCTGGAGTCCGAGACCTTCGAGATCTCCGACTACTCGGACGCCAGCGAGGTCGTGCTCGCCGGTTCCACGAGCTGCAGCTCCACCTCGACCTGCTCCTCCACCACCAGCACCACTTCCTGCTCCGCCTGACCCGTCGGGCCGCGGACACACGGGTGCCCCGGTCCCCGCGGTTGCGGGGACCGGGGCATCCGCCCGTCGGGCACGTGTCTACGGGAACGGGTGCGGGACCAGGCGGACGTCGGCGTCGGTGAGGTCGGCCGGCCGCAGTCCCGCGCGCCGGGGCGCGGTGCGCAGGCGCGGCAGGTACGGGGCGCGCTGCCGGGACCAGCCGAAGTCGATCGGCAGCAGACCCGGCACCACCGCGCAGACCGTGTGCAGGCCGATCCGCTGCTGTTCGGGCGTGGTCTGGTCGACGACGATGACGTCGTGTCCGGCGCCCGTCAGCTCCCCCACCACGCACAGCAGATCGTCGCGGAGGTCGCCGGTGCGGGGCCGTCCGTGGTCCGTCCAGGACCGGTAGGCCTCGTCCATCGTGCGGACGGCGACCGGCTCACGGTAGGGCCGTACGTGCTCCGCCATCACCGGCAGCCCGTACAGCTGGGCGTGGTCCTTCAGGTGCCGCACCCTGCCGAAGTCGGCTGCCATCGCCTCCAGTTCGCCGCGTCGCTCCGCGACCTGGCGCGGCAGGTGCGGGATGTAGGTGAGCACCTCCGACAGCGCTGCCTCCACCGCCGTCGCCGGGTCGAGCGCGGCGCCGGCGCCGAAGGAGAACAGTCCGGGGCCGCCGTCGCGGCGTACCGCGAGCCCGGTGACGACCGGGACCGCCAGGTCCACACGGTTGTCGAAGGCGTGCACGTCGTAGCCCTGGAGCGCCGCCCGGTCGGCCATCGTGCGCACCGCGGTCCCCGGCACGCTCGCCAGGTCGATCTCGGTCAGCTGCAGGCCGCCGTACCAGGCGAGCAGGAACGCGTCCCGCTCGACCAGTTCGAGCAGGGCGCCGAGCAGGGCCTCTTCCGGGCAGCTGCCGATGGCGCAGCCGTTGGAGCACTCGAAGACGAAGTTGTCGGCGGCGACACCGGCGCTGTAGTGCACCAGCCGGGCCGGGACCAGCACGGGACGGTCGTCGCGCAGCGAGTGCCCGTACACCCACGGGATCGGCCGCTCGGGGTCGAAGGGGGACACGAGCGGGTCGTCGCGGTAGGTCTCCGGCGCGTAGAACCCGCACGCGGCCGGGTCGAGCGCCCGGTCGCCCAGTTCCGCGTAGGAGGCGGTGAGCAGGGTGTTCCCGGTGCGGCGGTGGGTGCCGGCGTACCGTTCCAGCCCTTCCAGGTGGGCGAGGTCGCGGCTGGCGGCGAAGCTGTTGGCCTGCCCGCTCCACGTGACGTCCGTCAGGCCCGCGTACCCGCGCATGAAGACGCTCCCCGCGACCGGGGCGGTGGTCGGCGAGGTGACGTTCAGCCAGGTCCCGCCGCCGAGCACCCCGGTCACCGGGTTGGCCAGCGCCGAGTACGGCATCGGGTACGAGGAGGCGGCGCGCAGCCGCTGTGCGCCGGGTCCGGGCTTGGGACGGGACGCCGGGGTGAAGGGCCGCGGCGCGTCGGTGCCCCGCGGGCCGCAGTCCGGGCACAGCGGGTCGGCCAGCAGCGGGTACGTCCGGATCCGCAGCGTCGCCAGGTCCAGCCGGGACACCTGGGGCAGGGAGCGGTCGGCCGCGGCCCCGGCGGGTGCGGTGACCCGGCCGCCGTGGACGGCCTCGTGCAGCGCGTACACCGCGTCGTGCGCGTACGGGGACAGCAGCGGCCATTCGGGGCCGGCGGGTGTGCCGGGCCCGTGGCCGGTCTCCAGCGCGTCGCGCTCGCTGCGGCTGCGCAGCCGCTGGCGGCGCATGGCCAGGCACTGGCCGCACGCCGGTGCGCCGCCGTCGCCGCCCCACGGGCCGACCAGCACCTCCCGGGCGGTGAGGTGGACGGTGGCCCGCGGCCGGACCGCGGCGAACGGGTCGCAGGTGCGCGGTCCCAGGGCGTCGTGCACGCCCAGGGTCACCACGACGGCGCCGCGCGGCTCCAGCGCTGCCGCGAGGTCCCGCCGGGCGGATTCCAGGGGCGTCCCGTCCGGTGCGGGCGGACGCGACGGGGGCGTGGTCATGTCCGGTTGCTCCAGCGGAAGGTCTTGAGCCCGATCGCGCCGAAGAGCAGGGCGAAGCCGAGGAGTACCGCGCAGCCGGTGCCGATGTCGGCGAGGGTCCCGGTGCCGGTGAGCGCGCCGGTGGCGGCGTCGTTGAGGTAGCGCAGCGGCAGGACGAGGGAGACCGACTGCAGCCACGACGGCATCATGTCGAGCGGCAGGAACGAGCCGGACAGGAAGGCCATCGGGACCATCAGGCAGTTGGCGATGGCGGCGACGGCCTCCGGGGTGTTCGCGTAGGTGCCGACGATCACGCCTATGGCGAGGAAGGCGGTGATGCCGAGCACCAGGGCGGGCAGCACCAGCGGCCAGCGTCCGTCCAGCGTCAGCCCGAAACCGGGGAGCATGGCCACCGCGACGAACACGGCCGCCTGCGCCACGCCCACGACCAGGGCCAGGACGTACCGCGAGGCGAGCACGGTCGTCAGTGGGGTCGGTGTCAGCCGGATCAGGCGGAGCAGGTCGTCGCGCCGCCACTGCATCAGGGTGAAGGCGATGCCGAAGACGGCCGCGTTGGCGACGCCCCAGGACATCACCCCGGGCGCGATGTAGGAGATGTAGGGGCGGCCGGTCTCCTCGACGTCCTGCCCGCTGAAGATCAGGCCGAAGACGACCAGGAAGAGCAGCGGGAAGGCGAAGGTGAAGAAGAGGGTGGCCTTGTCCCGGACCTGCGCCCGGTAGCCTGCGGCGGTCAGGGCCGTGTATGCGCTCATGCCTGGTACTCCGTCTGCATGTGGGAGCCCGCCTGGGGGCCGGGGTGTGCGGCGCCGGTGAGTTCGAGGTAGACGTCCTCGAGCGTGGCCGTGCGGGTCATCACCCCGTCCAGTCCGGTGAGGGCGTCGACGGCCTGGAGGACCTTGCCGGGTGTGGCGGTCTCCAGGACGAGGGAGCCGCCCTGCAGGACGGCACGGTCCACGCCGGGGAGCGCCGCGGCCTCCTCGACGGCGAGCCGGCCGGCGGGCAGCAGCAGGCGCGAGGGCGCGCCGGCCGCCGTGACCAGCCGGTGGGGCGAGTCGAGCGCGGCGATCCGGCCGCCGACGAGGATGGCGACCCGGTCGCACAACGCCTCGGCCTCGTCGAGGTGGTGGGTGGTGTAGACGATGGTGCGGCCCTGGTCCTTGAGGGCGCGCAGCACCTCCCACAGGTCGCGCCGGGCCTGCGGGTCCAGGGCGGCCGTCGGCTCGTCCAGGAAGATCAGCTCCGGTTCGTGGACGAGTGCGGAGGCGATGGCCAGGCGCTGGCGCTGGCCGCCGGAGAGGTTCTCCACCATGACGTCGCGCTGTCCGGTGAGCCCGACGCTCTCCAGGGTGCGGTCCGCGGCCGCAGGGCCGCGGCGGTAGAGGCCGGCCACGGTGGCGAGGTGCTCGCGCGCGCTCTGGCGTACGAAGAAGGCCGAGGCCTGGGTCTGTACGCCCATCCGGGGCAGCAGGGCGGTGTTGCGGGGCCAGGGGCTCTGGCCCAGGACGGTGACCGTGCCGCCCTCGGCCCGGCGCAGGCCCTCCATGATTTCGATGAGGGTGGTCTTGCCGGCTCCGTTGGGGCCGAGGAGCCCGAAGAACTCACCGCGGCGCACGTCCAGGGAGATCCCGTCCACCGCCCGGCGGTCGCCGTAGCGTTTGTGGACGTCCCGGACGGCGATGGCCGGGGAGTCGGGCGGCTGGGTGCTGTCTGTCGTCATGGGTCGTGCGTCCCTCTGTGTCTGTCGTACGGGATGTTCGGGGTGTCGTGGGTTCAGGTGGTGGCGGCGTACCAGACGGCTCCGGTGAGGCCGGCCGCCAGCAGCAGGACCAGCGCGGTGGAGCCGACGGCGTAGCCGAGGTAGAGCCTTCTGGCGCGCGGCGGGTACGCGGCGGCGGCGGTCCGGTCGCGCATCCGCAGACGGAGGTATCCCGAACTGGCGGGTGCCAGCCGGGTGACGCGCAGGCCGTGGCCGAGCATCGTGTAGCCGTCCAGCGGGGGCAGCGGGGCCAGGTTGACGAGCGCCTGGGCACTGCCGATGAGCAGCAGTGCGGAGAGGGTCCGCCGGGTGGGGTCGTCGCCCGCGGGCAGCGTCGCCCACCAGAGCCAGAACGGCAGCAGGAACAGCAGGTTGGCGAAGGCTCCGGCGGCGGCGACCGCCAGCTGGTGCCGACGCCGCCGCAGGAAGCGGTAGTTGTCGACGGTGCAGTACATGATGGCGACGGGCAGCCGCCAGCGCAGTCCGATCTCGCCGACGGTCCCGCCGACGTGGCGGGCGGCGATGCCGTGCGCGAACTCGTGCAGGGCCGTGCTCAGCCACATGAGGGTGGCCACGGCCAGCAGGGGCGCCGGATGGCGCAGCAACCATCCGAAGGCCACCGCGAGCTCGCCCAGGGACGTGGCGAGCACGGTCTCCATGGTCAGGCAGCCGAGCAGCAGGACGCCGAGCACCGCCGGGTGCAGGAGCGGGCGCAGCGCGCGGTGCAGGCGGGCCGTCGTGGCGTCGGCGTCCGCGACCAGGCGCAGCGTGCCGCGCAGGAGGGTGCCCCGGAACGGCTTGCCGGAGGTCCTGGTGGGCGGGACGGGGTCCGGGGCCGGGCCGCCGGCGAGCAGCCGTCGGCTGCCGAGGAGGGCCAGCAGTTGCTGCCAGTTGCCCTCTCCGAGCCGTCGCCCGAAGACGCGTCCGTACTCGGTGCCGATCTCGGCCAGGCTCCGGGAGCCGTCCAGCCGGGAGACGAGGAAGTGCTCCTTGGGGCCGATCTCGAACGAGGCTCCGGAGACCGGGTCCTTGACCAGGTGCACGGTCGCGGGCCCGTCCAGGAGGGGCGGGGAGAGCAGGACCTCGGGCCGCAGCGCGGGCCGGTGGTCCAGGAGTCCGGTCACGTGGCGACCGCCGTTCCCCCGGCCGGGACCCCGTCCTCGCGCAGCACCCGCCCCAGCAGGTGTGCCAGGTAGGCCTCGTCCCGGATGGTGACGTGCAGCCGGTTGTTGGTCATGTGCATGTAGGGAGAGAGCAGCAGTGGCAGGGCCTCGGCGGGGTCCGTCACCCGTTCGTCGCGGGTGCCGTCCCAGGACCGGAAGACGAGCTCCCCGGCGACGGCGAGGGCCTCGGCGCGCTCGCGCAGCTCGTGGCAGTGTTCCGCCCACCCCGCGAGGAAGGCCGGGAGCCGGCCGGTGTCCCCCGAGGCGAGCGCGGCACGTACGGCGGCGAAGCGGCGGCCCAGCCCGGGCGCGGTCTGCCCGTAGGTCCGGTCGTACTCCTCGGATCCGATGAACCCGGTGCCGGGGAAGGCCCGGTGCCAGAACTCGTAGTAGCGGTCGAGATATCCGGCGAGTTCCTCCCGGTCGGGCAGGAAGACGCCCGCCATGACCATCATCAGCTGGGCGGAGGTGCCCAGCAGGACGGTGCGCAGGTGCAGGTTCATGCGGTGCAGCGCGTCGATGACCAGATCGCTGGAGCGGGCGAAATGCCATTCGGCGAGTTCGACGCCGGCGGGGCCGCCGTACTTGCCGTACTCGGGTTCGTACGGTTCACGGGAGTACGCGTTGTTCGGCCGCAGGTTCATCCGGCCGTCGGGCCCCGTGAAGGCGGCCCGGTCACCCTCCGGGAACTCGATGTCGAAGAGGGCGTTGTAGAACTCGTTGAGGAATCCGGAGTCGACCTCGTAGAGGGCCGGCCGAGCCTTGAGGAAGGTGGCCACGGCGTCCTCGGAGCGGCGCCGCACCTCGGACTCCGCCTCCGGCGTGGCGGGTCGCAGCCGGAGCCGGACGTGCGGGCCCTCCAGCCAGTAGTTGATGAAGAAGTGGCCGGCGAGCAGGCCGTCGGCGGTGAGTCCGGCGATCAGCGGCCGGACGCACTGCACCAGCAGGGGCTGCGGGTTGGCGGCGTAGAAGATGTGCAGGGCCTGCCAGGCGCCGCGGGTGTCGGCGCGGGTGCCGGTGGTGGACGGGGTCATCTCGGACATCGCGTGCCGCCTTCCTGGTCTGCTGCGTCTCGGGGGGTGGTGAAGGTCTCGACGGCCAGTTCGGCCACGTGCGCGCCGCGCGCCGAGTGGACGTGCAGGCCTGCGGCGTCGGGGAGCATCTCGCGGAAGACGACCCGGTGGGCCGGGTCGCGCAGCAGTGTCTCGAAGGCCGCGAGCGACAGCAGGCTCGCGAAGTCGACGTGACTCGGCTTGGCCCCGGCGGCGGACGGCCCGGCCGTCACGGTCGCGAACACCTGCTCCGGCAGGCCGTGGGCGTGGCGCCAGCGCTGCCAGTCGAGGAAGTGCCGTGCCTCCTGGGCTCCTTGGACGGGCAGGTCGCCGGCGGTGGTGGTCCAGCTGCGGCGGCTCAGGACGACGTCGCCGTGGACCACCCGCGGCCGGGTGGTCACGTTGTCGCGGGCTGCGCCCAGCGGTACGCCCGCCCACACGTCGAGCGGTGACATCGACGACGGGGACAGCAGCAGGAGCGTGCGCGGGACGGCGGGCAGCGCGAGCGGCACCAGGTAGCCGAGGTAGACGGGGACCACCTCGCAGCCCAGGCGGTGCGACCGCAGCACCACGCGCCCGGTGGCCGGCACGTGTTCGGCGTACAGGTCGTCCAGGTGCAGCCGGCGCTCCGGCGGCAGGGTGCCGCTCTCGCCCGGGCAGACGATCTCGTGGTCCGTCAGCCGTCCGTGCAGGTTGAGGTTGGTGGTGACGGGGCCGCCGGTGACCTCGGCGAGGACCGCGCCGGGCGGGGTGACCGCGTGCGCGGTGGCGCGCAGGGAGTCGGAGAGGTCCGCGCCCGTCCCGTCGTAGACGTGGGTGAAGCGGCTGAAGGGGAAGGACAGTCCGCCGTAGGAGCGGTTCAGCACGGTCAGCGGGGTGCCGTCGGCGGGATCGGTGCCGAACTGCAGGTGGTGGCAGCGCGGCGCGAACCGCGGGGCGATCGCGCCGAGTTCGTCCGCGACCGCCGTGAGGTCCGCTTCGTCGAGGCGCAGGACGGCCGTCGCGTCGCGCCCGTGCTCGCCCTCGTGCGCCGCCCAGGCCTGCCGCATCCGGCCGATGAACGTGCGGCGCGCCGCGTCCAGGGCGCGAATGCCCGGCAGGCCCAGCCAGTTCTCCTCCGGGACGTACTCGCCTTGCTCGTCGAAGGGCTTGCGCCGTGCGGTGAACGACAGGTACTGGTCGAAGAAGTCCTCGTGGAAGTCGTGCACCAGCCCCAGGAGGTCCTCGCACCGGCCCCCCGCCCCGTAGCGGGCGGTGAAGAAGCCCTCGAAGGTGATCCGCTGGGCCAGCGTGAGGTCGAAGGCGGGCAGGATCCGCTCGACCGACCGCAGCGCGGTCCAGTCGCGCGGCGGGCAGGGCAGCTCGCGGCCGGCGCTCACGTCTTCGTAGAGCAGGGTCTGCGGCAGGGCCGCGTCCGGTGCTCCGAGTTCCTCCTGGGCGCGGTGCAGGCCGCTGCGCAGCACCCGCAGCAGACCGGCCCGTTCCGCGTGCCCCGCCGCCGGGTAGCCGGCCAGGGCGGCGGCGGGCGCTTCGAGCAGGGCGGCGAGCCGGTCGGCCCAGGGCCGCTCCAGCGAGGCCAGTGCCTGCCGGAAGGAGCACAGCGGGTCGTCGTCGTGCACGTGGGTGTCGAGGAGGGGCACGCGCACCAGGCCGAGCTGGAGGAGGGCGGAGACGTACGCCTCGCATTCCGCGGGGCCGGCGGCGTGCTCGGCCGCGAGCCAGTCCGTCAGTTCCCGGTGGCGCAGTTCGGGACGCTCGGCGAACAGGCCGAGGAGCCGCTCCAGGGTCCCACTGCGGCGCAGGAAGAACAGCCGGTCCTCGACCGCGTCGAAGGTGACGGCGGCCGCGTCGTCGCCGGCCGTGACCGACCTCCGCACGTAGCGGATCCGGTCGTCCTCGTGGCCCCAGCCGGAGGCAGGGCGCAGCGGCAGGTCCCGGCGGCGCTCCGGGTCGGCCAGGATCAGCTCGGCGAGCCGGGCGAGGACCACGACGTTGAGCCGGACGTGGCTGCTCCACGTGTCGGCCACCCGGATCCCGTCCGGCGCGTCCCCTCCCGCGGTGTCCGTGAAGCGGCCGGTGGCCACAGCGGTGAGGGTGCTGAACGGGCTCGTCTTGCAGGCCGTGCGGTACACGTACGACAGGACGGACCGCTCGGCCTTGCGGGCCCGCCCGGTCGGCACGCCCTCGGCGCGGGCGTATCCGTCGAGCTGCCCTTCGAGCACCGGCGATGCCAGCAGCAGGCCGTGACGCAGCCGCTCGTCGGCGACCAGGGCGCGCAGGGCGGTCCGGTTGCGGGCGAGGTCGGCGGTGAGCAGCGGCGGCCCCTCGGCCAGCAGTTTGTCCAGCAGGCGGCGCCGGTGCAGCCAGCCGGCCAGGTGCTCGGCGGCGGCCTCGTCCACGGCGGCCACGGCTTCGACGGCGGTCTCGGTCGAGGCGTCCGGCCTGGCCGGGAGCCGGTCGTTGTGGATCTGGCGGCGCAGCCGCAGCAGTGCGCGGCGCTGGGCCGTGCCCGGGCCGTCCGGTGCCGGGTCGGTGGCCGCGACGGCCGTGTGGAGCACCTCCCCCAGGCGTTCGGCGCCCCGGCGCAGGCCGGTCTCGGCGGCGAGGACGTCCTCGGCCCAGCGGCGGGTGCCGTCGGCGCGCAGCGCCTCGACGTCGGACAGGGCGAGTCCTGCGACGCGCAGCATGAACCGGTCGCCCGCGTGCCAGTCGGTGGTGGTCATCGTCCCGCCCCCTTCAGGCGATCTCGTGGCGGAAGTCGGCAGGGTGCGGACGCTCGTGGCCCGCGAGCATGATCAGCAGGGGTGCCTCGTCGGTGCCGGTCAGCCCGAGCTCCTCGATGTAGGAGATGTTGTCGAAGCCGAGGGCCACGCCGGCGCCGAGGCCGTGGGCCGCGGCGGTGGTGTAGAAGGTCTGCGCGACGGCTCCGACGGCGCCGCCCACGAGCCGGTAGCCGCGGTCGCCGACGCCGTCCAGCACGGCGGTGGTGCGGACCGTCGGGACGAGCACCGCCCCGGCCTGCTCGAGGTTGTAGTTGGAGAGGAAGTAGGCGCGCTGCAGGAAGGGGCCGGGCGGTCCCGGCCTGACCGGGCGCAGGGTGTGGGCGGTCCGGTCGTAGGCGTAGGTGCCGGGGGCGATGCCCTCGACGTGGTTGACGAAGGCGTACAGCGAGGTGAGGGCGGGACTGCCGGGGCGCTCGGCCTCCGTTGCGTACCGGGTGGCCGCGCAGTCGGCCAGCAGGGCGGCGAGCTGTCCGGCCGCGAGCGGGCGGGAGGCGTCGAAGCGGCCGAAGCTGCTGCGGCGTGCGCGCAGGGCCCGGGTGACGGTGACCGGCGGCGCGGGGGGAACGGGCAGGGGCAGCGGATCCGCGCCGCGGGGCGGGAAGGCGGCCGCCGCGTCCAGCGCTCCCGGCGCCGGACGGTCGGCCGCCCGGCCCGCGGTGGCCCGGTGGATGCGGCGCAGCGTCTCGAACTCGATGACGCGGCGGGAGCGTTCGAGGTCCCGGTGGCGCGTGGTGGCGCCCGTCGCTCCGGCGTGCCCGGGCTCCCGCGCGCCCTGCCAGGTCAGGGGGACGACGGCGAAGACGCCCTCCTGCTCGGGCGCCACGCCCAGCAGCCGGGCCACGTGTTCCTCGTCGAACCACAGCACCGGGTCGATGCGCAGCCCGTACTGCGCCGCCCACAGCCGCCAGGTCTGCACGAGCGCTCCGACGTCCATGCTGACGGCGTGGAAGGAGAAGCTGTTGTACTTGAAGGCGTTCTGCCAGTACTTGACGCTGAGGACGAGGTACTGCGTGGCCTGCCCGGCGGCGCCGGCGCCCGGGCCGAGGGCCTCCCGTACGTCGCCCGTGACGTCGCCCGCCAGCAGCCGGCGCAGCCCGTGCCGGTGCGGCGCGTAGTGGTAGAGGCCGGGTATCAGCGGTCCGCCCGGGCCGGCCGCCCAGTGGACGGCCACCGGGTAGAGGCCGCCGCCGGAGGCGGTGCCGCGCGACCAGTTGGCGTGGGTGTAGTGCGGCAGGGCGGCCAGGTCGGTGTT
The DNA here is from genome assembly GCF_000720645.1 of Streptomyces sp. NRRL S-378. Lineage (NCBI taxonomy): Bacteria > Bacillati > Actinomycetota > Actinomycetes > Kitasatosporales > Streptomycetaceae > Streptomyces > Streptomyces sp. NRRL S-378. The sequence continues at coordinate 143,494 of NZ_JOBX01000010.1, forward strand.
GGCCTGTACCGCCAGCCGTCGGCCGGTCAGCCCGTACGAGTCCCCGAGCATCCCGGCCAGCAGCGGCAGGGTGAATCCGGGCACGGGCTGCGGCGGGGTGGCCGGCGGGGGCGGCGCGGGCAGCGGGAGCGTCTCGGCGTCCGGGTGGAACTTGGCCTTGCGGGGGCGGTCGGCCCAGTCGGGGACGAAGTCGGCGGGCTCCATGGGCACCCGGCCGCGGTGCATGATCTCGTGGGCGTAGACATGGGCGTGGCCCATGGGTCCTCCTGCGTTCGGGGCGGACGCCGGCGGTGGCCGGTCAGGGGAAGGGGTGGGGTGCCGGGTTGAGGTCGCCGGGCTCCAGGGGCCGTTCGCGCAGACCGGCGGCGAACAGGCCGGTCCGCATCCGCGGCATGCCGAGGGCCCGCTGCCGGGACCACCCGAAGTCGATGGGGAGCAGGCCGGGGACGAGCACGCTCACCGTGTGCAGTCCGAGGGCCCGCTGCTCGGGCATCGTCTGGTCGACGACCACGACGTCGAACCCCTCGGCCGTGACCGCCGACACGCACCGCTCCAGGTCGGTGCGCACGTCGTCGGAGGCGGGAGCTCCCCAGGCGTCGGGCCAGGCCAGCTCGGCGACGTTCCGCAGGCGGTCGCGGTCGGCTCCGGTCCCGGCGGCTGTGCCGGCGGCGGTTCCGTTGCAGGTGCCGGCGGCGGTGTTGGCGGCGGTACCGGTGCCGGCGGCGGTACGGGGGCTGCGCAGCAGGAAGTCCGCGTGCACGCCCATGTCCGGGATCCCGTAGACGAGCGGATGGTCGTGCAGTGCCGTGACCAGGTCGAAGTCGGCCGCCATGGCGCGCAGCCGGGTCTCGTCGCGCTCGGTGCGTCCGGGCAGGTTGACGGCGTCCGTGGCGATCTCGCACAGCGCCGAGGCCAGGGCGGACTCGGGGTCGAGGCCGGCGCCGGCACCGAAGCACATCCGGCCGGGGCCGCCGTCGAAGCGTTCGGCGACCGCCGTGACGACGGGGACCGGGAAGGTGATCCGGGTGTCGAAGAACCGGGCCCGGTAGCCGTACATCGCCAGCCGGTCGACCATCGCGCGCGTGGAGTGCCGGGAGCTGCTCGCCGGGTCGATCTCCGGCAGCGGCTGCCGCCCGTACCAGGTGAGCAGGAACGCGTCGCGCTCGATGACCTCCATCAGGCCGAAGTAGACGGCCTCGGCCAGACTGCCGCCGGAGGCGCAGCCGTTGGAGCTCTCCTGCACGAACCGGTTCTCCAGGCCCGGGGCGTGGTAGTACGTCAGGATCTCCGGGACCAGGCGGGGCGCCCGGTCGCGCAGCGACCATCCCCACACCCACGCGATCTCCCGGTCCGGCTCGAAGGGCCGCACGCGCGGGTTCGCCCGGTGGAAGGCCTCGCTGTAGAGGCCCACGTCCCGCGGGTCGACCGCGTCGGCGCCGAACCGCGCCAGGGAGCCGGTGACGCTCGTGGTCCGGGACCGGGCCCGCATCCCGGCGTAGCGCTCCAGCCCCTCCAGGACCCCCACGTGCGCGCTGCGGGCGAAGGAGTCGGTGTGACCGCCCCAGAACGTCTCGCGCAGGTACTCGCCCGAGCGCATGGAGAAGCAGCCGATGGTCGCCGAGGTGGACGTGGACGAGACGTCCTGGACGAGGGAGGGCCCCAGCGCCCCGCACAGCGGGTTCGCGAAGGCCGCCACGTCGATCCCGTACGACTCGACGGGCCGGGTACGGAACACCCCGGGCCGGTGTTTCGGCGCCGGAGCCAGATCGGGCACCGCCGCGGCGGCGGTGTCCTCGCCCGGGGTGGCGCAGAGCGGGCATTCCGGGTCCGGGACCAGCGGGTACCGGCGTACCCGGCCGGTCCGCAGGTCCAGCAGCCTGACGTCGGGGAAGACGCCGGGCGCCGGGGCGCCGGGGCGGGGCTCGCGGACGGCAGTGATCAGGGCGGCCAGCGCCCGGGCGGCGAAGGGGTGGGCGTACGGCCAGTCCCCGGCGGCCCGGGTGCCGCCGCCGAGTTCGAGGGCGTCCCGGAGCGCCACGGACCGTACCGCCTGCCAGCGGCGTTCCAGGCAGCGGGCGCAGCCGCCGGGCGGCCCGACGACCGCCTGGTGGCCGTACAGGTGCACGGGCACGGCCGCCCCCTCGGCGCCCTCCGGGGCGGGCCGGGTGAAGGCGTCGCCGAGTCCGAGGGGGGCCGGCGTGATGCGGGGGCCGCCGAGTTCGGCGAGGGCGCGGTCGAGCTGCGCGGTGAAGCGGGCCGCCGCGTCGGGGCCGAGCGCGTGGGCGAGGCCGGGTCCGTCGGCCGTCAGCGGATCAGTGGTCATCGCCCGGCTCCTGGGCGGTGGTCAGCAGCACTCTGGCGGTGTGGAGTCCGGCCGAGGCCAGGTCCGGGGTTCCGGTGGGAACGAGGTAGGCGTCGCGGCCGGCGGCCCGCAGCCGGTCCAGCACCTGCGGCCAGTCGGCGGCGTCCTGGCCCGGGTCGGTGGACGCGCCGCCCGGCGAGGTCGTGAGCGTGCGGGCGTCGAGGTCGGCCAGCAGCGGATCGCCGGTGTCGGCCGGTCCGCCGGGTGCGGCCTCGTCCTGCTCGTACTGCACGGCGCCCAGCAGGTCCCGCAGCGCCGTCACGGTGGCCGTCCGGCGGTCCAGGCCGGCGCCCACCGCCCAGCGGTCCCCGGCCCGGGCGAGCAGCACCGGTACGCCGGAGCGGGCGGCCTCGCCCAGGTCGAGGAGCTCGACGTCCGGCACGAGCCGCTGCGCCGACCGTACGAGGAAGACGAGTTCGGCGTCGGCGGTGGCGTCGGTGGCACGCGCCAGCGGTACGGGCGTGGCCGCTGCCCCGCGGACCGCCCGCAGCAGGGCGTCGTGGGCGAGGGCGGACAGCAGGCCCGCGGCGGCCGCGTCGGCGGGCGAGGGGCCGGCACCGGCGCCGGCGCGGGTGCGTTCGAAGAGCCGGTCGGCGTTGTGCGGGCCGAAGGGCCGGACGGCTCCCGCCGGCACGAGGGCGGGCTCCTTCGTGACGAGGGAGACGGCCCGCTGCCAGGCGGCGGCCGTACCGGGCAGACCTGAGGCGACGGTCAGCGAGCCTTCCGCGACCGCCGTCCCTCCCGCGTCCGCGCCCTCGTCGCGGGTGGTGACGCCGTACGCGGGGACGACGTGCTCGGCGTAGACGAGGGCCGCGGCGTCCAGGGCCCGCATCCGGGCCCCGGCGACGTGGTGGACGTCGAAGGCCGCGACGGACCGGGTGCCGGCGTGGCCGGTGCCGAGTTCGACCACGGTCAGTTTGAGGGGGATCTGGGTCAGCGGCTCGTCGGCGTAGCGCGTGAAGACGCCGGTGTACGGGCGGACGAGCGCCTCGGAGCGCCGGTTCAACTCCTCCACCAGGGCGTCCGCCGCGCGGGCGGTCTCCAGGGTGGGCAGGGCGGGTGTGCCGGTGGTGCCGGCTTCGGTGAGTTCCACGGGGGCCACGGGCCGGCTCGCCGTCCCGGTGTCCGGGGCGCAGAACGGGCAGCGGGGGTGGGCGAGGAGCGGCTCCGCGGTGACGTCCAGCGAGGCCATGTCCTGCACGATGACCTGGCCGGCGGTCTCGGCGGGCAGTACTCCGGAGGTGGTCCGGAAGACCTCGTAGCCCAGCAGGTTGCCGATCATCGCGGCCAGCGGCCCGCCGGGCTCCGGACCGGCCGCGGCGGGCCCGCCCGGCAGGGCCAGGGTGCTCCACAGCTCGGCCGCGGCGGCGCCGTCGCGGCCGGCGGCCGCGCCGAGCCGGAGCGCGGCGCAGGCCCAGCAGCCGGGGGTGCCGGGCGTCATGAGCGGGCCGATCACGACGTCGGAGCCGTACGACCAGGCCGGCAGGAGGGTGCGGCCGGCCGGGACGCCGGCGCGCAGCAGCGGCAGCAGGCGGGCGGGTGCGGTGCGGCCGCCGGTGACGACCACGAGGTCGTAGTCGGACAGGTCGGTCCAGGCGGGTTCCCGCCCGGGGGCCGGCGGCAGGATGCGGAGTTCGGCCGGGCAGCCGTCCGCGACGGCCTCGGCCACCTCGGCGTCGAGCGCGGGCGTGCCGGGTACGGGGGTGCCGGGCGCGGGGGTGCCGGGTACGGGGGTGCCGGGTACGGGGGTGCCGGGTACGGGGGTGCCGGGTACGGGGGTGCCGGGCGCGGGCGGCGCCAGGGCGGGGGTCACGCCGACCACCGCGCAGCCGTTGCGTATCAGGCTCGACGCGCACCAGCGGGCGACGTCGTCGTCGCCGAGCACGGCCACGCGGGTCTCCCGGAAGCGCAGGAAGCGGGCTTCGGCGTCATCGGCGTAGTGGTCGGCGTAGGCGATCTGGGGGGCGTACCGACGGGCCACGTCGGGGGTGGGCGCGGCCTGCGCGTCCGCCGGTCCGGCGGGGGTGCTGACGGGCCGCGCGAAGTCCCGTTCGTACAGGGTCCGGACGAGTTCGCCGACCATCGCCCGCTGTGCTTCGCCGAGGCCCCGGCACAGGTCGTCGACCGAGTGCTCACCGGTGAGGTGGGGGACGATCAGCGTCGCGAAGCGGTACGCGGACTTGGCGGTGAGACGGAAGCCGCCGTCCGCGTTGTGGAACAGCACGCCGTCGGGCGTCTCGGTGAACAGCACGTCCCGGCGGATCCGGGGACGGGTCGCGGCAACGGCTTGGTAGCTGGCGTGGGCCATGGGAACACCCCTGGGTGCGGTCTGGGCGGGATCGGGGGGAAGCCTGGAGCGGGGAGGGAGCGCGGAACGGGAGACAGCAGGAAGACGGGCGGCGCGGGGCCGTGGCACGCGGTCGCGGCTCGGGGCGGAGGGGTCAGCGCGGCGCGGCCGACGCCGTGGCCTCGTGCGTGCGGACGCGCCGACGCGCGTAGATGCGGAGCAGCTCGTGCATGCGGTACGGGCCGGGCGGCCCGTCCTCCAACAGCCCTGCGTCCACGAGCTGTTCGAGCACCGAATCGTCCTCCCCGGCCGCCGGGTCCCCGGCCCCGGCGCGGGCACCCAGCCGGAGGAACGCCTCCCGCAGGTCGGGGGCGAGCGCGTCGAGGGCCTGCCCCAGTACCTCGGGGACGGAGAGTCCGGCGTCCTCCGCGAGCGCCAGTCGCGCCGTGGGGTCCTCGGCGAGCCAGGCCGCGCAGGCCGCGACCGACAGGCCGGGCCGGGTCAGCAGCCGCCCCGCGGCGATCCGCAGGGCGAGCGGGAAGTGGCCGCACGCGGCGGCCAGTTCACGGGTCGCGGCGGGCTCGGCCGCAACCCGTTCGGCGCCGACGAGTCCCGCGAGCAGCGCGTGGGCCTCGGCGGACCGGAGCACGTCGAGCCGGTGCACGGCGCCGCCGTGCGTGGCGACGACCGCGGCCAGTTGGCGCCTGCTGGTCACGAGGACGGCGGCGTCCTCCACGACGGACAGCAACGGCAGCACCTGCCAGGCGCCGGCCGCGCCGTCCAGGACGACCAGCCTGCGTCCGGTTGCGGGCTCCGGCATGAGCCGCGCCGCCTCCTCGACGGCGACCGGGGTGCCGTCCGGCCGGGCCAGCTGAAGGGTGAACACGCCGCCGGGGAAGGACTCCTGCACCTCATGGGCGGTCTGGCGGGCGAGCGCGGACTTGCCGATGCCCGGCGCTCCCGAGACCACGACCAGGCGCGGTCCGCCGGGGGCGGTGAGCTGGGCGGCCATGGCCCTGCGGTCGCTCTCGCGCCCGGCGAAGGCGGGGACGGGCGGTACCGCCCGGGCCGCCCGGACCGGGGCGGACGCGCCGGAGGGCAGCGCGGGGACCGCGGTCGTACCTGCGGCGCGCGCGGGTTCCGGCGGGGCGGGCGCCAGCTCCTCCGCGCGCAGGATGGCGAGCTCCAGGCGGCGCAGCCCCGGTCCCGGGTCGATGCCGAGTTCGTCCCTGAGCCGGTCGCGGACCGTGCGGTACTCGGCGAGCGCTTCGGCCTGCCGTCCGGTGCGGTAGAGCGCCTCGACGAGCTGCTCGGTGAACCGTTCGCGCACCGGGTGCCGCCGGGCGCTCTCGTACAGGTCGACGAGGACCTGATGGCAGTTGCCGGCGGCGAGTTCGAGGTCGCAGACCCGTTCCAGCACCCGCAGCCGTTCCTGTTCGAGGGCGGGCACCGCGTCGTCCTGGAGCAGGCGCGAGGCGACGTTGGCGAGGGGCTGGCCCTGCCAGAGGGAGAGCGCCTCGCGCAGCCGGTAGAGCTCCTCCCCCGGGCCGGCCGCCGTCCCGGCACGGGCTGCGAGCGCACGGAACTGCACGAGATCGAGGGTCTTGGTGTCGCAGTGCATCCGGTATCCGCCCGGAACGGCCTCGATGGTGGTCGTCGATATGCCGTACTTGGCGAACAGCCGGCGCAGCCGGAGGACGCACGTCTGCAGTGCGGCACGTGCCGTGGTGGGCGGTTCTTCGTCCCATACGGCGCGCAGCAGGTAGGCGGTCGACACCACCGTGTTCGGGTGCAGCAGAAGTGCGGCGAGAAGACTGGTCGGCTTGGACGGTTTGAGAACGACGGTTTCAGGGCCGTGCGCAATGCTCAAGGGCCCCAAAAGCTGGAACCGGATGATTGATCCCCCGTGTCGGGACACGCATTCCCCCAATGGGGAGCGTGGCGGGGGCGGTGGTCTGCCGGTTCTTCGAGGTCGTCACACGCCGGAAATAGTCCGGACCAATCCCGAAGTCGCCGTCCGCCCCCCGTTGGGCGGTGAATAACGGGAACACTACATAACGGATCTTGCGGAAGTCGAGCCGAGGGATGGCCCATTTCCTTCCCGCCGACCTTTTCTCCCTTCTCCGTAACCTGGGCGCTTCGCGGAGTTACCGCCGGTTCGCCAAAACCGTTAAGCCGTAAACGAATTACTGCGGCGGCGCCATCCAAGCACGATGTCGTGATCGAATTAAGGTGTATATCGCGCCACTGATATGGCCGATCCTCACCCTTGTGGCGGACCCCGCACCCCGGGCTTCCGGAATGCGCCGGTGCACCGGTGTATTCGTGGGCACATCGCCGGGCGCGGACGGGCGACCGGGCCGATCGACGCGGACCTACGGCGACCGGGCAGCAGGCCGCGGGAACACGGCGGCGGCCGTAGCGGGGCGCCGGTCTCCAGGTCCCGGAGGATCGCGGTGGCGTCCCGGCTCGCGGTCACGGCGATCGGCGAACCGTCCGGGCGGGCCGCGGTGGCCGGCGCGCAGATTTCATTCCCCTGGCCCTCGGGGTGTGCAGCAGCGCCGGGTGCCGACGCCGGGCGGCCCGTGCCGGGGGCGGGCGGCCCCGGCCGGGGGCGGGCGGCCCGGGCCGGGGGCGGACAGGTCGCTCAGCGTCCGGGGGGCGTGTAGCGGAACCTCCTCACCGTGGCCGTCGCGAGCGGCCCCCACGGCACCCTCCAGGTGGGCGGCTGGCGGCCAAACGATGGTGTGGGACCCGGACACCGGACGCGGGTGACATGGACGCGGTGGCCACGGCGCGGGAACTGACCACCGGAACGATGCTGTGGGAGGTACGGGTCCCCTCGTACCAAGACCGCACCCCGGCTGCTCACCACCGCACGGGCGGTGAGCTGTACGCGGTGGCGAGTGCCGCACTCCTCGCACTCACCATGCTCAACGCCAACCGGTGTACCCGTCCTGGTTCGCGGGCCCGGTGTCAGCGCCCATGAGACCGACCAGGAAGAGAATCACCACGATCAGCGCGAGCACCACCAGCCAGACGTGGTCCACGAATTCTGAAGGACTCCGGCCCCGCGGACGATCGTCGCCCCGGTCCTCAACGTCGCTGCCCTCGTCGGTCACCCAGCGCCCCCTTCACCCCTATTCATCGCACTGCGCAACACGGTCGGCGTCAAGCCGCCCACGTGTCAGAGTTCGGAGGCAGCGGAATCGACATCCGCAACGGGACCGATCAAGCAGCTGACTTCCTTTGTCGATCGCTCCAGGTCGCCCGTCGTAGGACACCCGCCGCCACGCTGCCTGAGACAACCCATCTCACAGCCCACCCGTCCACCTGCGTGAACGGGCGTGCGGCTCACAGCCTGCCGGCGCTCGCCGGGCCCAGGCGCTCCGCGCGCGGTCGCGGCAGGGTCGGGACGGGTCCGCCGGGTACAGGTGAACCGGCCACGGCTGTGGGCCGCGAGTCTGTCCCGCGTGACTCCGCGGGGCGGTGAATTTACGCTGGAGACGGCGGTCGGCACGCTGAGCGGCCCCGGCCGTCGCGCGTGGGCACCTGCCTCACCTCCCCCTCCTGCGGGTGCTCACCGCGGGCGTTCAGCCGCTGCCGCGCGGGCCGCTCGCGGGGCAGCGGCACCCTCGGGTGGGAACCCTATGCGGCGGCTGTCCGGCCCGCCGTGCCTTCCCCGGACCGTGCCTCGGCCGCTGTGCGGCGGACCGCCGCACAGTCCTGCAGGCCCCTGCGCAGGATCGTGGTGGGTGTGCTGCGGGTCTTTCCGTTCACTTTGGTGGGCAGGTACAGGCCATCGACGAGGTCGAGGAGGCGGAGGGCCTGCGGCTGCCAGTCGTAGGCGAAGAACGCGATGCCGCGTCCATCGAGACGGCGGGCGAATTCGAGAAGCCCGTGCAGGCCGGTGACGTCGACGAAGCTCAGGAGCCGCATGTCGCAGGCGACCACGGCAACACCGTCGTCGAGGGCGGCCTGCGTCTCCTCGAGAGCGGACCGGGTGTGCAGGTCGAGCTCCCCGGCAGGGGTGAGGTGCACGGTCGGGCCGTAGCGCCTCATCGACATACGGAAGTCCATGACGTCTCACCTCCCATGATCGGCTGGTGCGGTTCGCTCCCGCCGGCATGCGGGCGGGAGCGACCCGCGCCGGTCCCGGGCTGCCCGGAGCCGGGCAGCCCGGGCGGGGTCAGGCAGCGTGCTGCTGCGGGCGCAGCTCCGCTTGGCCGAAGAGGAGGGCGTAGCCGCCCGGGAGCTGGTGGAGGATGCGGGCGAGGAGGTCGGGTCCGGCGAGGCGGGCGACGACGGCGAGGACGGCTCCGGTATCCCAGCGGGCGGTGGCGGGGGTGGCGCCGGCCCGTGCGGCGATGTCTTTGACGAAGCCCCAGCCTGTGAGGTGTTCGGTGTCGGGAATCTGGGCGGTCAGGGTGAGGGCGGCCTCGACGGGCAGGGCCTGGGCGAGGTCGACGCGTTCGTCGCCGGTGATCTGCCGGCCGAGGGCGGCCAGGACGGTGCGGACGGCTTCCTCGGCGCGTTCGCGGGTGGGGTAGGCGCCTTCGTAGCGCACGCGTTCCAGCATCTGGTCGAACGTCATGGCCATGGCGGACAGGTTCGCTCGAGGCCGGTCGTACATGGTGCTGCGGCTTTCTCTTGCAGGGCCCGCCGCGCGGGCGGGCGCGTCAGGTGGACTGGGGGTGGCCGAAGAGGAGGTCGTAGCCGGGCGGGAGCTGGAGCAGGACCTCGCGCAGGAGGGTGTCTCCCGCCGCTGCGGCCACGGTGGACAGGACCGCGCCGACATCCCACAGGGCGGTCTTCTCGGTGGCGCCTTCGATCCAGGCCGCGGTCGCGCGGACGAAGCGCTCCGGGGAGAGCGGCTCCGCGGCCTGCAGGGGGTTGAGGAGGATCAGGGCGTACGTCTCGGGCAGGCGGCCGGCGAGCGCAGCCCGCACGGTGCCCACCAGGTGGGCACCGAGCAGGGCCAGGACGACGCGGGCCACGCGTTCGGCCTCCTCCCGGGTCCGGTACTCGCCGCGTTCCTGGACGTGGTCCAGGAACGCCTCATGGCGCATCGGCATCACTCACCTCCAAGGGGAGGGGGCGGAGGACGGGTGCCGGAGGGGTGGGAGCCCGTCCCCCGCGGCCGGGGGCAGCGGTTCAGCCGGAGATCTCCTTGCGGCCGGACTCGCCGCCGATGCTGATCCTGCGGGGCTTGGCGCGCTCGGCGATCGGGATCCGCAGGGTCAGGACGCCCGCGTCGTAGTCGGCTTCGATGCGCTCGGTGTCGAGGGTGTCGGCCAGCATGACCTGGCGGGAGAAGACACCCAGGGGCCGCTCGGAAAGTTCCATCTGCACGCTCTCGCCCTTGGCCGCGGGGCGGCGCTCGGCCTTGACGGTCAGCATGTTCCGCTCTACGTCGACGTCGATCGCCTCGGGGCTCACGTGACAAGCAGGCAGTCATCCAGAGGATGACACGCACGACGGAGGGTGCCATGAGCGAGGCCACCGAGCCGCCGGCACCGGTCCCCTTCCTTGCCGCGGCTGCGGCGCTGGAGGCCATCGACCGGGCCGTCAAGGACGCGCAGCAAGCAGACGCGGGACCAGCGGGAACCACCACGGCAGGAGCCGCGGGGGCCTCGGGCCCCCACCCCGCTCTGGCCGCGCTGCTGATGCTGCGCGAGGTCCGCGAGCAGCTTGCGGGCTGGGAAAGCGGCCTGATCGAAACCGCCCGAGGCGAGGGCGCCAGCTGGGCCGACCTCGCCGGCCCCCTCGGCGTCGCCAGCCGCCAGGCCGCCGAACGCCGCTACCTGCGCCTCCGGCCCGGCACCGCCGGAACCACCGGCGAACAGCGCGTCCAGGCCACGCGCGACATGCGCGCCGCCGACCGCACCGTCACGGCCTGGGCCCGCGACAACGCGGCCGACCTGCGACGCCTTGCCGGCCAGATCACCGCCCTCAGCGGCCTGCCCCCCGGCGCCCAGGCGGCGGTCGACGACCTGAACGCGGCACTCGGCGAGGAGGACGCGGCGCGCCTCGTGCGCCCCTTGACCGACGCCCGGCCCCATCTGCGACGCGAGCACGCCGCCCTCGCCCAGCGCATAGACGCCCTGACCCGCCACACCGACCAGCTCCGCCGGGACACCCACGATCAGCGCAGCAAGTGACCCGCCGCACCCACGGCCGGTGGCCGCGCTCGGGCCGCCGCCGAACAGAGGCACCTCCTGCACGGTCGCGTCCAGGCGCGACCGGCCGACCGGCCGACCTGGCCGGACCAGGGGGCCGACGGGCCGCAGGGCGCCTCATGCGAGCGCGGCCGACCACCCTGTGCAGCGCTGCCGGGGACAGTGGGATCCGCCGGCCGACCGCAGTTCGTGGGGCGAGGTGACCAGCGTGCAGGTGGGGCGACCTCTCACACCGGCATGTGGCGGGTGAAGAACGACCGTACGAGATTGCGAACGGCGGGCACGCTGACGCGCGGGTCGGCCCGGCCGATCATGGCGGCGCGCCCCGCGGCGGTCGTCAAGCCGGCTTGCTGGAGCTGGGGTACGAGGGCCGCGTAGTCGGTGAAGACCCAGTGGTGGGTGCCGTCGAGCTGCCGCCGGACGACCGGGCCGCCATGGGCGAGAAGCGCCGCCCAGGAGCGTTCCAGACGGTCGTTGCGGAAGCCGTCGGTGCCGGCCAGGAGCAGCGGCCGGTCCGTCGCCTGCCGGGTCACCGAGAGGAGCTCGCCGTCCACCTGGTCGAGGTACCCCTCCAGGTTTGCGGCGGCAGCGATCCGCCGATCGTCGTGGAGCGCCTGCGCAACCGCCGTGCCGCCTGCGGAATGGCCGTAGGCGCCGACCCGGTCGAGGTGGAGCGTGTCGAGGACGAAGCGGAGGTCGGCGACCCGGGTTTCGATCATGGTGCGGAAGGTGGCCGCGTCGGGTGGGCCGGTCAGTACGGATCTCCGGATGCGTCCGCGGTCCGGCCGCTGGGCGGGGAACTCCACCTCGCTCGCGTCTCCGGGGTGGTCGACGGTGATGACCGTCCAACCGTGTGAGGCGAGGTCGACCGCCAGGGAGCTGCCCATCACGCGGGCGTCGCCGCCGCCCGGGCTGTAGAGCAACACGGGGCGCCGGCCGGGCAGGGGCCGGGCACCGGCCCGGGCGTGGGTGAGGGTGGCCGCCCAGTCGACCCCCGTCTGCGGCAGCGGCTCGTGGATCCAGTGGGCGACGTCGGCGAAGGACGTGGCGGCGCCCGGGGTCATCTGCGCGAAGTGCGGGAAGCGGTGGCCGGGGACAGCCGGGCGCAGGACGGTGATCATGAGCTCGCGGACGCCGATGCCGGGGTCCCAGGGGTCGCTGCGGGTGGGGTCGGCGAGGTGGAGGGTGCCGGCTCCGACGGGGTGGCGCCCGCTGGGGGCCGGCAGGCGTAGCCGCAGGAGCGGGGCCGCACCGCGGGCGGCGGTGGCCGGGGCGGCGCCGAGAAGGAGAGCGGCGGCGCCGACGAGGGCGCCCTTGGCGAAAAAGCGCCGGCAGGGAGTGAAGGACGAGGTCATGGACGGCATCCTGGGGCCGGGTACCGGCCGGGTGCGAAGCTTGCGGCCGGGTCCGAAAGGGTGGCGCGGGGGCAGGGGATGTGCATGATCCGGATCCATTTCACGGCGGACGACTTCGCCCGGGTGCGGTTCGCGCCGTGGCCCTCGCCCGTGCCCGAGCTGCACGCGGCCCTGATGATGCTGGGCGCCCCGCACGAGCCGCTGCTGTTCGGGCGTTGGCGGAGCAGGCTGCTGCGGAGCCTGCCCAGGGCGGTCGAGCCGCTCGCGGACCTGGCACCGGACGGGGTGGCCCCTGCTTTCCTCGACGTTCTCGGCGACACGATGGACGAGGGGGTCGCGCTGATCAGAGACAGCCGTGCCGACTTCGTGCGGGCAGGAATCGAGCAGGTGTACACGCGACGTCCGGCCCCGCCGTGGGTTCACGCCCTGCATCGTGGGGAGAGTGGTGCCTGGCGGACGCTCGAGCGGGCCCAGCGGGCGGCGTACGAGACGGTTCTGGCGCCGGTGTGGCCGCAGGTCCGGCACCTGCACCGGGCGGCGTTCACCCGACATGCCCTGACCGTCGCCGCGCAGGGCCTCGGCGCCGCCCTGGCCGGCCTGGCGCCGGGGTCGCGCCTGCATGCCGCGGTCTGGGAGTGGCCCCTGCCGGGCGGCGCCCCGGATGTGCGGGAGGTCCGGCTCGGCGGACGCGGGCTGATCCTGCGGCCCACCTTTCACTGGCGGAGCGGCCCGCTCATCCAGGACCTGCCCGGCCGTCCGGTGGCGTTCGCCTACCCGGCGAGCGGGACACTGCCGCCCCTCCCGGATGGAGACCGCGCACTGGACGAGCGCCTCTCGGAAGTCCTCGGACGCACCCGGCTCGCCCTGCTGCGTGCCTTGGACGAAGCCCGCACGACCACGGGGCTGGCGCGCCGTATCGGCGTCAGCGCCGCTACGGCCTCCGCTCATGCCTCGGCCCTGCGCGCCGCCGGACTGCTCACGACCACCCGCACGGGCCGCTCGGTGCACCATGAGCGGACGGCCCTGGCGGAGCTGCTGCTGGCAAGCGGCGCGGCCGACCGCTGAAGCACCTCGGTGCCGTTCCGGAAAGCCTCTTGGCGCGCCCCGAACCCGTGGACATCCGCCTACACGCCTACCCGACTCGTGGGTGTCATGCCGAGGTCGACGGGTCCACCGAACCGGCGGCACGGCGGTACTCGGCGTTGATCCGCTGAGCCTCTTCCAACTGGTCCTCGAGGATGACGATGCGGCAGGCCGCCTCGATCGGGGTGCCCTGGTCGACGAGTTCCCGGGCGCGGGCGGCGATGCGCAGCTGGTAGCGGGAGTATCGGCGGTGTCCGCCCGCGGAGCGGAGCGGGGTGATCAGGCGGGCCTCTCCGATGGCTCGGAGGAAACCCTGGCTGGTGCCGAGCATCTCGGCGGCCCGGCCCATGGTGTAGGCGGGGTAATCGTCGTCGTCGAGACGGCCGAACGAGTCGTCTGCTGTCATGGAACCTCTCTCGTGGAACGCGTGGAGGGGCCCTGGTGCCGTACCGGCACCAGGGCCCCGAAGGAACTGCTACACCATCTGCCGGCCCTGATACTGCGCCGACTTTTCGTATCCGCTGACCCGCCCGAACGGGGACGGGAGACGCGGGGATCGCGGTTGCTTGACCGGAGACCACCTCACTATCGATGTCCTGCGGTACCCGGGCTCAGACTTCTGCCCGGGCGATCCTGATGGCGCCCATCCCTCCGTTCATCCCTCGGATGATCAACTGCTACAAGCGGGAAACGCGAACTGCTGGTACTGCTCCACTCGGTACTACTGGTACTGCGTTACTGCTCGTGGCCTGACCAAGCGCCACGCTCCGGCAGCCAGCCCCGTCGCCCATCCTGCATCTGCTCTGGCTTGGAACCCCACTGCCGAACGTCCCGGTGCGCGCGCCCGCAGCCGACGCCTTCACCGAGGTGCTGCTCACTGACTTCACTGCTGGGTACTGCCTGCGGCGGCCCCTGATGACTGCGGGCCACCCGGTCCGGCCGTCAGTCCCGTCACCGTCCTGCAAACTCTCTGGCTCCGGAACTCCACCACCGCACCGTCCAACAACGGCACCTGCGGGTACCACTGCCCGGCAGTTCGTCTCTGCCAGGCTCTTCTTGACTGGGCTACGAGAGAAACCATAACCACACCACCGCCTAATGTCTACTCTGGCCAACATAGATTTTCGCGTGCGTGTCCCTGAGGTAATCGGGTGCCGCCGGCTCGAACGGCTGCGCGGGAACACGATCGGGCAGCAGGGAGGGCGCCGACGCGCCCTCCCACCTCACGACCTCCCCGGTGATCGCCCCCCGCTTCAGCCCCGGCACCCGTGCCCCCTCCCCACTCCGGCTGCCTCATCATGGGCGACGTAGAAGATCTTGAGAGAGGTGAGCAGGGGCGTGGGCGTGACCGATGATGATCAGCGCCGTGTCGTGCACGTGGGCGGCGAGATGGACATCGACCGGGCGCCGATGCTGCGCGACGCCCTGTACGCGGCGATCACCGAGCCTGGCGGCCCGGCCGAGATCGTCGTCGATCTGTCCGGCCTGTCGTTCTGCGACTCCTCCGGCCTCGGCGTCCTCGTCCACGCGCGGCAGACCGCGGCAGAACACGGCCGGCACATCAGCCTGCGCGACCCGCAGCCCCAGTTCCGGCGCCTGCTGGAGATGAGTGGCGCCGACTCGCTCTTCCCGATCACCGGCAGCTGACCTGGGCAGCAACCGCCCGCGGTCCCCCACACGGACCGCACACCGGGCGGCCCGCGGTCGGCCGTGGCACGGTGACAGGGCGACGAGAGGTCCACACACAGCGGGACCCGGCCGGTTGAAGCCACCCCGCCGGGCCCCGCTACGGGCACCGGGAAACCTCGGCCCGTCGTTCCCCACCCCGTCTCCCTCGCAGCCCCTCCCGTACCCGTACGCGGTATCCGACCGGGCGACCTGCACACGGCACGCAACCCGGCAGACCCGCCGCCGGCACGGGCGCGGGCGAGGATGCGCGGGCCCCGACCTACTACAGCTGGAGATCACCCGTGCTGGAACGCAAGCAGTGCAAGGGCAAGACCCAGGTCACCTTCGTCCTGCCCGAGAACACCCCCGAGGGGCCGGTCAGTGTGGTCGGGGACTTCAACCACTGGAATCCCGCGGCCCACCCCCTCGAACCCCGGGGCGACGGCACCCGAGCCGCGAAGGTGTCCCTGCCCGCACACAGCAGCCACTCGTTCCGGTATCTCGCCGCCGGGGACTACTGGTTCGACGACGAGACCGCGGACCACCACGACGGCACCAACGGCCGCGTCCACACCTGAGCCACCCCACCAACCGGCCGCGCAGCATCCCCTCGTCGGGGGGCGACGCAGCCGGCTCCGTCACAACCGCTGTGACCTGGCGTGCTACCTGGCCTCGGATACCGCGCCGTGCGGGAGACGGGTGCGGCGGGCCCTCAGGTGCGCCTGAGCGTGTCACTGGAACAGCTTCTGGAATGCCGGCGCGGCGACCGTGGGCGGTGGCCGCCGGACCGGTCAGGCGGAAGGGGGGACTGAGCGCACGCCGAACCACTGTTCGGCGCCGAACTCCTCGAACCGCTCCAACTCGGTGAAGCCGAGCCTCGCCGCGAGGCGCATGGAACGGTCGTTGGCGCTCTGGGTGCAGAGGACCACGGGCTCGCCAGGACGCACCGCGGTGAACCAGTCGAGGGCCGCCGCGCACGCCTCCGCCGCGTAGCCGCGGCCCCAGACGTGCGGGAGGAAGTGTAGCTCAGTTCGGTCTCCCCGGCGTCCGGACGGACGCGCCCCGGACGGCTCGCGTCGCGCGGGTCGAGCGTGATCATGCCGATCATCGTTCCTTCGAGATCGACCACGAAGAATCCTCGCCGCCGCCCGGGCACCTCGGGCATCGCGCGGTCCAGCTCGTCACGCGGGCGGGGGCCGCCCAGGTAGGTGCGCACCTCCGGCGAGGCGAACAGCTCGATGAACGCCGGGCGGTCCCGGGCCTCGGATTCGCGGAGCACGAGCCGCTCGGTCCGTAGGGGGGCGATCGGCCAGGCAACGTGTTCGAGTGCGGTCATGGCGGGCAACCGTATCCCACGCCGGTACGGGGCGTTGCGGTCCGCAGTCTCCCGCTCACGGTCGGCACGCGCCGGAGCTCATGAGCGGGCCGTGCAAAGGCTCACGAGCGAGCCGCGCAGGCCCGCGAGCGGGCCGTGCCGGGGCCGGTCAGTCCGGCCACGTGCCGGTGAGGCGCCTGACGGCCACGGCGCCGCCCCGGTCGATGGCCGCCTTGACCGCGGCGAAGACGGCCCCCTGAAGGATCGCCGCGATGAGGATCTCGCGCCACGACCGGTCCTCGTCGGTGGCGTTCGGCGCGTCGCCCTCGTGGCCGAGCCGCTTCCACACCTGCTTGAACGCGATGCCGGCCAGCGCGCCTCCCAGGGCGCCGAGGGCCAGCCCCACGGGCTTGTACGCGACGGTCGAGGCCTTCATCGGTTCCTCCCGGGCGGTTCCGCATCCTGTTCGCATCTTGTTCCGCGTTCTGGTCCGCGTTCTGTTCCGCCCTGCGCCTGCCCGGTCCGGCGTCCGGCTAACGCGCGGGGGGACACCGTTAGCCGGGCGTGGCGCCGGGCAGACGCGGTACGGGCCGGCAGTGCGTGCCCGGCCGGCCCGCCGATCCTCGACGGAAACGGAGTTTCGCCATGGCACAGACAGTCGACGTCATCAGCGAACTGACCGCGGACCATCGTGAGATGGACGAGACGTTCGACATCATCACCCAGGCCGTCCCGGCCGCGGACCGGCGGTCGGCGGCCGAGCGGCTGACGATCGAGCTCGTCCGGCACACGGTCGCCGAGGAGGAACACCTCTTTCCGATCGTCCGGGCGGTGTTCCCCGACGGCAACCTCATCGCGGACCGGGAGATCGCCGACCACGCCCGGATGGAGAAGATCCTCAAGGACCTGGAGGGGCTCGACGCCGACCGGCCCGATTTCGACCGGCTCGTCGCGGCGCTCCGGGCCGAGGTCACCGCGCACGCCTGGGACGAGGAGGAGAACCTCTTCCCCCGGCTGCGGGAGGCCTGCGCCCAGGAGGCGCTGGAGACGGTGGGTGACAGGATCCGGCGGGCGAAGATGCTCGCGCCGAGCTCGCCCGGGAGCACCCCGCCGGCGACCGTCCCGCTCGCCCCGGGCCTCGGCCTGGTGGACCGCGCCCGGGATCTCGTGACGGGTGCCGGCCGGTGACCCGGACGGGTGCACCGGGCGTCGCCCTTCGCGGGTGAACGGTCCGCCGCGGCAGCGTCGGTTCAGTCCCGCGCAGCGGAACCGGCGGGCTGCCGCGGCGGGGCATCCGGGACGTCTTGGGCCCGGGCGACCGAGGGGGCCGGGCAGGTGGTGGGCCGCTCGGTCCAGAAGGCGCCGGACACGGCGCGGCGCGCGAGCATCAGCAGGAGTCCGGCCAGGCTCAGGCCGAGGGCGATGACCAGGGGCGGGCCGAGACCGAACCAGGCGGTTCCGCCGGAGGAGTTGGCCGGGTCCGCCATATCGGCCACCGCTTCCACGAGCAGCCAGGTCAGCATGCCCGCACCGGCGAGGGGACCGGCCCCGATGAGCAGGAACTCGCGCACCCCCGTGGTGAGCCGTCGCCGGTGGTAGACCGCGCAGGCGATGCCGGTGAGGGCGTAGTAGAAGGCGATCAGCAGGGACAGGGCCGTGAGGGAGTCGGCGAGGGCGTTCTCGCTGACCCGGTGGATGAGCAGGTACCAGACGGTGGCCGTGCCGGCGACCCACCAGGTGCTGACCGCGGGGGTGCGGTACCGGGGGTGGATCAGGCCGAAACGGCTCGGCAGGGCGTGCCGGCGGGCCATGGACAGTGCGGTGCGCGAGGCCGGGATGATCGTCGTCTGGGTCGAGGCGAGCGCGGAGGTGGCCACGGCGAGGAGGACGATCCAGTCCCACCCGCCGAGGGCCTCCCGGGCCAGCGAGGCGAAGACGGCCTCCTCGTCGTCGGCGTGCGCCGCGAGGTAGCCGGCGCCGGCGAAGGCGACGACCGCGAAGGCCACCGAGACGTAGGTGGCCAGGAGGACGACGGTCGACCAGATGCCGGCCCGGCCGGGTGCCGAGGAGGGGTCCTTCGTCTCCTCGGTCAGGTTCACCGCCGACTCCCAGCCCCAGTACACGAAGACCCCGAGCAGCAGCCCCCCGGTCAGCGCCGTCCCGCCGGCACCGAACGGGTCGAGCCAGCCGGCGGCCGGGCGGACGGCGTCGAGTGAGGCGGTGCCGGCGTAGACCCGGTAGAGGGCCACCGCGGCGAACACGAACAGGCAGGCGGTCTGCAGCAGGACGAGGGCGTTCTGCAGCCGGGCCGCCGCCCGCGTGTCCCGTACGCACAGGGCCGCCATCACCACGATCACGAGCACGGTCAGCACCTGCCGGACCAGGGTGTCGCCGGCCCAGCCGTCCAGGCCGACGGCCAGCAGGCCGAAGGTGACGGCGACGTCGGCGAGCGAGCCGACGACCAGGACGCCGGTCATCGTGATCGCCCAGCCGCCGAGCCAGCCGGCCGTGGGACCCAGCGCACGCGTCACCCAGGAGAAGGTCGTGCCGCAGTCGGGATCGGCTCGGTTCAGGTGGTGGAAAGCGGAAGCGATGAGGACCATCGGTACGAAGGACGCGAGCATCACCCCGGGAGCGTGTACGCCGACCAGCGCCACGATCGGCCCGATCACCGCGGCCAGGGAGTACGCCGGCGACGTGGCGTTGAGCCCGATGGCGAGCGCGTCGACGAACCCGATCGCGTTCGGTCTGAGCGTGGCGGCCTGCGGCGTCCGCGGGGTGTCTTCGGCCATGGTCCCTCACTGGTGCGGTGCGGTGTGAACGGGGCGTGAATGCGATGAGGAAACCCGCGTGCCGCCCGGAGGGTCAATGGTGTTGGCATAAGCCCGCGTCCCCATCCGGAACCCGGCGGAGGCCCCGGCCCCGCCCCGCCCCGGCCCCGCCGCTCAGGCCCCGGCGTCCGCCAGCTGCCGCTCCGCCGTCTCCAGCAGCATCTCCAGGGCGACCGGATAGGCGCTGTGGGGCATCCGGGCGGCCAGCAGTCCCGCGGTGGCCGCGATGTTCGGGTAGTCGTCCGCCGGCAGGCGGGCGTACGTGGACTCCCAGCGCTCCTCGTCGGACGCGCGCGCCGTGTCCGTGAGGGCGAGGGGGCCCGCGTCGAGGGCCGCGAAGGCCAGGCTCTGGTCGATGTAGGCGTGGTAGATCCGCACCGCGTCCTCGTCGCCGAACCCGGCACCGCGCAGGATGCCCAGGATCGCCTCGTCTGCCGCGATCTCCCGCGGGCGGCCGGTGACCCGGCTCGCGGTCAGCAGGGCGGCCTGTGGGTGGGCGAGGTAGGCGCCGTGGATGCGCAGCCCGAGGACGCGGAGGTCGTCGCGCCACCGTCCAGTGGGGGCCCAGCCGGCGAGCGCCCGGCCGATCAGCTCCTCGCCCATGGCGAGGGTGAGCCCGTCCATGCCCTCGAAGTACCGGTAGAGGGTGCTGGGGTCCGCGCCCAGGGCCGCGCCGAGCCGTCGGGCGGACAGGCCCGCACTGCCGTGCTCGCGCACCATCCGCAGCGCCGTCTCGACGATCAGCTTTTCCGAGAGCACCGTCCCCTGGCGCGTCGGCCGGCGCCGCCTGCGGGCCTCCTCCGGGACCACGTCCTTCGCCATCTCCGCCCTCCTTCATGACATCCGCCCTTACGCCAACACCATTGACCTTAACTCGGGGCGCCCGGTTCCATCAGCCCCCAGAGGCGGACGCCTCACCGAGAAAGGACCGAACCATGCGTGTTCTGCTTGTGGGCGCCGGCGGTGTCGGGAGCGCGATCACCAAGATCGCCGCCCGCCGCGGCTTCTTCGACCACTTCGTCGTCGCCGACTACGACCTGGCGCGTGCGGAGGCAGCCGTCGCGGCCCTGGGCGCCGACGAGCAGCGGTTCAGCGCGTGCCGCGTCGACGCCTCCGACGAGGCGGCGGTGACGGGGCTGCTCACCGAACGTGGATGCGACGTGCTGATGAACGCCACCGACCCGCGCTTCGTGATGCCCCTGTTCAACGCCGCGCTGGCGGCGGGCAGCCACTACGTCGACATGGCCATGTCCCTCTCCCGCCCGCACCCGGACAACCCGCACGGCGAGTGCGGGGTGAAGCTCGGGGACGAGCAGTTCGAACGGGCCGCGGAGTGGGAGAAGTCGGGCCGACTGGCGCTCGTCGGCATGGGTGTCGAGCCCGGGCTGTCGGACGTCTTCGCCCGCTACGCGGCCGACGAGCTCTTCGACGACATCGAGGAGATCGGCATCCGCGACGGAGCGAACCTGACCGTCGAGGGCTACGACTTCGCCCCGTCCTTCAACATCTGGACGACGATCGAGGAGTGCCTGAACCCGCCCGTGGTGTACGAGAGCGAACGCGGGTGGTTCACCACCGAGCCGTTCAGCGAGCCGGAGGTCTTCGACTTCCCCGAGGGCATCGGGCCGGTCGAGTGCGTCAACGTCGAGCACGAGGAGGTCCTCCTCGTCCCGCGCTGGGTCGCGGCCCGCAGGGTCACGTTCAAGTACGGCCTCGGGGACGACTTCATCGGCAAGCTCAAGGCGCTGCACGCGCTGGGCCTGGACTCCACCGTCCGGGTCCCGGTCCGCGGCGAGGACGGTGCCGAGGTCCGGGTATCACCGCGCGACGTGGTCGCCGCCTGCCTGCCCGACCCGGCGACGCTCGGGGACCGGATGACGGGGAAGACCTGCGCCGGCACCTGGGTCAAGGGCACGAAGGAAGGCCTGCCGCGCGAGGTGTACCTCTACCACGTGGTCGACAACCAGTGGTCCATGCGCGAGTACGGCTCGCAGGCCGTCGTCTGGCAGACCGCCGTCAATCCGGTGGTGGCGCTCGAACTGCTCGCGACCGGCGTGTGGTCCGGGTCCGGCGTCCTGGGCCCCGAGGCCCTGCCGCCGCTCCCGTTCCTCGACCTGCTGACGGCGTACGGGTCCCCCTGGGCCGTGCGCGAGCAGGGTCCCGCCGCCACCCCGGGCCGCTGACCGGGGACGGGGCACGGCGGCACGGGAGCACGGGGGGGGGGACGGCGGGACCCGGGACCGGGGGACGCAACCGGATTGATCATCTTTGGCGTCTTTGTCACCACGTGACCGTCGATGGGAGAGGAGAGGCGACGTGGAGCAGACCCGTCGTGCCGTACTGACTCTGGGAGCGGGGGTGGCGCTGACCGCGGCGCTGCCGGCGGGCGCCGCCCGTGCGGCGACGCCCGGCGCGGAGGGCGAGGCCGTCCGGCGGCTGCGGGCGCTGGAGCGCGAGTACGGCGCACGGGTGGGGGCGTACGCGCGGGACACGGGCACGGGCCGGACGGTGCGGTACCGCGCCGACGAGCTGTTCCCCATGTGCTCGGTGTTCAAGACGCCGGCCGCGGCGGCCGTGATGCGGGACCTGGACCATGACGGCGGGTTCCTCGCCCGGCGGATCCACTACACGCAGGACGACGTCACCTCCGCCGGCGGCGGCTCGGTGACCGGGCGGCCCGAGAACGTCGCCGGTGGGCTGACGGTGGCCGAGCTGTGCTCCGCGGCCATCGCCCAGAGCGACAACGGCGCCGCGAACCTGCTGCTGCGCGAACTGGGCGGGCCCACGGCGATCACCCGCTTCTGCCGTTCCCTCGGGGACCGCACGACGCGGCTCGACCGCTGGGAGCCCGAGCTGAACTCGGCCGAGCCGTCGCGGGTGACCGACACGACCAGCCCCCGGGCCATCGCCCGTACGTACGGGCGGCTCGCACTCGGCGACGCGCTCGCCCCGCGGCACCGGGAACTGCTGACGCGCTGGCTGGTGTCCAACACGACGAGCGGCGACCGGTTCCGCGCCGGCCTGCCCCGCGACTGGGTGATCGGGGACAAGACGGGGGCCGGGTCGTACGGGACCAACAACAACGTGGGCATCGCCTGGCCCCCCAGCCGGCCGCCCGTGGAGCTGGCCGTGCTGACCACCATGGCGGACGCCGCCGCGCCGCGCCAGGACGCCCTGCTCGCGAGGGCCGCCGCGGCTCTGGCGGCAGCCCTCTCCTGACGGCTCCCGCGCCCGCGGCCGCCTCCGCGCGGGCCATTCCAGCAGGCCACCGCCGCCTCGGTGCACGTGCCTGGTCGCTGGCACCGGCCCCGCTGCCGTCCCGCGGTCGGGACCGCGGGACGGCAGTCCCCTCTGCCCGCCGCCGCACGCCTCACACCGGGGGCGCAGGTGTGCCGGACCGCGCGGCGGGCAGGCGCTCGGCATGACCGTGCACGTCGGCACGTCCGGATGGCAGTACCGCGACTGGGCGGGCGTCCTCTATCCGCCCGACCGGCCGCAGCGCCTGTGGCTGGAGGAGTACGCCGCTCATTTCCGCACCGTGGAGAGCAACGCCGCCTTCTACCGGCTGCCGTCACCCGAAACGTTCGCCCAGTGGCGCGCCCGTACTCCGTCCGGTTTCGTCATGGCCGTCAAGGCCAGCCGCTTCCTGACGCACGTCAAACGCCTGCGCGAACCCGCCGAGCCGGTGCACCGGCTCATGGCGCACGCCGCCTCCCTCGGCGACCGGCTCGGACCGGTCCTGCTCCAGCTGCCGCCCACCCTGCGGGCCGACCCTGACGCACTCGACGCGTGTCTGGCCTGCTTTCCGGCCGGTACGCGCGTCGCGGTCGAACCCCGGCACGAGTCCTGGTGGACGGAGGAGGTGCGCTCGGTCCTGACCGGGCGCGGCGCGGCCCTGTGCTGGGCCGATCGCGGGTCGCGGCCCGTGACACCGCTGTGGCGCACCGCGGACTGGGGGTACGTACGCTTCCACGAGGGCCGCGCCCGCCCCGCGCCCCGGTACGGCAGGACGGCCCTGCGCAGCTGGGCGGCCCGGATAGCGGACACCTGGCCGGCGGGCGCGGACGTCTTCGCGTACTTCAACAACGACCCGGGCGGGGCGGCCGTGGCCGACGCCCGGGCATTCGTCCGGATGGCGCCGCCCCCGGCGCGGAAGCACGCTCATGCATGAGGTCAACCAGCTCTCAACGCAAGGATCTTGACGGTACCGTGCTGCTCCAGCGGGCTGACGTGGCGCCTGTGGAGTGCCACGATGGTCCGTGCTTCAACAGTGTGCCGTTCGGGACGCTACGAGAGCGGCGCGGCGCGTCCCGGAGGCCGGCCCTACCCCACGAAAGGGCGGACACCCCATGCGCGTTACACCCTTCGTACGGACCTTAGGCAGCGGCCCCGGTTCGGCCGCGGACGACCCGGTGCGGCTCTATTACAGCCGCAAGACACAGGAGATACTGCACAAGTACGGGCCGGGCCCACGCGTCCACTTCCACGTGGGGTTGTACCCGGACGGCCCACCGGAGACCACCGTCCCCCAGAACACCCTCAAACACGGCCTGTTCGCCGCTCAGGAGCGGATAGTCGACCACGCGGCCCGCACCTGGGGCGCGTACGAGGCACCTCCCCGGCGCCTGCTCGACATCGGGTGCGGGCTCGGCGGCACGTCGCTCTACTGGGCCCAGGAACACGGGACTTCGGTCACCGGCCTCACCGTCGCAGCCGAACACCTCCCCATCGTGCGGCACTTCGCCCTGCACACCGGGGTCGCGGAGCGCGTGAGGCCCGTACTGACGGACGTGCACGACCTGGACGAGACGCACGCGTACGACGCCGTCTACGCCAACGAGAGCAGCGGCTACACCGACCGGGCCCGCCTGTTCGAGGTCGTCGCCAAGGCGCTGGTGCCCGGCGGATGGTTCGGCATCCAGGAGCACTTCGTGGGCCCTTCCGAGTGGCGGGAGTTCATGGACGGCTACTACAGAACGCGGCTGGGACGGCGCGGGGAGTACCTGGCCGCGGCCGAGGCGGCCGGTTTCGAGCTGGTGCAGGACGAGGACGTGACGGACGCGGTGGCGGAGTTCTGGGTGCAGTCGATGGCGTGGAACACGGCCGAACTCGACCGGCTCAGAGCGGGCACCGGCGCCCAGGCCGGGGCCTGGACGGACGACCGGCTCGAACAGTCGACGATCGCGCACAGCAAGTTCTTCCGGCTCTGGCGCGAACACGCGGTGGAGACACGACTGTTGCGCTTCCGGATCGGCGGTGGCCGATGACCGCGCCGCCGCGGCCCTCACGCCTCGGTCCGGACCTGCCGCCCTTCTACTGCCCCCTGCCGCGCGACCTCGTCCATCCCCGGGCCAAGGAGGTGGAGGCCCGGGCCGTCGAGTGGCTGGACGGCTTCGGCCTGTACCCGGATCCGGTCGAGCGGGCCTGGGGGCTGGCCACCCACAGCGCCGACTTCTCCTGCCGGATCATCCCCGACGGTGACGTGGAGGCCGTGCTGCTGTTCACCGAGTGGAACTACTGGGCCAACGCCGTCGACGACTGGCAGGACTCCGGTTCCGACGACGCGGACACGGCGGCCGTCGTCGACCACGGCGTGCGGCTGCTGCGGACCGTCGAGGACCCCGGGGCGTCCGTACTGCCCGACGGGCCCATGACCCGGGCCCTGCTGGACCTGGTGGGCCGCACCCACGCCATGCTCACCCCCTACGAGCTGCGCAGGTTCGTCGAGGGGACCAGGGACTGGCTGCTGGGGGCGGCCTGGCGGTCCGCCCGCGCCGAGGCGGGGTCGATGCCGGGGCTGAACGACTTCGTCGCGATGGGGCCGCTGGCGAACGGCACCCGCTTCTCACTGACCTGGTCGGACGTCGCCCGCGGGGACCGGCTCCCGGCGGACGTCCTGTGCTCCCCCGCGCTGACGGCCCTGACGGACGCGGCCGGCTTCGTCGTCAGCGCGGACAACGACCTGTTCTCCTACGACAAGGACGACCATCTGGAACCGCGCGAGGTGAACCTCGTCAACGTCCTCGCACACCAGGAGGGCTGCTCCCCGGCCGAGGCGGTACCGCTCGCCGTGGCCCTGCGCGACCGGGTGATGGTCCTCTTCACCGGGCTGCGGTCCCGGCTGGCGGACGAGGCGGGCCACGGGGACGGCGCACTGCACCGTCACCTCGCGGCGTTGGGCCACTACGTGGCCGGCTCCATCGCGTGGCAGGCCGGGGCACCCCGGTACGCCAGTCCGCGCAACCGGTACGAACTGCCCGTGGCCGAGGCCCGGTTCGCGCTGCGGTACGCCGAGCACCCCAGGGCCGGCGGGGCCGGGGCCCCGGTCCCGCCGGCCCTGGCGTCCTGGTGGCGGCAGCTCCACCACTGAGCGGAAGGGCGGGGCCCCCGGCCGTACCGGCCGGGGGCCCCGAGGGTGGCGCGGCCGGCCCGTCGGGCCGGGTCAGCGGCGGCCGAGCAGCCGGCGCCACCAGCTGACACCACGGCGCCTGCGGCCGCCGCCGGACACCGGCGGCGCGGGGGGCGACGTCGGCTGCGGCGGGATCACCGGGTGGACGGGGTGCCCGGCAGGCTGCTCCACCGGGAGCTGCGGGGCCGGGGGCGGGGGCGCCGTGGAGCGCGGGGCGAACCGTACCGGCAGCGAGAGCAGGTGACGGGACATGAGGGTGCCCCGCCACTGGAGCTCGCTCGCGTCGACCGCCAGCTGGAGGTCGGGCAGCCGGTCCAGCAGGACCTCGATGCCGGTGTCCGCGATGGCCCGCCCGATGTCCTGGCCCGGGCATTCGTGCGGGCCGCTGCTGAAGGCCAGGTGGGAGCGGTTGCCGTGGACGGAGGCGGCCGGATCGGGCCGGATCTGGGGATCGGCGTTGCCCGCGGCCAGACCGAGCAGGATCATGTCCCCGGCCTTGACCTGCTGGCCGCCGAGCACGGTGTCCCCGGTGGCCCAGCGGCCGATGATCGTGTTGATCGGCGGGTCGTCCCAGAGGACCTGCTCCAGTGCGTCGGGCAGGGTCATGTGGCCTCCGGAGAGGCTCGCCCGGAAGCGCGGATCGGTCAGGACGGTGCGCAGGGTGTTGGCGATCAGGTTGGCGGTGGTCTCGTAGGCCGCGATGAGCACCACCCGCAGGTGCATGAGCACTTCGGTGTCGGTCAGATCGGCCGGGTGCTCGATCAGCCAGGAGGCGAGGTCGCGGGCGGGCTTGGCCTTCCGCTCGACGACCAGGTTCTCGAGCGTGGTGGTGACGTAGCGGTCGCTCTGGAGGGCCGTCTCCGTCCCCTGGAGCATGTCGCGTGCCGCGTTGACCAGCAGTGGGCCGTGCTCGTCGGGCGCCCCGATGAGCTGGGTCATGACCAGCATGGGGAGCTGGTCGGAGAAGGCGGGCACCAGGTCGGCGTACCCCTCGGCGGCGATCTGGTCGACGAGGTGGTTGGCGAAGCGGGTGACGTAGCGGCGGATGCCGCGCTTGTCGAAGCGTTCCAGGGACTCCACGACGGCCGAGCGCAGCCGTTCGTGGACGGGGCCGTCGGTGAAGTTGCAGACCGGCACCCAGGAGACCATGGGGCCGAGCGGGGTGTCGGCCGGCACCCGGCCTTCTCTCATGTCGCGCCAGCCCCGCGGGTCGCGGGCGAACCGCGAGGACGTGCGCGCCACGTCCAGGTTCTCCCGGTGACCGAGGACCAGCCACGCCGGCAGGTCCCCGTTGACGAGCACCGGGGCCACCGGACCGTGCTCGGCCCGCAGCTTCTCGTACAGGGCGAACGGGTCCGCCTGGGCTTCCGCTCCGTGCAGGCGGTACAGGCCGCCCGCGGTGGCCGCCATGTGGGCGGGGCACTCGGGCGGCGGGGTGGGGGTGGTGCTCACATTGCCTCCTGGGTGGCTGCCTGGGAGTGCAGGTAGCGCATGAGGGTCAGCAGGACGTCGCGGGACGATTCCCGCCTTCTGGCGTCGCAGGCGAGGATGGGGACGGCGGGCGGCAGGTCGAGGGCCTCGCGCAGTTCCTCCAGCGGATGCTCGGGAGCGTCGGGGAAGGAGTTGACGGCCACCACGAAGGGGACGCCGCGCTCCTCCAGCCGGCCGATGACGTCGAAGCTGATCTCCAGCCGACGGGTGTCGAGGAGTACGACGGCGCCGAGCGCCCCCTCGAAGAGCCCGCGCCACAGGAACCAGAAGCGTTCCTGGCCCGGTGTTCCGAACAGGTACAGCACGAGTTCGTCGTTGATGCTGATGCGGCCGAAGTCCATGGCCACGGTGGTGGTGATCTTGCGGGCGACGCCCCAGGTGTCGTCGACGCCGACTCCTGCCCGGGTCATCGTCTCCTCGGTCGTCAGCGGCTTGATCTCGCTGACGGCGCCGACCAGCGTCGTCTTGCCCACGCCGAAGCCGCCGACGATGACGACCTTCACGGCCGCCGCGGCCGTGTGCGGCAGGACGTCCGCCTCGCACGGCCCGGCGGGCGGGTCAGAGCTTCTGAAGTCCATCGATCACTGCCTCGATCAGAGCAAGGTCGGGTAGCTGGGCGGTGGGAATGGGCGGGCGGACGTGCACGCGTTGAGCAGCCATCAGGTCTCCGACCAGCACGGTGACGACGCTCACGGGCAGGCCCACGTACGCGGCGATCTCGGCCACCGACAGCGGTGACTGGCACATCCGCAGGATGGAGGCCTGCTCCGGCTGCATCTCGGGCCGGGGAGGCCCCTTGGCCACCACCAAGGTCACGAGGTCCAGGTGGACGGAGGTGGAGGGTCCGCTGCGTCCGCCGGTGATGACGTAGAGCCGTTCGGGACTGCCGTCCTCCCAGCTTGAGGGCGGCTCTTTCACGCGGGCTGCCCGTCGTGCCGGGGCGGGCTGCTCAGGTGGTCCCCCATTCGGGTCACCAGGTTGCGCATCTGCGCGCCCATCAGGCCCGCGTCGACGCCCTCGTCGGCCAGGACCGCGAGGTAGGAGCCGTCTCCGGCTGCCATGAGATAGAAGAACCCGCCGTCCATCTCGATCACGACCAGCCGCATTCTGCCTTCGGAGCTGGGCAGTTCGGCGGCCACCGCTCCGGCCAGGCTCTGCAGGCCCGCGCAGGCGGCCGCCAGGCGGTCGGCGGTGTCCGTCTCGGCGCCGTACTGCGCCACGCAGAGCCCGTCCGCGGACAGCACGATCACGTGCCGCGTCTGCGGCACGCCGGCGGCGAGGTCCTTGAGCATCCAGTCCATACTGCTTCGCTGAGTCATCACTGTTTACGCCCCTTTGGTCGCTGAATCCGACGCGTCCTGGGCGCCCGGCGCGTCCTTGCCGGGCTCACCCGACAGGCCGCTGTGGAACGCCTCCAGCCACATTCCGGGGCCGTTGTCGTCCGCCGGCTGCGGCCTCGCGGCCGGCCGGACGTCGGAGGTGGTGACACGGTCCTTCCGGCGCCGCTGCGGCAGGCCGGTCGCGGTACGTTCGGTGGTCGGCCCGCCGGCGGCGGGCATCGGCCCGGGCGCCGGAGCCGGCGCGGGCCGGGGCACGGACACACCGGCCGACGTGGCGTCGACGGGGTGTTCGCGCGGTGTGGCGGACACCGCCCTGGGCCCGGAGGAGGAGCCGATGCCGTGGGCGAGGCCGGTCGCCGCGGAGGCGGTGGTGATCAGGTGCTGCGGCACGATGACCACGGCGCGGACACCGCCGTACGCGGAGGAGCGCAGGGACACCTGGAACCCGTACGCCTGCGCCAGCCGGCCGACGACCGCCAGGCCCAGCCGCGGTGTCTCGCCGAGGTCGTTGAGGTCGATGCCGGACTGGGCCTGCGCGAGCATCTTCTCGGCGCGTGCGCGGGCCTCCTCGCTCATGCTCAGGCCGCCGTCCTCGATCTCCACGGCGATGCCCGACTGCACCTCGACGGCGGTGAGGTGGACCCGGGTGTGCGGCGGGGAGTAGCGGGTGGCGTTGTCGAGCAGCTCCGCGAGGGTGTGGATCAGCGGCTCGACGACCGGGCCGACGACGGCGACCTCGGAGACCGAGTGGAGTTCCACCCGCTGGTAGTCGATGATCCGCGACATCGCGCCGCGCATCACGCTGTAGAGGGTGACGGCCCTGCTCCACTGGCGGCCGGGGCGCGCACCGCCGAGGACGGAGATGGAGTCGGCGAGCCTGCCGATGAGGGCGGTGCCGTGGTCCAGGCGCAGGAGGTCGCCGAACACGTCCGGGTTGCGGCCGTGCCGGTCCTCCATCTCACGCATCTCGTGCGCCTGCTGGTGGACGATCGCCTGCACGCGGCGGGCGACGTTGACGAAGGCGCGCTGCGCCGAGTCGCGCAGGCTCTCCTCGTTGTCGACGGCGTCGACGGCGTGGGCCAGTACGGCTTGCAGCGCGGCCCGGAAGCGGGGGGTGAGGGCGGCGTCGTTGCCCCAGCGGTTGCCCGGCCCGGCGCGGCCGCCCAGGGAGGTGAGCACCTCCTCGGCCAGCTCGCCGCGGCGCAGCCGGTCGATGGCCTCGGGGAGCACCACGGCGGACAGGCGGGTCGCCTCGGTCTCCTGGCGGGCCAGGGTGTGCTGGAGCGCGGCGATCCGGGCGGTCCGGTCGGCGAGCGCGCGGCCGCGCCGCAGGGCTTCGACGAACACGGCGGCGGTGCACAGGGCGCCCGCGGCGATCAGGACGGTGCCGACCGGCTCGGAGGAGGAAACAAGCGCCCCGACCAGGCAGACGGCGGCCAGGGAGGCGACCGCGGGCAGCGCCCGGCCCGCTCCCACCTCCGGGCGGGCCGTTTCGGGTGGAATGTCTCTTTGCTCCATCGGCGTCCTCGAATTATCGGAAAAGGGTGACCTTCTGACCGGTGGGCGGGAGCATAACGACGCCCAACTGCCCGCACGGGCGCTTTTGTTGGAGTTCATCGGACCGGAGGAACCGTTATGCGCCATCAATGGCGACGAATTCCGGCCCCGGCGGCGGACGGCCCTCGGCGGGCGGCGGAGTAAGGGGAGGTCGACGGCCCGCCGGGGCCGCGGCGGCACGGGCGTTCACCCCCGGGCCGCCTCCGGCGGCGGCCGCGCCGCCCGGCCGCGAGGTGGCGCCCCCGACGGAAATGCGCTAGGTCGGGCCGGGGCCCGCGCGCCCGGCATGACCGGCGGGACACCCCTGACGAGCTCGTGCCTGGTGGGCGATGGGGCGGCGCCGCAGGTGTCGCGGTTCGAGGGGTCAGGCGCCCGGACGCGCCGCGCCACCGCGAGGGGCGGCGAGGCCGGTGAGCAGGACGTCGAGGGCGAGGTCGGTCGCCTCGGCCAGCGGGGTGTCCTCCAGCAGGGAGCCGACGGCCAGGGCCGCGAGGCCGTGCACGGTGGAGAAGGCGACCTGGGCGAGGCGGTCCGGCTCGCCCGCCCGTACGACGCCCTCCTGCTGGGCCCGGGCGATGAGCCCGGCGGCGATCCGCAGGCTCTGGTGGCCGAGTTCGCGCAGTTCGGCGCTGGAGTCGTCGGCGTGCTTGACCGTGAACATCAGGCTGAGCAGCGGGGCGTTCGCCACGGCGAAGTCGATGTAGGCCCGCCCCATGCCGGCGAGCCGGGCGGTGACGGGGCCGGGCTCCTCGACGGCGGCCCGCAGGCCCTCGTTGAGGCGGGTGAAGCCGCCCACGGCGAGTGCGTCGAGCAGCGCCTGCCGGTCGCGGAAGTGGCGGCCCGGCGCCGCGTGGCTGACGCCGAGGTCCCGCGCGAGGGCGCGGAGGGACAGGCTGTCGGCCCCCGTCGTCGCGAGGACGGCTTCCGCGCGCGCCAGCAGGGCCTCTCGGAGGTTGCCGTGGTGGTAGGGCGAATCGGCGTCGGCCAAGGCGGCCTCCCCTCGTTCGATGTTGTCATTGACAACAATGTTTGCTCTGTCTACATTCGAATTATCGTCCATCTCGGCCGGAACACCGGAACGGAGCGCCGACCATGTCTATGGCATACCGCGGAACCACAGCCCTGATCACCGGGGCGAGCGCCGGACTCGGCGTCGAATTCGCCCGGCAGTGGGCGGAGCGCGGAGCCGACGTCGTCCTCGTCGCCCGCCGCGTCGAGCGGCTGGAGGAGGTGGCGGCCGACCTCCGGCGCCGCTACGGGGTGCAGGCCATCGTGGTCGCCGCCGACCTCGCCCGGCCGGGTGCCGCGGCCGCGCTGCACGCGGAACTCGATGGACTCGGACTCACCGTGCACACTCTGATCAACAACGCCGGCTTCGGCAGCCACGGCCCCTTCGCGGACCAGGACCCCACACGAATCAGCGAGATGATCCAGCTCAACGTGACCGCGCTGACGGAGCTGACCAGGCAGTTCCTGCCGGACCTGATGGCCGGCGGCGGGGGCGCCCTCGTCACCGTCGCCAGCGCGGCCGCCTACCAGCCGACCCCGGCGATGGCGGTCTACGGGGCCACCAAGGCCTTCGTCCTGAGCTTCACCGAGGCCGTCGCGTACGAGACGCGCTCCTCCTCGCTGCGGGTGCTCGCCGTCTCGCCCGGCCCGGTCCGTACGGAGTTCTTCGACGTCGTCGGCAGCCGGGACGCCGCCGTCGGGCGGATGGCCACCCCGGAGGAGGTCGTCACGGCGACCCGGCGTGCGCTGGAGCGCGACAGGACGCCGCCCAGCATCGTCGTCGGCCTCGGCAACCGGCTCTCGGCCACGGCGTCCACGCTGGCCCCCCGCCGCCTGGCCCTGACGGTCGCGGGGCGGGCCCTCAAGGCGTGACGGGCCGGCCGGGGGATCACCGGCCGCCCCGACACGTCCGACACGTCCGACTCGTCCGGGCGGGCCGGTTGCCGCACACTGGTGTCCGGGCCCCCGACGGCGGGACGCCCGGATCCCGGCGGCCGCGGGGAGGCCCGGCATGGTCATCAGTCACCACCTCGCCGACGGCACGCTGCAGGTGAGGATCCTGCACGAACTGCACGTCACCGACCGGGCCGCGGCCGCCCTGCAGATCGAATCCCTCGTCCACGCGCACCGCCCCGCACAGGTCACCGTCGAGCTGCCGAGCCGTTCCCCCTCCCCCATGACCTTCAGCGCCCTGGCCCGGGCCCGGCGGATGTGCCAGAGCCTCGGCATTCCCCTCACGGCGACGGGGCCCGGCGGACAGTTGCCCCTGCCCCTCTTCGGCCACGAGGCCGACTCGGCCCGCCCCCGGTCGCTGGAACACGGCGCACGGCACGACCACTGACCGCCGCACGTCGCCGAGCGGCGGACCGGCCGGAGGCGGTCGCTTTCCACCGTCATCCACCCCCTTGTACACGCCTCGTGCGCGCACTCCGTTCCCGATCGCACACACGTGCGCGACCTGCGTTAGTCTCTGCGGGCGCGGAAACGGAACACAGACGTAGACGGGGGAGCCGTGTCCTATTCGGAGCGCTGGCAGGAGCTGTTCGGACCGGCCGACGACGGGCCTGCGTTGAGGCTCGCCTCGGCGGCCCCCGACCCCGGGACGGGTGGGGGCGGGACCGGAACCCTCCAGCACACCAAGGGTCCTTGGACCAGCGCCTCCGGTACCGCCGGCGAGCTGCGCACCAACACCGAGACGAGCCGCGCGGCGCTGGGCCCCGGCCACGAGGGCATCGAGACGGGAGCCGCCGGCCTCAGCTCCGTCGCGGCGCTCAAAAGCGTCCTGACGTCCTGGGAGGAGCGCCTGAAGTCGGTGCGGGACGAGTGCGAGCAGCTCAAGGGGACGCTGCTGAAGGTCGCCAAGGAGATGGGCGAGACGGATGCCGCGGTCGACGCGTCGTTCAAGGGCGTCGACGGCGGATCCAAGGCGGACGAGAAGCGATGACCGGAACCCTCACCTGGAAGCAGCTGCGCGACCTCAAGACCTCCGAGTTCACGGACGCGGGCGACAAGTGGCACGAGGTCTCCGACCGCGCGGACTCCGACCGCGTACGGGTCGACCGCGCGATGTCCGCGAAACTCCGTGAGACCCAGCAGAGCGAGTCGGCGGAGGCGGCCCTCGGCAGACTCCAGCGCCTCAGCCGCAACTTCCAGTACCTGCACAGCGAGTGCGGCCTGGTCCGTACGGCGCTCAACGGGCTCGCCAGCGATCTGACGGAGCCTCAGAACCAGTTGAAGCAGGCCCTCGCGGACGCCGCCGCCCTGAACTTCACCGTCCACGACGACGGGTCCGTCAGCTACCCCGCCGCCGAGATCGAGGACCTGACCGGCGCGAAGAAGGAGGCGCCGGGCAGCAAGGTCCAGGGCAGCGCCCGCCTCCCGCTGGAACCGCCGGGCTTCGGCCAGCAGGGCCAATCGCCGCTGTACCCCGGCTACACGGGCCTCAAGCCGCTGAACCCGAACGCGGCGAAGGCGCAGGACGTCGCCGACCGTGTCGCCCGGGCCGTACGGTCCGCGGGCGAGATCGACGCCCGGTACGCGAAGACCCTCGCCGGCCTGAAGGCGGAGAAGGGCCTCGACGTCACCGAGGCCACGCTGAGGGACGTCGCCCGGGACACCTCCGACGTCCGCTCCACCGCCGGCATGTACCTCGGCGAGAACGTCCCGGAGGACAAGAGCCCCGCCGAGCGGAAGAAGTGGTGGGACGGCCTGACCGACGAACAGCGCCAGGAGTACCTCGAAATCGCGCCGGACCTGGTCGGCAGCCTGGACGGCATCCCGGCGGTGGCCCGCGACGAGGCGAACCGCAACTACCTGCCGGTCCTCATCGACGACCTGGCGCGCCGGGGGGGCGACGACGCGGAGACGAAGCTCAGCGCGCTCCGCATGATCCAGGACAAGCTGGGAGAACCGAGCCGCCCGCCCATGTTCCTCCTGGGCATCGGGGACGAGGGCAACGGGCGCGCGATCGTCTCGTACGGCAACCCCGACACGTCCAAGAACGTCTCCGCGTACGTCCCCGGTCTCTCGACCAGGCTCAACGACGAGTTCGTCACGGACACGATGAAGCGGGCCCAGGACACGGCCAAGGGCGCCCAGCGCGTGGACCCGTCCAGCGCCTCGATCGTCTGGCTGGGCTACGACGCCCCGCAGAACGTGGACGTGATGACGCGGGGCGATGCGCAGCGGGGCGCCCCGGCGTACAACCAGTTCATGGCGGGCCTGTCGGCGACGAACCAGAACGCCGACCCGCACGTGACGGCGATCGGGCACTCCTACGGCTCGCTCACCGTGGGCACGGCGGCGAAGCAGTCCGGCGGCATCCCCGGCGTCGACGACGTGATCCTGCTCGGCAGCCCCGGCGTGGACGCGCAGAAGGCGACCGAGCTCGGCGTCGGCAAGGAGCACGTGTTCGTCGGCGCCGCCGACAACGACCCGGTCACCCACCTGCCCTCGAAGGACGAGGCGGCGCTCGGCTGGTTGCTGGGAGGCCCGGTGGGGGTCGCGGTCGGACGTGACCTCTTCGACGACGACAACGACGACGTGTACTTCGGCAAGGACCCGGCGAGCAAGGCCTTCGGCGCACAGCGCTTCCTGGTCGACGACGGGCCGAGGATGGTCATGGACGGCGGGGGGTTCGACGCCCACTCCCAGTACTTCACCCCGGAGAAGGACCAGGTGTCGGCGGACAACATCGCCGCCATCGTCGCCGGCCACCCTGAGAACATCGTGAGGGAGAAGCATCGATGAAGCGCATCACGCGGACCATTCGCCTGGCCTGTGCGATGGCCGTGGCCGGCGCGCTGCTCGCCGGATGCGGGCCGACCGGCGGCACCAAGGACGAACGAGGGACAGTGGCAGGCATGGACATGCAGGGAGCGGCGGAGCGCGCCGACGCGATGCTCTACGCGACGGTCGGGGCGATCAAGCCGGAGATCGAGTGGGTCCACGACACCACGACGACCGGCAGCTGCGACGTGACGCGGTACTGGACCGTCATGACGATCGTCTCCCCGCAGCGCCGCGGCAACTTCCTCGGAGTGGTCGAGGGGTTCTGGAAGGCCAGCGGTTACCGGATCAAGACGGTGAATCCGAGCAAGGACATGCCGGCGATCTACGCCACGTCCCCGGACGGTTTCGGCATCAGCGTGCTCTTCGGCCACCAGGGCCAGGCCTTCTTCGAGGTCACCAGCCCCTGCGTCAAGAACTCGAAGGTGGCCGCGCCCACGAAGGTGGCGAACGGCGCCACGTACGAAGGCGAAACCGCCATCCCCACCCCCAATGTCCGCTCCGACTTCTGGTCCGCCGAGACCCCGGTGCCGGGCACCACGCCCTCGCCGTGAACGCCGCCGCCCGGCGGCCTGCTCGTACGGACACTGTCCGTACGAGCAGGCCGCCGGGCCGGGACGGGCGCGGCTCCGGCCACGCCCGTCCTGCTGTCATCAGTTGAACGGTTCCAGCGTCATGAAGGCTTCCCTGGGGTCGCCCTCGTGCACCAGCGACTCGTGGGCGCCGACGTCGTCGAAGGCGAAGCCGTACGCCTTGCCGTCGGCCATCTGGGCGTGGATGAGGCGGGAGTAGTGGTTGGTGACGGCGTCCTTGTAGAAGCCGGAGCCGTTCGCGTCGGGCTGGTTCGGGTTCGTCAGGAGCGTCGAGCGGTTGAAGCCCGCGCACAAGGTCCGGGAGATCGGGCCGCGGACGTTGTCGTTGGGCGCGTCCAGCAGCTTGTAACAGCCGAAGACGCTGTCGGAGTCGGGCTTCTGGAAGCTGGTGACCACCGCTCCCGAGCCGTTGGTGAAGTTCATGACGTTGCCCGACACCCGGCCGTAGTACTTGGTGTTCGGCTGGTTCGCGAACGGCGTCACGGTGAGGGTGGAGGAGCTGTACTTGCTCCAGACGCGGTTGATGTAGTCGTTCATCGCGCCGGGCGGGATCCCGCCGGCCTCGATGCCGTGGCCGGGCGACAGCGCTCTCAGCACAGTGCCGTCCGGGCGGCGCTGGATCAGGCCTCCCCAGCCGGCCGAACGCAGGCCGCCGAAGACGGCGTCGTACCCGCCGGCCTTGAGCCGGCCGGTGCTCCTGACCGTGCCGTCGGGCGCCTTCGCGCCGACCGCGTACGGCGCCGAGAACATGTCCACCTGGGTGCTGTTGATCCACAGGCCGGAGTCGTTGAGCGTGTACTCGGACCAGTTGAACAGGATGTCGTGGTTCGGATCGGAGGGGTTCTGCACGGCGGGCTGCACCAGGCCGCCGCTGGCGAGCTTGAAAACGAGCTTCTTTCCGACGGAGAAGTAGACGCGTCCGGAGAACTTGGGCATCCGGATCGTCTTGGTCTGCCCGTTGGCCGGGCCCGCGATGGACGCGTCGGGAGCGGGGGTGGGCGGATTGCCTCCCGCGGGCCAGGGGTGGAACGTGCCGTTGGCGTCGGCCCAGCCCTGCTGCCCCGTCGCGAGCAGGGTGCCCAGGTTGTACACGTACACGGGCTCGCTGCGCCCCGAGTTGTTCTTGATGGTGAGCGGGATGGTCGCCGGTACGGCCTCGGCGGACGGCGGCAGGCCGAAGAACGTCAGACCGGCTCCGACGAACAGGGCCGAGACGCCGAAAGCCAGCACTTTCGACAAGCGGAACACTCTCATCCTCCTTGCGTGTGGGGGGACCTGCCGCCCGTGACAGGACATGGCGAGGCGCAGATCGATGTAGTGAAGCGTGAGAGCGCTCTCAGCGTCCGATTGTGTTCAACTTATGTCAATACTCTGGACACAGCCGTGTGCAAGGAGCCAAAAACCGAAGGCAGGGTCGGACCCAGCGTCAAAAGGCGTACCGGATCCTCAGCCAGGGCGCGTGGGCGGCGACCAGCTCGCGCATCGTCGCGACGGCCCCGGCCTTCACGTCGTGCCGGTAGCGAACGTTCCAACTGCCGTTCTCCGAACGCTTCGGCTGCTGGAGGCCCGGCCGCCACAGGACGTCCTCCGCACGTGGGTGCCAGTCCAGGTTCAGCTCGTGCAGGGCCTGATTGTGCGTCAGCATGATCACCTCGGCCGCCGCCTGCTGCTTCACCCGGGCGGGCAGCACGTCGTCCATGTGCCGCAGCAGGAGGGCCCAGTCGCGCTCCCAGCCGGGACGCAGGACGACCGGCGAGAGGTTGAAGTGCACCTCGTAGCCCGCGTCCAGGAAGTCCCCTGCCACGGCGATGCGGCCCGCCACCGGGCTGGTGCGGATGTCGAGCAGCCTGGAGTCGCTCTGCGGCATCAGCGAGAACCGCACGCGGGTGCGGCCTCGGGGCTGGAGCAGGAGCAGGTCGGGGTTGACGAACTTGGTGGCGAAGGACGCCTTGGCGGTGGGCCACTTCGCGAAGGCGTCCACCAGGTCGGCCACGTTGTCACTGATCAGTGCGTCGACGGAGCAGTCGCCGTTCTCGCCGATGTCGTAGACCCAGGCGGCCGGATCGCACTGGTTGGGCTCGGGCTTGGGGCCGAGGCGCGCGATGTGCCGGGAGAGGTGGGCGATGGTGCGCTCGATGTTGGTGAAGACGGTGATCGGGTTGGCGTATCCCTTGCGGCGCGGGACGTAGCAGTAGGCGCAGGCCATGGCACAGCCGTTGGAGGGGCCCGGGGCGATCCAGTCCGCGGAGCGACCGTTGGGCCGGGTGGTGAGCGTCTTCTTCTCCCCCAGGACCAGGGTTTCGGTCTTGATCCGGACCCAGCGGTCGACGTTCCCCTCGTCGCCGTGGAGGTCCGGGATCCGCCAG
Source organism: Streptomyces sp. NRRL S-378 (assembly GCF_000720645.1). Lineage (NCBI taxonomy): Bacteria > Bacillati > Actinomycetota > Actinomycetes > Kitasatosporales > Streptomycetaceae > Streptomyces > Streptomyces sp. NRRL S-378. The sequence continues at coordinate 181,127 of NZ_JOBX01000010.1, forward strand.
TGCGAGTCGACGGGGACGATCTCGGCATCGGGGTACCGGGCGAGGACCTGCCGGCCGCGCGGGGAGGCCGCGGCCGCGGGCTCGGCGAAAACCGTCCGTACGGACAGCATCCGGCGCGCGTCCGGGGAGTCCCGGAACATCGGGCCGGCGCCCTCGCGCGCCCGTGGCGTCCGGCCCGTGTCGATGTCCTCCAGGCCGAACAGGGCGTCCGGACCGGACAGGGCGTCTGCGCCGTCGCCCGGTCGGCCCGCGGGCGGCTGGGCTCGCATGGTGGTCTCCTGCGGGATCTCGACTCCGGCCCTGGGGGCGCGGTCCCACGGGGCACCCCGCGGGAGAGGGACCTTCCACTGTAGGCGAGCGGCGAGCGGCGGCGCCGGCCGCAGGGGCGTGGCCAGGAGGTGCGCGAGGTGTACGGCTGCCCGAGGCTGGGACGAGGCCGTGCCGCCGGACGGCGGCCGGCCCGCCCCGAAGGGAGCGCGATGGACGGCAAGCACGTCAAGGACGGCAAGGGTGGCGAGGGCCTGAGCCGGGGGGACGAGGTCTCGTGGAAGAGCCACGGCCACGAGGTCAAGGGCAAGGTGAAGAAGAAGATCACGAAACGCACGCGGGCCGCGGGCCGCACCGTCGACGCCTCGTCCGAGGAGCCCCAGTACGAAGTGGAGAGCGAGGCGTCCGGCCGGCCGGCCGTGCACAAGCCGGACGCCCTGCGGAGGAAGGGCGGCGGCTCCGGCTGACGCCCGGTCCCTCCGGAAGGACCGCCCCGGCGGTGGTCGACGCTCACGGCGGGCGGGGGGCGGTGTCGCGGTCGGAGGCGGGCCAGACGTACGACAGGTCGTCCTCGACCTCGGGGAAGTGCGGGCGGTAGTAGTCCGGGTCCTTGCGCACCAGGGCGGACTGGTGGCTGCGGTGGAAGTCGGGGGCGCCGAGCCACGGCGGGAGGTCGCCGTCGGCGGCCAGCTGCGGCTGCGTCCTCGGCTCGCCGCCCGGCAGCCATGCCCGGAAATCCTGGAGCAGGGTGACGGCGCAGGTGTCGGCGCGCCCCTCGGCGGTCCAGGTCCGGCAGACCTCCAGTCCGTACCGAACGAGGGCCTCCTCGTAGCCGGCCCACATGCGTACGGCCGGATGCCTGCGCCAGCCGTAGCCGGGGACGATCAGCCCGCGCAGTACCTGGAGGGTCTCGACGCGCTGTTTGCCGAGCCGCCGGGCGTCGAGCACCGCTGCCGAGTCCTGGAAGGAGGGGAACGGAAGGAACGTCTGCACGGAACCTCCTCGGCGTCTCATCGCCTCCGCGGGCCACCTCCCGCCGGCGACCCGAACGCTCCTGGCGTCGGTGTCGACGCGTCCGGTACGACCATGCCCGGGTCGACCCCGGGGGGGCAGGTACCGCAGGACGTCACCGGCGGGTCGGGCCGGACCAGGTCGCCGTGGAGGCGGACGACGGAAGTCCCGCCGTCGGTCGGGCCGCTCAGCGCAGGGCCTGCGCGGCGGGCAGGACACGGGCGCCCATGTTGGTCTCCATCATGCGCAGGGCGGCCTCGGCCAGGTCCTCGTGGATGTGGGCCACGGCGTCGCGGGCGACGGTGACGGAGAGGTGGCGGATGTGCGCGTCCAGGGCGGAGTACAGCACGCACTGCTCCGTGACCTGGCCGCACAGGACGAGGTGGGTGACGTCCAGCATGCCCAGCAGGTAGGCGAGCGGCGTCTCGTAGAAGACGGAGTGGCGCGCCTTGACGATGAAGTACGAGGTTTCGTCGGGCACCACCGGTCCCACCAGCCCCGCGTGGGGGCCGGACAGCGCGGCGTCCACGATCTCGCCGTGGTGGGAGCGCCACCTGCCGAAGTTGTCATTGACGTAGATCACCGGAACGCCCCGCTCGCGGGCCCGCTCCAACAGCTGCACCACCGCGGGCAGCGTGCGCGTGACGGAGGGGACGAGCAGGTCCGCGTCCTGATGCTCGTAGGTGTTGAGCATGTCGATGACGACGAGAGCGGTCTTCGCCATGCCCACCACGCTCCCAGATCACCCGCCGGTGCGCCTTCCGCGGGCCGTACGCGGCCTGCCGCGGCCGCCTCCCCGCAGGTCGGGGCGGGGCAGCTCGGGTGGGGGCGTCGCCGTCCGCCCGCCTAGCATGGGAGGGATCGCACGTGCAGGTGCGGCCCGGTGGACCCGGCACGAGAGGAAGCGGGTTGAATCGTTTCGCCCGGCTCGCCACGCGTCTTCTGGCGGCTCCGCTGGGACTCGTGTGGCTGGGGCCGGCAGGTGAGACCGCGGAGGCGGTGTCGGAGTGCTGGCCGATCGGGACGAGCCCCGATCCGGCCGTGCTGGCCTGCTGTCGGCGGGTCGCGGAGGAGGGGCGGCCCCGGTTCCTGTCGCACGCCGAGGACGAGAGTGGGGGCTTCGCCTTCGCCGGGGTCCCCCTGGTGGGCGGTTCCGGCGAGTCGCTGGGGGTCCTCGCGGTCACGGACCACGTTCTGCGGGCGTGGGGCGAGGACGACCTGCGGGACCTGTCGGACCTCGCCGCGGCCTGCAGTGCGCAGATGCGGATGCGGAAGCGCTCCGCGACGGTCCGCCGGGCGAGCGAGGCGGCGGAGGACGCTGCCCAGGCCGCGGAGGACGCGGCGCAGGCGGCGGAAGGCGATGCGACCCGGGTGCACGAGCTGCTCAACCGCTCGGAACTGCTCCTGCGGGCGTCCGAGGACCTCGCCGACACCAGCAGCCTGGACGACGTCCGCCAGCGGGTCGGGGACCTGGTCAGCGGGGACCTCAAGCCGGCCTGCATCGACCTGGTCCTGGTGCGGCAGGGGATGCTCCACCCCGTCATGAGTCCCGTCGACGGCGCCCCGCCCGAGAACGGCGCCGCCGAGCCCTTCGCCCTCGTTTCGCACTGGCCGGTCGCGCGTACGGTGCGCGAGAACCGGATGATCGTGGTCGACGGACCGTCGGAGGAGGGCGGTGCCGATGCGGTCGCCGTTCCCCCGGCCACGCCGGCGTTCGCCTCCCGCGACCTCGTGACCGCCGCCTGTCTGCCCCTGCGCGGTACGCACGGCACCCTCGGGGCCCTGGTCCTGGGGTGGGACGCCGCGTACGGAATCGGCGTGGACGAGCGTGCGGTGCTGACCACGCTGGCCGGCTACACCGCCCAGGCCGTCGAGCGGGCGCTCCACCTCGACGAGCGCATCACCGTCGCCCGCCGGCTCCAGCTGGCCATGCTCACCGACCTCCCCGACGTACCCGGTCTGGAGCTGTCCGCCCTGTACCGGCCGGCCGCGCAGGACGACATGGTCGGCGGGGACTGGTACGACGCCTACCCCCTGCCGCAGGTACCGCGTGCGGCCGCGGGCACGCGCGGCGCGGGTGCGCTGGCGCTCACCGTCGGGGACATCACCGGCCACGACATGAGGGCCGCGGCCCTCATGGGCCAGGTACGCAGCATGCTGCGCCAGGCCGATCAGGACCATCCGGGCGAGGGCCCGGAACAGGCGCTCGGCGCGCTCGAACGGGCCTGCCGCCGGATGGACCTGCCGGCCAGCGGCACCGCCGTGCACGCCCACCTCACGCCGGAAGCCGACGGCCACTGGCACCTGCGGTGGACCAACGCGGGCCATCCGGCTCCCCTCCTGGTCACCGCCGACGGCACCGTGGAGAGCCTCGACCGGCACGACGTGCTGCTGCACCACGCCCTGCCGCCGGAACCCCGCACCACCGACAGCCGTTCGCTGCCGCCGGGCAGCACCCTGCTGCTGTACACCGACGGGCTGGTGGAGGAACGGGGCGGGAACATCCAGGACAACGTCGACCGGCTCGCCCGCCGCCTCGCCGCCACTCCCCCGGGTGTTCCGCTGGACGCGTTGCTCCGGGCGCTCCTGGACGCCGTCGGTCCGCGGGAGGCACTGGACGACGCGGTCCTGTTCGCGGTGCGCGTCGCCACGCCCTGACCCCCGCGGAGCCGCAGCGCGGCGACGGCGAGCGGGAGCAGCGCGCCCGCGGCGAGCAGGGCGACGAGGGCGGCGCCGGCCGCGCTGGTCGCGGCGCCGGTCGCGAGTCCTTGCAGGACGCGGGCCGCGATGAGGGCGCCCGCGCCGTCGGCGGTCGCGAGGGCCGCCGTCGCGGTCAGGCGTCTCCCGGCCGGGGCTTCGACAGCTCCTCACTTAAAGCAAATGTTTAGCTTTAGTAAGCTAACACGGCATGAGGAATCTAAAGCAAATCATTCGCTTTTAGTCTCCGTTCAGGCCTCGTGAAGCAAGAACTTTGCTTTAAGCTGCTCGCATGAGCCGCAAACCGATGGTCCGCCCAGGCGGCCGCAGCGCCCGCGTCCAGGAGGCCGTCCACACCGCGGTACGCGAACTCCAGGAGGAAGTGGGCCGCTCGGAGCTGACCGTTCCGCTGGTCGCGACCCGCGCGGGCGTCACCCCGTCGACCATCTACCGGCGCTGGGGCGACCTGCAGGAACTCCTCTCGGACGTCGCCGTGGAACACCTGCGGCCGGACACGCCACCGCCGAGCCACGGCCACCTGTCGGCGGACCTGCGCGGCTGGGCCGAGCAGTTCATCGAGGAGATGTCCTCCCCGGTCGGCCGCACCTACGTCCGGGACGCCCTGCTCGGCAATCCGGACGGCGACAACGCGGCGCGCTGCTCGACGTACGCGGCGGAGCAGATCGACGTCATGCTCGCCCGGGCGGCGGAGCGCGGCGAGGACGCTCCCGACGTCGAGACGGTCCTCGACCGGGTCGTGGCGCCCATGATGTACCGGATCCTCTTCCGCCCCGGCGACCTCACCGCCGACTACGCGCACCGGCTCGTACGGGAGTTCCTGGACGACCCCGCGACCCGCTGACCGCCGGCCCCGGCCGGGGTCGGGGCCGAGGCCGGGGGCCGGCGGTTCACGCTCCGGCGGACGCGGGGGCCGCGGCCCGGCCGGGAACGGGTTCCAGCCGGTAGGTGTCGCCGTCGGCGACCACGCGGCCGGCGGTCGGCGGGGGGAAGTGCGTGCCGAGGAGGAGCGCGTCCGTGCCGGCGAGCGAGGCGAGCAGCTCGCGGCGGGTCGCCTCGGCGCGCTCGGGGTCGATGTCGACGCAGCTGCCGATCTCCGGATGCGCCAGCTGTACGGGGTGATGGATGCAGTCCCCGGTGATCAGGGCCGTGGCACCGCCACTGGTCACCCGTACGGCGCTGTGGCCGGGCGTGTGCCCCGGGGCCGACACCAGCTCCAGACCGGCGGCCACGGTCACGCCCCCGGCCGGTACGTCCACCACGTCGAGCAGTCCCGCCTCCTCGACCGGGTGCACCGAGTCGCGGAACATGGCCGCCCGCGCGCCGTCCATGTCGCAGGCGGCCCAGAAGTCGTACTCCGCCTTCGCCGTGAGATAGCGGGCGTTGGGGAAGGTCGGGACCCAACTCCCGCCAGCCTGGCGCGTGTTCCAGCCGACGTGGTCGGTGTGGAGGTGGGTCAACAGCACCAGGTCGACCGATTCCGGCGGGAATCCCGCGCGGGCGAGGCGTTCGAGGTAGTCGGTGCGCAGGTCGTGCCACGCCGGGTTGGCACGCGTCTTGCCGTTGCCGATGCCGGTGTCGACGACGACGCGCAGCCCGTCCACGACCATCGCGAAGCTGTGGCTGTCCAGCCGCAGGGCACCGTCCCGGTCCGCGAAGTCGGGCCGCAGCCAGTCCTGTTCGGAGACGACATCGGCGCCGGCGGCCGGCAGCAGCCACGGGCCGGTCTGCGGCGGCAGGGGGGTCTCGTCGATGCGCCGGACGACGACGGAACCGACCGCCCAGGAGGCGGCGACGGCGGGCGGTGCTGTGGACACGGGGAGACCTTCCTTCATCTGCGGAGGGTGAGCGGCCATCTAAAAGCGATCGATTTGCTTTTAGGTACGCTAAGCCCTGCCATCGGCTAACGCAACCTGTTAGCTTTTAGCGGGGGCGGGCCGGCACCCGACCCGCCACCCCCTCCTCCCCTCCCCCTCAGCCCGTTCAGGAAGGACACCCATGTCCGCCGACGAACTCACCCCCTCCGAGGCGGCCCGCTGGGCCGCACGCTCCGGTCTCCCCCTTGCGCCGGAGCGCCTCACGGCAGTGGCAGCCACCGCCGAGCACATCCACTCCGTCGTATCCGTCCTGCGGGAACTGGACTTCGGGGACACACCGCCGGCCGCCGCGTACCGCGCGGGAGGGGAGCAGCACGATGCAGCCGTATGAACTGACCCTGGCCGAAGCTTCCGAGGCGATACGGACCGGCCGCTTGTCGCCGGTCGGGCTGGTGGACTCGGTGCTGGAGCGCATCGAGCAGGTCCAGCCGCGCCTGGGCGCCTACGTCTCGGTGGCGGCGGACCGTGCGCGGCACGCGGCGCGGCGCGCGGCGGACGAGATCGCCACCGCCGGGGCCAGGGGCCCCCTCCACGGGATTCCCGCCGCCCTGAAGGACCTGATCGACGTGGCGGGGACGGCCACCTCGGCGAGCTCGCGGGTACGCGAGGGGCACCGGGCGCCGACCGACAGCACGGTCGCCGCGCGGCTCTCCGCGGCCGGGGCGGTGTTCGTCGGCAAGACCCACACGCACGAGTTCGCCTACGGACTGACCACCCCTCAGACCGCCAACGCCTGGGACCGCAGCCGGGTGGCCGGCGGCTCCAGCGGCGGTTCGGCCGTGGCCGTGGCCGCACGGGCGGCCACGTTCGCACTGGGCACCGACACCGGCGGGTCGATCCGCGTCCCCGCCGCGCTGAACGGCGTGGTCGGCCTGAAGCCCACGTACGGACTGGTCCCCCGGCACGGCGTGACCTCGCTGTCCTGGTCGCTCGACCACGTCGGACCCATCACCCGGACCGTGGAGGACGCCGCCCTGGTCCTGGGGGCGATCGTCGGCCACGACCCGCGCGACCCGGCTTCCGTGGCCGCTCCACCGGTCGACCACCGGCCGGGCCCCGGCACGGACCTGACGGGACTCCGGGTGGGCGTGCCGGGCAACTACTACTTCGACCACGTGGACCCCGGCGTCGAGGCTTCGGTGCGGCGGTCGATCGCCCGGCTGGCGGAGCTCGGCGCGCGCCTGGTCGACGTCGAGATCCCGATGACGCGCTACATCCTGCCGACCCACTGGGGGCTGATGGTGCCGGAGGCGTCGGCCTACCACGAGCGGACGCTGCGCGCGGTGCCCGAGCTCTACTCGGCGGACGTACGCGTCCTGCTGGAGGCGGGCGAGCTGATGACCGCCGGGGACCACCTGCGCGCGCAGCGCGCACGCACGCTCCTGCGGCAGGCGTGGCTGGACATGATGGACGCGGTCGACGTGATCGCCGCGCCCACCGTGCCCATCACCGCGGTGGCCGCCGGGCAGACCGCTGTGACCTGGCACGACGGCACCGTGGAAAGCGTCTCCGACGCCTACGTACGACTGTCGGCCCCGGCTGACGTCACGGGCGTTCCGTCACTGACCGTTCCCGTCGGCCTGGACCCGCAGGGCCTGCCGATCGGCATGCAGCTCATGGGGAGGCCCTTCGGCGAGGCCACGGTGCTGCGTGCGGGCCACGCGTACGAACGCAGCGGCACCGCCCGCGTCCCGGCACCCGCGGCGTAGGCCGGGCTCGTGTCAGTCAGGCGGACTCGACGGTGACGACGCCGTACACGACGAAGGCGGCGGCCGAGGACACGACCAGCCCGAGCCGGACGGCCGAGAGCCACAGGGCGAGGGCGCGCGAGCGCCCGGTCCCGGCCCGCGAGAGGAGGACCGCCGTCCCTCCGAGTGACGCGACCAGCCCGAGCGCGGCCGGCAAGAAGGCCAGGGCCCTGGGCGACGTGGGCTCGGTGGCGGGCCCGTAGTCCTCCGTGATCCCGGGCAGCAGCAGCCCCACGGCACACAGCACGAGGGCCGTCAGGACCGTCGCGAGGAAATCGAAGGCAAGGACAACGGCCCAGCCGACGGGCAGCCGCCGGGAGGCGGGCAGCGTCCGCTCCACCGGGCGGCGCCCGTCGGCAGGACGGCTTCCGGCCCGGCTCACCGCGGTGTCCTCGAGCCGAGGCCACCGGGCGCCTTCGGAACCCAGTCGGGGGCGGCCGCAGCCTCTGCCGGGTCCGGCTCGCGCATGGTCACGCGCCGGCCTCCCTCGCCGGTGTCCCCGGTCAGGCGGACCGAGAACCCCTTGATCTGCGCGGGGTCGTGGACGTACACGACGACGAACTGCCGTACGGACCCGGGCACCCTCATTGCGCTCCTGTCGGACGGATCACGAGGATCCCTGTGAGGGGAGCAACGTACCGCTCCGACCAGGCAGTTCATGCGGGAAAACGGACAAGGAAGGACACATTCCGCACCTCCGTGACGCACCTCACGCCACGGCCCGCATGCGCCTGCGCCACGAAGGGCGGTGCGCCACGGGACACGCCTGGGGCACCGCGTCTACGGTGGGACCATGAGGCTGCTGCTGACCTCCGACACGCACGTGCCCGCGCGGGCCAAGCGCCTGCCCGAGGAGCTGTTGAGGGCGGTCGGCGAGGCCGATGTGGTGCTCCACGCCGGGGACTGGACCGACGAAGCCACCCTCGACCTGCTGGAGTCAAGGGCACGGCGGCTGATCGCCGTGTACGGCAACAACGACGGGCCCGCGCTGCGCCGCCGACTGCCCGAGATCGCCCGCGCCGAACTGGGCGGGCTGCGGTTCGCGGTCGTCCACGAGACCGGACCGGCTGCCGGACGTGAGCGGCGCTGCGCCGCCCGCTTCCCCGACACGGACGTCCTGGTCTTCGGCCACAGCCACATCCCCTGGGACTCCACGGCCGCGACCGGGCTGCGGCTGCTCAACCCCGGCTCCCCCACCGACCGCAGGCGTCAGCCCCACCGCACCTATGTGAGCCTCACCGTCGCGGACGGCGCCCTGAGCGACGTCGCCCTGCACCGGCTGACCGCATAGGAGCACCTGGCAGAACGCCTGGTCGCAGCCCGCATCCCCCTCCTCGGCGCCGTCCGCCGGCGGGGTTGACCGGCTATTCCTCGGGCTCCCAGGCGATCAGCTGCTCGTAAGCGGCGTCCGCGCCATCCCGACCGGCTGCCACTCGACGACCGGACCCGACCCTGCGCGAAGCACCACGTCATCACCGACGCAGGCGGTAGCCCCCTCGCCATCACCTTGACCGGTACCGGTGGCCATCGCCACGACATCACCCAGCTGCTGCCCCTGCTGGACGCGCCGTTCCGCACGGCTCCGGCTGGGCCCGGTCCGCTGGGCAGTCGAGCATGCCACGCCTAGGAGGCGCCGGTAGGACCGCCCCCTGCCCTGCGGCGCTTCCGGAGAAGGCCCGTCCAACGCGATGGACGCCGGCCGTCTTCGGGTGGAGGTGGCGACATCAACTGGACCACCGCGTGTGGACACCAGGTGATGTCGCGGACGCAGTCGCCCGGGACGCCCAGAGTCTCCACGAGGAGAGCGAGGCAGGCCTCGTCGTCGGTGTGCCGACGGTCGAGCCACACGGTGACTCCCGTGTCCTCCACCTCGGTGAACTGGCTCAGGAGGAAGAGGCGGCGGCCCAGCCGGAACGAGGCGACGTCCACCGCACCCAGGTCCTCCCAGCTGTGCTCCACCTGCAGCATCAGCCGGTCCGCATAGGCCCTCATGGGTGGCGGGAGCACACCGATCGGCCGGTGGGAGAGGGCAATCGAATCCCACATCCCGTACTGCAGCGCGGGGTTCGGATTCCCGCCCTGGTACTGGGGCGCGGGCAGCCAGTCAGGTTCCGGAGGGGGCACCGCAACCGGATCCCATCTCCTCGACTGCCGCTCTCCGGCCGACTCGTCACCCGCAGATCCGTGCACGCTCATCTCCGCCCTCCCCTTGGCACACCCTCGGACGGACATCATCCCAGGTGGCGGCAGTGACGACGCAGTCCGAGCGGCCCGGACGACGCAGCACGTCGGACGCCTCCGGCCCGCCTGGGACGCTATCCATCCGAGGTGTTCCCGAAGTCCGGGTTCGTGGCTGGTGCGGACGGCGCCTCCAGGGGCACGGTTGTTGCCTTCGCTGCGACCCCCGCTCCCCCGGACGGCCCTTCCGGTGCCGCCAACGGAGCGACCACCACAGCCGACTCACCGATCGGCGCATGACGACGCAGCACCACGGGCCACCGGCCAACCCGCTCTACGAACCTGCCTGAGGGGTGTGCGCCGTCGGGCGGGCCTGGTGCGCGGAGTCCAGGAGGGCCAGGTCGGCCGGCAACAGCCGCAGGGCGCCGGCGGCCACGTTGGCGGCGAGGTGCACCGGGTCGCCCGTGCCCGGGATCGCCAGGACGTGCGGTCCCCGCTGCAGCGTCCAGGCCAGCCGGACCTGCGCCGCGCTCACCCCGTGCGCCCGGGCGACCTCCAGCACCTCGGCGCTGTCGTCGCCGAGGGCCCCGGCCTGCCGTCCGGTACCGGCGATCGAGTAGAACGGCACGAACGCGACCCCCTGCTCGCCGCACGTCCGCAGGAACTCGTCCTGCTCGGGCTGTACGCCGATCCCGTACATGTTCTGCACGCACACCACCGGTGCGATGGCCCGGGCCTCGGCCAGGTGGTGGGGGCGGACGTTCGACAGGCCCAGGTGGCGGACGAGGCCGGCCTGCCGGAGCTCCGCCAGCGCGCCGAAGCGTTCGGCGATCGAATCGGTGCCGACGATCCGCAGGTTCACCACGTCGAGGTGGTCGCGGCCCAGCTGACGGAGGTTCTCCTCCACCTGCCCGCGCAGTTGTTCGGGCCGGGCGTGGGGCAGCCATTCACCCGAGGGGTCGCGACCGGGCCCGACCTTGGTGGCGATCACCAGGTCATCGGGGTACGGGGCCAGGGCGCGGTTGATCAGCTCGTTGGCGGAGCGCAGTGGGGAGAAGTAGAACGCCGCGGTGTCGATGTGGTTCACGCCGAGATCCACGGCGCGGCGCAGTACGTCGATCGCCCGGCCGCGGTCGCGCGGGACGGCATCGCTGACGAGGGCCTCGCCGCTCTGGGCCAGACGCATCGCGCCGAAACCGATCCGGTTGACCGTGCGGTCGCCGAGCTTCCAGGTACCTGCCGCTGTGATCGTCTGTGAGGTCATGCACGGATCATCGGCGCCCGGTAGGCTGCCGGCCCAGCGATTAGGACATGGGTGAATCCTCGGGCGGACAGGCCCGTAGGCGCGTGGGCGAGTGGGGCGGTCGGTGCGGGCGGAACTGGCGTTCTCGGTGGACGATCTGGCACGGATGCGCTTCGTGGTCTCACCGATGTGGGAGGTCGGGCCCAGCATGCGGCTGCTCCGGTCGGGGCGCGAACACCCCGTGCACCGGGCCTGGACGGCGCAGGTGCGGCCGCGGCTGGCGGCCACCGGTCTCGACCGGGGTCTGCTCGCCGGACTGGTGCCGCCCTCGGGGTACGTTCCCGACTTCCTCAATCCCGCGCCCGCCGGGCCCTCCCCCACGCTGGAGGATGAACTCGCCGCGATCCGGGCCACGCCCGCCGACCGGGTCTGCGGGGAGCTCGACCGGCTGCGCGCCGAGCAGGGGCGTCCCGGCCCGGCGCTCCGCGGCCTGTACGACGACGTGCCACGCCATCTGGAGCGGCTGGTGGAGGAGATCCGCGCCTACTGGGAAGTGGCGCTGGCGCCCTACTGGGTGCGGATCAGGGCGGTGCTCGACGCCGACGTCTTCCACCGGGCGCGGCAGGTCGCCGAGCACGGCGCGGGCCACCTCTTCAACGAGCTCCACGCCTCGGTGAGCTGGGACGACAGCGCCCTGCGGCTGGCCGACCGGCGCGGACCGCTGTCCCGGCGGGCGGCCGGCACCGGGCTGCTGCTGATCCCCTCGGTGTTCACCGGACCGGTCCCGTTCACCCGCGTGGCACCACCGGATCCACCGGGTCTGGCCTATCCGGCCCGCGGTATCGGTGCGCTGTGGGAGCCCCGGCCGGTCTCCTCGGGCGGCGCCCTGGCCGCCGTACTCGGCCGCACGCGGTCCTTGCTGCTGGCCGAGCTGCATTCTCCGGCCGCCACGACCGAACTCGCCCGCCGTACGGGGCTGTCGGCGGCCGGGGTGTCCCAGTGCCTCACGGCGCTGCGCGACGCGGGGCTGGTCAGTGCGCACCGGGCCGGGCGTTTCGTGCTGTACGCCCGTACGTCCGTGGCCGAGGCGCTCCTCGACGCCTCGGCCACGGGTGACGGGTGACGGGTGGCGGTCAGGGGGGCGAAGCGTCGTGCGGCCTGCGCCCTGCCCCGCCGTCGCGGGGCGGCGCCCTTGGTGGCGCCCACGGATACCGGCCGGTCGAGGTGGCCGGCTTTCATGGAATCCACCGACCGTGCTTGACCTGTGAAGGCACGGCAACGTACCTTCGACCGCACCCGCTCGTGAGCTGCTGGAAGGAGGCGAAATCCGGATGTCGACCGTCTCCGCGCTGATTCGCCTCGCACACCAGATCGCTTGGGCTCCGGGTCGTGTAGCACACGGCTGCTGAGCAGCCCCTTCGTCGGCGTGCCCGTTCGCGGCCCCGGCACCTTCTCATCTATGTCACCGCTTGCGGCACGTCGTCGCGTGCCGATGCGTCGCGCTGCGGTATTCCGTATCCCGGGCTGCGACCACCGGAAGAGAAAGCTCCTGAAATGGCGACTTGGACAGTCCGATCGACCGTGCGCCGGAACGGGGACGTGCCGTGGTAGCGGCGCGGCTCACGGTCAACGGGAAAGAAACACCGATTTCACCGGCTGCACCCCACACCACGGTGCTCGATTTCCTCCGCGAGCGGGGCCTGACCGGGACCAAGGAGGGCTGCGCCGAGGGAGAATGCGGTGCCTGTTCGGTCCTGGTGGCACGTCCCGGGGTGAAGAAGCCCACCGACTGGGTGGCCGTCAACGCCTGCCTGGTGCCGGTCGCGGCGCTCGACGGCCAGGAGGTCGTCACCTCCGAGGGTCTCGCCACCACCGACCCATCCGGTGCGCCGGCCGTGCTGCACCCCGTACAGGAGGAGATGGCCGTCCGCGGCGGCTCCCAATGCGGTTACTGCACACCGGGGTTCATCTGCAGCATGGCCTCCGAGTACTACCGGCCCGACCGGTGCGCGCACACCGACCGGTCCGAACCGGCCGACCAGGCCGAACCGGCCGCCCGGGCCGACGGGACCGGCCCATGCGACGGGACCGTCCCGGGCGGCGACTCCGAGCACGGACCGAACGGTTTCGACCTGCACGCGCTGAGCGGAAACCTGTGCCGCTGCACCGGCTACCGCCCGATCCGCGACGCCGCGTTCGCCGTCGGCATGCCCGCCCAGGACGATCCTCTGGCACGCCGTCGCGAGCAGGCGCCGCCCGAACCGGTCACCACCCAATACGTCCGGGACGACGGCGCGTTCCTGCGGCCGGGCACCCTGGCCGACGCGGTGCGGCTGCTGCGCGAGCGGCCCGGTGCGATGGTCGTCGCCGGGAGCACCGACTGGGGTGTCGAGGTCAACATCCGTTCCCGTAGGGCGGATTGCGTGATCGCCGTCGACCGGCTGCCGGAGCTGCGGGAGCTGCACGTCGGACCCGACCGCATCGAGATCGGAGCGGCGCTGACCCTCACGGAGATCGAACGGCGCCTTGACGGTGAAGTCCCCCTGCTGGCGGAGCTGTTCCCGCAGTTCGCCTCCCGGCTGATCCGCAACAGCGCCACCCTCGGCGGCAACCTGGGCACCGGCTCCCCCATCGGCGACAGTCCGCCCGTACTGCTCGCGCTGGAGGCGTCGTTGGTGCTCACCGGCGCCGACGGCGAGCGCGAGGTCCCCCTCGGCGACTACTTCACCGGCTACCGGCAGAGCGTGCGCCGACCCGGCGAGCTGATCCGCGCGGTGCGCATTCCCCGGCCGCTGTCGCCCGTGACGGCCTTCTACAAGATCGCCAAGCGGCGCTTCGACGACATCTCCAGCGTGGCGGTCGCCTTCGCCCTCGACATCGAGGACGGGACCGTCCGCACGGCGCGCATCGGCCTGGGCGGCGTGGCCGCGACCCCGATCCGCGCCCTGGTCACCGAGGCCGCCCTGGAAGGCAGGCCCTGGACGGCGGAGAGCGTCGAGGCCGCCGCTCGGGTGCTCAGCACCGAGGGCACGCCGATGGACGATCACCGTGCGAGCGCCGGGTACCGCTCCGCGATGCTCGGCCAGAGCCTGCTGAAGCTGTACGCGCGAACCACCGAGGCGGTGTCGTCATGAGCCATCTGTCCCAGCGTCCCGAAAAGCCCGTGGTCGGTCTTCCGCTGCCGCACGAGAGCGCCGGCCTGCACGTCACCGGTGCCGCCCTCTACACCGACGACCTGGTCCACCGCACCAAGGACGTGCTGCACGCGTATCCCGTCCAGGTCATGAAGGCCCACGGCACGATCACCGCACTGCGCACCGGTCCCGCACTCGCCGTGCCCGGTGTGGTCCGGGTACTGACCGGTGCCGATGTGCCCGGCGTCAACGACGCCGGGATGAAGCACGACGAACCGCTGTTCCCCGACACCGTGATGTTCCACGGGCACGCGGTCGCCTGGGTGCTCGCCGAGACCCTGGAGGCGGCCCGGCTCGGTGCGGCGGCCGTCGAGGTGGAGCTGGACGAGAAGCCCTCCGTGATCACGCTGCAGGAGGCGATGGCGGCCGGGAGCTTCCACGGCGCCCGGCCGGTGATGGTGACGGGCGACGTCGACGCCGGCTTCGAGGACTCCGCGCACGTGTTCACCGGAGAGTTCCACTTCTCCGACCAGGAGCACTTCTACCTCGAGACGCACGCCGCACTGGCCCACGTCGACGAGAACGGGCAGATGTTCGTCCAGAGCAGCACCCAGCACCCCTCGGAGACGCAGGAGATCGTCGCGCACGTGCTCGGCCTGCACAGCCACGAGGTGACGGTGCAGTGCCTGCGGATGGGCGGCGGCTTCGGCGGCAAGGAGATGCAGCCCCACGGGTTCGCGGCCGTCGCCGCGCTCGGGGCCAGGCTGACCGGCCGGCCCGTCCGGGTCCGGCTCAACCGGACCCAGGACCTGACGATGTCCGGCAAGCGCCACGGCTTCCACGCGGCGTGGAGGATCGGCTTCGACGACGACGGCCGCATCCAGGCCCTGGAGGCCACCCTGACCGCGGACGGCGGCTGGAGCCTGGACCTGTCCGAGCCCGTCGTGGCACGCGCCCTGTGCCACATCGACAACACGTACTGGATTCCCCACGCGCGGGTCACCGGCCGTATCGCCAGAACCAACAAGGCCTCGAACACCGCTTTCCGCGGCTTCGGCGGACCGCAGGGCATGCTGGTGATCGAGGACATCATGGGCCGGTGCGCACCGCTGCTCGGGCTGGATCCCATGGAGCTGCGCGAGCGCAACTTCTACCGGCAGGGCCACTCGACTCCCTATGGTCAGCGGGTCCTGCACCCCGAACGGATCTCGGCCGTCTGGCGCCAGGTCCAGGACGATGCCCGCGTCGCCGACCGCAAGGCCGCGATCGCGGCCTTCAACGCCGCGCACCCGCACACCAAGCGGGCGCTCGCGGTCACCGGGATCAAGTTCGGAATCTCCTTCAACCTCACTGCGTTCAACCAGGCCGGCGCGTTGGTGCTGGTCTACAAGGACGGCTCGGTCCTGATCAACCACGGCGGGACCGAGATGGGGCAGGGCCTGCACACCAAGATGCTGCAGGTGACGGCGACCACGCTGGGCGTTCCGCTGCACAAGGTGCGGCTGGCACCGACCCGAACGGACAAGGTGCCCAACACCTCCGCCACCGCCGCCAGCGCCGGGGCGGACCTCAACGGCGCGGCGGTGAAGAACGCCTGCGAGCAGATCCGCGAGCGGCTGCTCCAGGTGGCCGGCACCCGGCTGGGGGCGAACGCCTCGGACGTGCGCATCGTCGACGGCGTCGCGCGCGTCCTCGGCAGCGAGGAGGAGCTGGCCTGGGACGACCTGGTGCGCACCGCGTACTTCCAGCGGGTCCAGCTGTCGGCGGCCGGCTTCTACCGGACCGAGGGCCTGCACTGGGACGCGAAAGTGTTCCAGGGCTCGCCGTTCAAGTACTTCTCCTACGGCGCCGCGGCGGCCGAGGTGGAGGTGGACGGGTTCACCGGGGCGTACCGGATCCGGCGGGTGGACATCGTGCACGACGTCGGCGACAGCCTCTCCCCCATGATCGACATCGGTCAGGTCGAGGGCGGTTTCGTGCAGGGAGCGGGCTGGCTGACCCTGGAAGACCTGCGGTGGGACGCCGGCGACGGACCGCACCGCGGCCGACTGCTGACCCAGGCGGCGAGCACGTACAAGTTGCCGAGCTTCTCGGAGATGCCCGAGGAGTTCAACGTACGGCTGCTGGAGAACGCCACGGAGGAGGGCGCGGTCTACGGATCCAAGGCGGTGGGCGAGCCTCCGCTGATGCTGGCCTTCTCGGTACGGGAGGCGCTGAGGCAGGCCGCTGCGGCCTTCGGACCCGAGGGGGTCTGCGTGGAACTGGCCTCCCCCGCCACGCCCGAGGCGGTGTACTGGGCGGTCGAGTCGGCCCGCAGGGGCGGCGCGGCATACGGCGGACAGCCCCGTGGCGAACAGGCGGGCGGCGAACAGGCGGGCGGCGGCGTGGCCGGCGCCGGGGCGAGCGCGCTGAGCAATGCCTGACATGAGCTGGGTGGCCGCGGTCGCGCGGTTGCGGGCACGCCGGGAACCCGGCGTGCTCGTGACCGTCGCGGCCGTGCGCGGCCACGCGCCCCGCCGGGCCGGTGCCAAGCTCGTCGTGGGGCGCACCGGGACCTGGGGGTCGATCGGCGGCGGCAACATCGAGGCCGTCGCCATCGACCGGGCCCGCGAGCTGGCCGGCACGGACCATCCGGAACCGGAACTCATGGAGTTCGCCCTCAACGACAAGGTCACCGGCCGTCACGGCGTGCAGTGCTGCGGCGGAGCCGTCACCGTACTGCTCGAACCGCTGCCGGTGGTCCAGGCCGTGGCGGTCTTCGGCGTCGGGCACGTGGGGCTGGAGCTGGCACGCATCCTGGCGCGCCACGAGCTGGACCTGCACCTGATCGACAGCCGCCCGGACATGCTCACGGACGGGCGGCTCGGCGTGCTCGCGGACGCGGTGGCGCACGTCCGGGTGCACCACACCCCGCTGCTGCCGGAGGAGGTCCTCGCGGAGCTGCCGTCCGGCGCCCACGTGCTGATCATGACCCATGACCATGCCGAGGACGCGGCGTTGTGCGACGCCGCGTTGCGGACCGCCGGCCTGGGCTCGATCGGTCTGATCGGCTCGTCGGCGAAGTGGGCGCGGTTCCGGCAGCGCCTGGCCACCGAGGGCGGGCACGACGCCGCCGCCATCGCCCGGATCAGGACGCCGATCGGGATCCCGGGGATCGCCGGCAAGGAACCCGCCACGATCGCGGTGAGCGTGGCGGCCGACCTGCTCCGTAGCTTCGAACAGGATCCCGCACCGCACCGGGACGCCCGGCGGAGCGGGGACGCCGACGGCGCGGACTGATCGGCTCCGGACGGCCGTCGTACACGCCACCGGGTCGGCGTCCGGATCTTCGTGGGTTCTGCCAGTACGGACGGCCGCCCGGCTCCGTAGAGACTTCCAGGCAGTTGCCGCGGCCGTACCCCGCGGACGGGGGACGCCGCGGCCGGAGCATGCCGCCGACGGGGAGGACATCGCAATGAGCGCGCAGCAGCAGTACGACGAAATCGGGGAGGCCTACGAGGGGTTCAAGGCCCTGCCCCTCGAGCAGTACGTGGTGGTACCCAGCTTCCTGGCCCTGGTCGGGGACGTGAGCGGCAGGTCGGTCCTCGATCTGGCGTCCGGAACCGGTTTCTACAGCAGGGAGTTCAGGCGGCGCGGCGCCGCGGTGGTCCTGGGCATTGACATTTCGGGTGAAATGATCGCCGTCGCACGGCAGTTGGAGGAGAGAGATCCGCTGGGCGTGCGCTACGAGGTCGGCGACGTGGCCGATCTGCGGCCCATCGAGCAGCCCTTCGACGTGGCCCTGGCGGTCCAACTGCTCAACTATGCGGAGGACATCGCCACGACGGAGCGGATGTGCCGCGCTCTGCACCGCAGCCTGAAGCCCGGCGGCGAGCTCTTCCTGCTCAACCAGTCGCCCGACTTCCGCTTCGACGGACCCACCCCCGAGAGGTACGGCTTCCGCAGCGAGCTCACCGGCGCGCAGGGCGAGACCGGACCGCAGGTACGGACCACGGCGCTGCTCGACCCGCCGGTGTCGTTCACGGCCAACCTCCCGCGCCGCGAGGTGTACGAGAAGTGCCTGGGAGCCGCCGGGTTCCGCGAGTTGACCTGGGTGCCGCTGGCGGTGTCGGAGGCCGGCGAGCGCGAGTTCGACGCGGACTTCTGGTCGGACTTCCACGCCAACCCGCCGCTCGAGATGTTGCGCTGCCGGGCCTGACGGCACCGCCCGCCGCGCCGGCGGCCCGTTCCCGGGCCGCCGGCGCGGACTCATGCCAGGAGGCGTCGGGCGAACGCGCGGGCGGCGCTCAGGTCGTCCGCGTCGGGCCGCTGTTTGTTGATGCCGCCGATCAGCCGGAACGGCGCCCACGTGTCGAACCCGCGGCAGGTGAAGGTGGCCTCGACGGCGCGCCCCCTGCCCGCCAGGAGCCGTACGAGCGGCCGGGTGAACGGCGCGAACGCGAGCTCCGGCAGGCCGCTCGTCGCGAACACGAAGGCCCGCCCCGACGAGGGCGGCAGAGCACGCACGAACCGGAGCAGGTCCGGGTGCATCCGCTGGGCGAAGACGCCGGATCCGAAGCCCACCAGGTCGTGCTCCGCCACCTCCTCGGGCGTCACCTCCTGCGGCGCGACCACGCGCGCGTCGAGTACCCCGGCCATTGCCCGCGCCACGCGGCGGGTGTTGCCGTGGGATACGGACGTACACACGAGCAGGGTCTTCATCGGTGTCCCTCCGGTGGTCTGTCGTCGCCTCTCACAGCGTGGACCGACCGGACCTCCCGGATGTGACAGCCCCCGTACCCGCCGACCGGTCCCGATGCGGCCTACGGGCCCGTGGAGACGGCGGGGGCGCCGGCTCAGGGTCCGGTCCCTGAAGGCCGACGTGCCGAGGCGGCGGCGCTCCTCCGCCACGGTTTCCTCGAGCCCCTTCGCGATGCGCCGGACCAGGGTGATGCTGTCGGCCCGCATCGGGTTCTTGTCGCCGTTCGGGCAGCGGAAGGGGGCGGCGGTGCGGGTGACCCGGCCGCCGTCGGTCCACTCGACGGCGACCCGCCCGTCGGCGTCCAGGGCGATCACCGCGTCGACCGGAGCGTTCCACCACAGGGCGCCGCGCCCGATCCGGCCGACCGTCAGCGTCCCGTCATTCTCCCTGCGGCGAGCAGGAAACCGAGCGCGAGGCTGCGGGGCCGGGCGGGCACCCCCGGCGCCCGAGGTCGCGGATCGCCTCGTCGGGGTCGCGGGCGTCGTGGAAGGAGCCGTCCCGGGCCGGCTCGCGCACCGCGTACCGCACCGGTTCGTCTGCGCCGTCCGCCGTGAGCGGTGCTTTCGCCCGAAGGCCGCCGGTCCTGCGGTCCCAGGACCCCGCGACCCCGCGCCCCCGCCCGCGTTTGGCGGTCCGGGCCCCGGTAGCGTCGGCCTCATGACCGCTTTCGACGACCTCGTCCGCCTCTGCCCGCCGCCGCCCGCCGATCCGCAGCGGACGGTGGACTGGGCGCGGGCCGAGGAGGCCCTCGGTACGACCCTGCCCGCCGACTACAAGCGGCTCGTCGAGGCGTACGGCGACGGCGTTTTCGACGAAACGGTCTGGCTGCTGGTCCCCGGGTCCGCCCACGCGTCGTGCGACCTGTACGCGGAGAAGGCCGAACGGGAGGAGATCCTGGCCGATCTGTGGGAGATGGGCGAGGAGAGGCCGGCGGCCCTGCTGGAGGAGGGCGCCCGGATCCTGCCATGGGCGTACGAGGAGGGCACGGGCGCCTTCCTGTACTGGCTGGCACGGCCCGGGCAGCACCCGGACGAGTGGACCGTGCTCTACAACGAGGGGCGCGGCCCGCTGTGGGAGCACCATGATGCGCAGTGCGTGGCCTTCCTGCTGGCGGTGCTCACGGGTACGGCGGAGACGGCGTACTTCGGGCACCTCCACGAGGTGCTGCGGCCGGCGGAGCACCGCTTCGAGACGGCGGACGAGACCCTCGGAGCAGCCCGGGGCGGGACCGCGTGACGGCTCAGGCGTAGCGCATGCCCGCGCGTACGCCGTCCCCTCCCCCATGGGGGCAGGCTGTCCGCAGTCGGGCACCCGTCGTCAGCGGCGCCACGGACGGCCGTGGATCCGTCAACAGGTCGGCCGGGGAGCGCCGTTCGTCAGCCGGCCGTGCAGCACGGGGCCGCCGAGGGTCACCAGGACGAACAGGAACCCGGCGGTGATCAGAGCCGGTTCGGGGAACCACAGACCGGCGGCCCAGTCCACGAGCAGCGCCACGCCCACCAGCAGCACCTTCGCCGCGACCAGCCCGAGGAACAGTCCCCGGTCGAGCGGGGCCCGGCCGGTGCGGGCGAGGCGGGGGGCGACGAGGCGGCCGGCCACGCTGACGCCGAGCACGATGACGAGTACGCGCAGCGCGTGCTCCCATGCCGGCATGTCCGCACCGAAGACCCATACGGCACCCACGACGGCACCCGCTGCGGCATATGCATACAGGACGGACATACCTGGCCCTTCCCCACGAAAAGTGAATAGTCGAATCAACACTCACAAAACAAGTTGCATCACGAGTGTCATCTTTCCTGGAGCAGGCGTCAAGCCCCCCTCCGGCGTCAGCGACGCGTATGGACTCGGCCGGTCGCCGTCAGGGCACCGTTACGGAGCGGCTGCGGTCGGGTCGGTCGGGGATAGCTTCGTTGCCGCGCCCCGGACCGCCTCCCCGCATCCGGGGCCCCAGCCGCCGCTCGTGGTTCCCCAGGGAGGGCCCATGTGTCTGTACCGGTACGCCGACGATCCCGAGCCCGAGGAACGGGGCCCGGCCGGACCCCTCTACGTGCCCGTCCGGCCGGGTACGGCGCAAGTGGTGCTCCGGATGTTCCGCACCCCCCTGGGTGACCGCACCGCCGTCGGATTCACCCGCCCCGACCTGCTGGCGGCCACCCTCGGGGCGGGGCACCCGTGGATCCGGCTGTCCGAGTCCGCGCTCCGCACCCTGGCCTCGCCGCTCGGCGGGTGCCGGCTGACGATCGACCCGACCCTGTCCGCTCCCGCCGTCACCCCGGTGCCGGCGGGGACGGGCGACGTCGCGGCCCGCGCACTCTGAGAGGGGACCCCGATGACCGTTTCCGTGCTCGCCGAGGTCGCCGCCGGCGCGGAGGACCTGGCGCTGTGGCCCGCGTCCACGCGGCGGCTCCCGCACGGCGGCCTGGCCGTCGGCGGGGTGTCGCTGGCGGAGGTGGCGGACCGGTTCGAGACGCCGGCCTACGTCCTGGACGAAGGCGAGGTGCGCAGGCGCTGCCGGACCTACCGGGAGGCCTTCCCCGACGCCGACGTGCTGTACGCCGCCAAGGCGTTCCTGTCACGCGCCATGGTCCGCTGGGTACGGGAGGAAGGCCTCGGCCTGGACACCTGCTCCGCCGGCGAACTGGAGCTGGCGGTCACCGCGGGCTTCCCGCCCGAGCGCATCGTGCTGCACGGCAACGCCAAGTCGCCCTGCGACCTGGAGGCGGCACTGCGGCTCGGTGTCGGGCGGATCGTCATCGACGGCCCCGCCGAGATCGCCCGGATCGCGGCCGCCGTCGGCCCGGACGGGCACCAGAAGGTCATGGTGCGGGTGGTACCGGGCGTGCCGGCCGGGGGGCACGACAAGATCCGTACCGGCACGGACGACCAGAAGTTCGGCCTGTCCCTCACCGACGGGGCCGCGCAGCACGCCGTGTCCCGGATCCTGGGCCGGCCGCAGCTCGAACTGACCGGTCTGCACTGCCACATCGGCTCCCAGATCACCGAGGTGAAGCCGTACCTGGTGGCCCTGCGCCGCATGGTCGGACTGATGGCCCGCATCCGCGACGCGCACGGGGTCGTCCTGCCCGAGCTCGACATGGGCGGCGGGCACGCCATCGCCTACCGGCCGGGCGAACCCGTGCTCGATCCGGCCCCGTTGGCCCGGCGGCTGCGCGTGGAACTCGCCGAAGGATGCGCCGCCGCCCGGCTGGCCGTCCCGCGGCTCCTCGTCGAACCCGGACGTGCGGTGGTCGGGCCCGCCGGCGTCGCCCTGTACCGCGTACTGGCCGTCAAGCACACGGGCGAGAGGGTGTTCGTCGCCGTCGACGGCGGCATGAGCGACAATCCGAGGCCCGCGCTGTACGGGGTGCGCTACGCGCCCCGCCTGGTAGGCCGTGCCCCGACGGCCGGTCCCCGTACGACCACGGTCGTCGGCCGGCACTGCGAGGCGGGCGACATCCTGGCGGCCGACGTGGAACTGCCGGGTGACGTCCGCCCCGGCGACCTGATCGCCGTACCGGTGGCCGGCGCCTACCAGCTGTCGATGGCCTCCGGCTACAACCTCGTGGGCCGCCCCGCGGTCGTCGCGGTCCACGAGGGATCGGCCAGGTTGCTGGTCCGGCGCGAGACCCTGGACGACTTCCGCAGCCGGGACATCGGCGGCTGACGGCGGGGCGCGGGCCCGCTAGCGGGCAGCGAGCCGCTCCAGCAGGACGATGCTCCGTGCCAGCAGCTCCCGCTCCTCGTTGCTCAGTTCGGCCTCGATGGCCTGTGCGAGCCAGCCGGCCCGGCGGCCGCGCTCGGCTTCCAGCGCGGTCCGGCCCGCGTCCGACAGCTCGACCAGCGACTTGCGGCCGTCCGTGGGGTGCGCCCGGCGCGTGACCAGGCCCTGCTCCAGGAGCAGGCCCACTGCCCGGGCCATCGACTGGGGCCGCACGCGCTGGTCGGCGGCGAGGTCGCTGGTGGTCATGAGGCCGGTGCGGTCGTCAACGGCGGCGCGCATGCCGACAATCCGCTGGACTTCCAGGAGTTCATGATCGCCCCGGTGGGCGCGGACACCTTCGCCGAGGCCGTCCGCATGGGCAGCGAGGTCTTCCACACGCTGCGCCGCGACCTGCTGGCCGCCGGACACTCCACGGGCGTCGGTGACGAGGGCGGCTTCGCACCCGCGCTGCGCACCGCCGAGGAGGCGCTCGACTTCGTGATGGCCGCGATCGAGCGCACCGGCTACCGCCCCGGCACGGACATCGGCCTGGTGATGGACCCGGCTTCGTCGGAGTTCTTCCGCGACGGGGTGTACGACTACGCCGGCCAGGGGGTGCGGCGCACCCCCGCCGAGCACGCCGATCACCTGGCCCGGCTGATCGACGCCTACCCGATCGTCTCCATCGAGGACCCGATGGCGGAGAACGACTGGGACGGCTGGCGCGAGTTGACCGCCCGCGTCGGCGACCGGTGCCAGCTCACCGGCGACGAGGTGTTCTGCACCGATGAGGCGCTGCTGCGCGAGGGCATCCGCACCGGCGTCGGCAACTCGGTGCTGGTCAAGGTCAACCAGATCGGGACCCTGACCGAGGCGCTGGCCACCGTGGCCACGGCCCACCGGGCGGGCTGGACGGCCGTCATGTCGCACCGCTCGGGCGAGACGGAGGACACCACCATCGCGGATCTGGCGGTGGCGACCGGCTGCGGCCAGATCAAGACCGGCTCGCTCTCACGCTCCGACCGCACGGCGAAGTACAACCAGCTGATCCGGATCGAGGAGGAACTGGGCGACGCGGCGCGCTTCGCGGGCCGCTCCGCACTGCGCCGGGCGTGAACGGCGCCGGCCCTCAGGGCCGGTAGACGATCTCGATCCCCATCGCGGCGATGATCCCCCAGACGCCGAGGCCGAGCAGCCACATCGCTTCGAGGGCGGCGCCGGTGGCGATGAGCGTCAGGCCGGCCGCCCCGAGGGCGCGTACGGTCCGGCGGATGCCGCGGTCGGGAAGCCAGTCGCTGGTCACCTGTGAAGAATCCCGCCGGATCCCCGCGATGACGAGGGTCCGGCGGGATTCCTGTCGGCGTCTTGACGCGGGTGCGCACCGGCGTCTTGACGCGGGTGCGCAGCCCGCCGCGGTGGTGCGAGGCAGGCGCGGGCGGCGGGCGTATGGGCGCCGTCAATAGTTCGCCGGGCCCCGTATGGGGCCCGTCAAGGCGTACCGGTGACGTGGCGAAGAAGGGGTTATCTGGTCATCGGCCAACCGGCCGATTCATTTCCCCCTTTTCCCCCTCACTTCATCCAGGAGCTCACGGTGGCCGATCTGGCCTTCGTCGTCACCACTGCCGCGGTGTTCGCGCTGGTGGCCCTCATCGCCCGGGGGGTGACCAAGCTGTGAACGTCGAGAACATCGTCGGCCTCGTCGTGGCCGTCGCCCTGCTCGGTTACCTCGTCCTCGCCCTCGTGTACCCGGAGAGGTTCTGAGCACCGCCATGAGCCCCGTAACCGCCGGTGTGCTCCAGTTGCTCGCGCTGATCGCCGCGCTCGCTCTGGTCCACCGTCCCCTGGGCGACCACATGGCCCGGGTCTACTCCTCCGAGAAGCACTACGCACCGGAGAAGTGGATCTACAAGGCCATCGGCGCCGACCCCTCGGTCGAGATGCGCTGGCGCGCCTACCTGCGCGCCGTGCTCGCCTTCTCCGCCGCGGGCGTCCTCTTCCTCTACCTCCTGCAGCGCCTGCAGGGCGTCCTGCCCGGCTCGCTCGGCTTCGTGTCGATCGACCCCGACCAGGCCTTCAACACCGCCGCGTCCTTCGCGGCCAACACGAACTGGCAGTCGTACTACGGCGAGCAGGCCATGGGCCACGTCGTGCAGACCGGCGGACTGGCCGTGCAGAACTTCGTCTCCGCGGCCGTCGGCATGGCCGTCGCGGTGGCCCTCGTACGGGGCTTCGCGCGTTCCCGTACCGGTGAGCTCGGCAACTTCTGGGCCGACCTGGTCCGCGGGACCGTCCGCATCCTCCTGCCCATCGCCGTGATCGGCGCGATCGTCCTGGTCGCGTGCGGCGTCATCCAGAACTTCGCCGGGATCCACGAGGTCGGGCAGTTCACGGGCGGGACCCAGCAGTGGAACGGCGGCGCGGTGGCCTCCCAGGAGGTCATCAAGGAACTCGGCACGAACGGCGGCGGCTACTTCAACGCCAACTCCGCGCACCCCTTCGAGAACCCGACGCCCTTCTCCAACCTCTTCGAGATCTTCCTGATCCTCGTCATCCCGTTCGCGCTGACCCGGACGTTCGGCCGCATGGTCGGCAGCCTCCGCCAGGGCTACGCGATCCTGGCGACGATGGGCGTCATCTGGCTCGGTTTCACGGCGCTGATGATGTGGACCGAGTTCGCCCACCCCGGTCCGGTGTTCGACGTCTCCGGCGGGGCGATGGAGGGCAAGGAGACCCGCTTCGGCATCGCAGGCTCCTCGATCTTCGCGGTGGCCACCACCCTGACGTCCACGGGCGCGGTCAACTCCTTCCACTCCTCCTACACCGGCTTCGGCGGCGGCATCACCATGCTGGGCATGCAGCTCGGCGAGATCGCGCCCGGCGGTGTCGGCTCCGGCCTCTACGGCATGCTCATCATGGCGATCATCGCGGTGTTCATCGCCGGCCTGATGGTCGGCCGCACGCCCGAGTACCTGGGCAAGAAGATCGGCACCCGCGAGATCAAGCTCGCGGCCTGCTACATCCTCGTCACCCCCGCCCTGGTGCTGTGCTTCACCGCTGCCGCCATGGCCCTGCCGACGCCCGCCGGCTCCATGACGAACACCGGCGCGCACGGCTTCTCCGAAATCCTCTACGCCTACACCTCCGGCGCCAACAACAACGGCTCGGCCTTCGCGGGCCTGAACGCCGACACCCAGTGGTTCAACTCGACCATCGGCATCGCGATGCTGCTGGGCCGCTTCCTGCCGATGGTCTTCGTCCTCGCGCTGGCCGGCTCGCTGGCCGAACAGCGGCCCGTACCGGAGACGGCGGGCACCCTGCGTACCGACAAGCCGCTCTACGCGGGCCTGCTCGTCGGCACGATCACCATCATCACCGGTCTGACCTACTTCCCGGCCCTGGCGCTGGGTCCGCTCGCCGAAGGGCTCGCAGCATGAGCACCGCCACACCCACCCGTGCCCCGCACCAGGACGCCCCCACCGCTCACCGGCCGGGCACCGGGCGCGTGGGCGGGGGCCTGTTCGACCCCGAGCAGCTGCTGAGGTCCTTCCCCGACGCGGTCCGCAAGCTCGACCCCCGGATCATGGTCAAGTCCCCGGTCATGTTCGTCGTGCTGATCGGCTCGGTCGTCACGACCGTCCTGGCCGTCAAGGACCCCACGGACTGGTTCGGCTGGGCGATCACCGCCTGGCTGTGGCTGACCACGATCTTCGCGAACCTGGCCGAGGCCGTCGCCGAGGGCCGCGGGAAGGCCCAGGCCGACACCCTCCGCAAGGCGAAGACCGACTCGGTCGCCCGCCGTCTGACCCAGGACGGCAGGGGCGAGGAGCAGGTGCCCGGCACCGGGCTGCGCATCGGCGACCTGGTCGTCTGCGAGGCCGGTGACACCATCCCGGGCGACGGTGACGTCGTCGAGGGCGTCGCCTCCGTCGACGAGTCGGCGATCACGGGCGAGTCCGCGCCCGTGATCCGCGAGTCCGGCGGTGACCGCAGCGCGGTCACCGGCGGCACGAGGGTCCTCTCCGACCGCATCGTCATCAGGATCACGACGAAGCCCGGGGAAACCTTCATCGACCGCATGATCGCCCTCGTCGAGGGCGCCGCCCGGCAGAAGACGCCCAACGAGATCGCGCTGAACATCCTGCTCGCGTCCCTCACCGTCGTCTTCCTGCTCGCGGTCGTCACGTTGCAGCCGTTCGCGATCCACGCGGGCGCCGAACAGTCGATGATCGTGCTCACCGCCCTGCTGGTGTGCCTGATCCCGACCACCATCGGGGCACTGCTCTCCGCGATCGGTATCGCGGGCATGGACCGCCTGGTCCAGCGCAACGTCCTCGCGATGTCCGGCCGCGCGGTCGAGGCCGCCGGTGACGTGTCCACGCTGCTGCTCGACAAGACCGGCACCATCACCCTCGGCAACCGGCAGGCCTGCGAGTTCGTCCCGGTCGAGGGGACGACGGAGGCCGAACTCGCCGACGCCGCGCAGCTGTCCTCGCTGGCCGACGAAACCCCCGAGGGCCGTTCGATCGTGGTCCTCGCCAAGGAGAAGTACGGGCTCCGCGAACGCCACCAGGGCGAGCTCGCCCGGGCCGAGTGGATCGTCTTCACCGCGCAGACCCGCATGTCCGGTGTCGACGTCGACGGCCGGCAGACCCGCAAGGGCGCGGCCGGCTCCGTGATCACCTGGGTCGAGGAGCAGGGCGGCCGGGTCCCGGACGACGCGGGTCTCCTGGCCGGCCGCATCTCCGAAGCCGGCGGTACGCCGCTCCTGGTCGCCGTCCACGACGAGCGGGGTGCCCGGGTCCTCGGGGTCGTCCACCTCAAGGACGTGGTCAAGGAGGGCATGCGCGAGCGCTTCGACGAACTGCGCCGCATGGGCATCAAGACGGTCATGATCACCGGCGACAACCCGCTGACGGCCAGGGCGATCGCGGAGGAGGCCGGCGTCGACGACTTCCTCGCCGAGGCCACGCCCGAGGACAAGATGGCCCTGATCAAGCGGGAACAGGCCGGCGGCAAGCTCGTCGCGATGACGGGCGACGGTACGAACGACGCACCGGCCCTCGCTCAGGCGGACGTGGGCGTGGCGATGAACACGGGCACCTCGGCCGCCAAGGAGGCCGGGAACATGGTCGACCTGGACTCCGATCCGACCAAGCTCATCGAAATCGTCGAGATCGGCAAACAGCTCCTCATCACGCGGGGTGCGCTCACGACCTTCTCCATCGCCAACGACGTCGCGAAGTACTTCGCGATCATCCCGGCCATGTTCGCGGTGGTCTACCCGGGACTCGACGAGCTCAACATCATGGGCCTGTCCTCCCCGAGTTCTGCGATCCTCTCGGCCGTCGTCTTCAACGCCCTGATCATCCTCGCCCTGGTCCCGCTGGCCCTGAAGGGCGTCCGCTACCGGCCCACCAGCGCCGACAGGATGCTCCGCCGCAACCTCGGCCTGTACGGACTCGGCGGTCTCGTCGCCCCGTTCATCGGCATCAAGCTCATCGACATGGCTCTCTCCCTCATCCCCGGCCTCGCCTGAATCAGGAACGTGCTGATCGACCATGAACAACTCTGTAGGCAACACGGCACGGCTGATCGGGGCCGGCCTGCGGGCCCTGCTCGCCCTGACCCTGATCTGCGGGGTCGTCTACCCGCTCGCCGTCACCGGCATCGCACAGGCACTCTTCCCCGACCAGGCCAACGGCTCCGAGATCAGGGACAGGAGCGGCGACGTCGTCGGCTCCTCCCTCATCGGGCAGAGGTACGACCTTCCGAAGAAGGACCCGGACGACGCCGAGGAGACCGCGGGGCCGGACCTGAAGTGGTTCCAGCCGCGGCCCTCCGCCGGCCTGGGCTCCAACACCGTCAACACCCGGTACTCGCTCATCCTCTCCGGCGCCACCAACCGCTCCGCCGACAACGGCGCCGTGGGCGGCAGGTGCACCGAGGACGCCGAGGAAGGCACCCTCTGCGCCCAGGTCGTGGCCGCCAAGGAAGCCGTCGTCGCCGACAACTCCACCGGCTCCTACACGGTCCGGCCCGAGGACGTCCCGGCCGACGCCGTCACCTCGTCCGGCTCCGGCCTCGACCCGGACATCTCCCCCGCGTACGCCAGGATCCAGGTCCACCGGGTCGCCGAGAGGAACGGCCTCGACCCCCGGCAGGTCGAGCGGATCGTCGCCGAGCACACCCGGGGCCGCACCCTCGGCTTCATCGGCGAGCCCCGCGTCAACGTCCTCGAGCTCAACACCGCCCTCAAGGCGCTGACCGGGAGCTGACGGCCGGGGGCGGTCAGCTCCCGCCCGCGGCCTCCTCGGCCTTGTCGGCGATGTCCTCCAGGACGGCCTTCGGGTCGCCGCCGGGCTCCACGGCGCGGCCGATGTTGCGCTTGATCGCGTCACTGACCGCCACCCACGAGGGGTCGTTCACCGGATAGAGCCGGGCCGTCCGCAGGGCGTTCAGGAAGTCCTCGTCGGTCCGGCTGAGGCCGCCGCCGGCCGGGGTCCGCGCGGCGGAGGCGGTGGCCGGCAGCAGGTGGTAGCGGCCCGCGAAGTCCGACAGGTTCTTGTCCTGGTAGACGAACTCCAGGAACCTGCCGATCTCCTCGCGCCTGCCGTTCTGCTTGAAGGCAACCATCCAGTCGGCGACGCCCACGGTCGGCGGGCTCTCCTCGCTGCCCAGCGAGTCCGAGACAGGCATGGCCACGGTGCCGACGCCGATGCCCTTCGCCGCTGCCTCGTGGGCGAGCGACGGGTAGCCGTTGAGCATGCCGACCTCACCCCGCAGGAAGGCGGCGAACGCGTCGGCCCGGTTCGTCCTGGCCGGCGGAACGGGCCCGACGAGGCCGGGGGTGACCAGGTTGTCCCTGACCCACTGCCAGGTGCGCACGTTCTTCTCGGAGTCCAGGCTGTAGCTGCCCCGTTCGTCGGCGTAGCCGCCGCCGTTGCTCAGCTCCCAGATCAGCGCCTCGGCGTGCGCCTCCTCCGGGCCGAGCGGCAGCGCGTACGGGTACTTCACGCCCTTGGGGCTGGAGGAAATTGGCCTCGGCGCCGACGGAGAGGAGCTCTTCCGCGGAGTACAGCTTGCCCTGCGCGGCGAAGTCCGAGTAGGAGCCCATGAGCGCCACGTCGGGCGCCTCGCCCTTGGCGACCATGCGGGAGACCTCGCGGTCGATGTCGGCCCACGGCAGCAGCCGGACCTCGACCTTGATGCCGGGGTTGGCCTCGGTGAAGGCGCCGGTCATCCTGTCCCAGTAGGCCTTGGAGCTGGTGGCCGGGGTGTCGCCGTACTCGGCGGCCACCAGCCGGAGCGTGCCGCCGTCACCTCCGCCGCCGTCCACGGCGCCGCATCCGGAGAGTTGCGGCAGGAGGCCGAGTACGACCGCGGTGGCGGCCGGCCCGAAGATCTTTCGTCGCACGAGCGTATTCCCCTGGTGTCGCTTGGATGTCGCCGCGCACGGCGCACCCAGCCAGGGGTGCCCTGCGGCCCGGTGGCCGGAATCATCTCCCGGGATTGGAGGGATTGATTCCGCTCCGGGAGCAGGTGTGGCCGATGATCCAGCCGCGGGCCCGGCGCGTTGTGGCTTCCGACGAGGATCCGAACGGTCCCACGCGCGTAGAACGGATGGCCGCTCCGCCGCCCGGCTCCCGCCCGGCGCCCGCGAGGGAAAGAAGCAGGCGGCGGTCGGGCCGGGACGGGTCCGTTCGGCGGGATGGCGAAACGCTCCGTCAGCCCACCTTCGAGTGAGCCCGGAGCGCTCCGGCGGAGTCGGCGCGGGGCCGGGTCGAGCCGGGCCGAGGATGCCCGCATGCGGCTTTCCCCGACCCTCCCCGGCCGCGTCCTCCTTCCCTTCGTGGCCGCCGTCGCCCTGCTGGCCACGGGCGGGACCACGGCCGTCAGCGCCGCTGAGGCCTGCGGTTCGATCATCACCGCACCGCTGGCCCGGCCGGTCCCGGCGGACGACCCCTGTCCCAGCACCGATCCGGTCGTGTGCCGTCTCCGCGTCCTGCCCATGGACGAGAAGGTCGAGGCGCAGCGCACCCGGATCCGCTACCACGGCCTGCTGGAGGCCATGCCCCGCACCGAGGCCGACCTGCGCGAAGCCGGCGCCTCCGACGAGGAGATCGCCGGGGAGCTCGTCGACATGCGCAATCAGGCGAAGGAGATCACGCGCGCGGGCAT
Source organism: Streptomyces sp. NRRL S-378 (assembly GCF_000720645.1). Lineage (NCBI taxonomy): Bacteria > Bacillati > Actinomycetota > Actinomycetes > Kitasatosporales > Streptomycetaceae > Streptomyces > Streptomyces sp. NRRL S-378. The sequence goes on from NZ_JOBX01000010.1 coordinate 211,922, forward strand.
GACCCCCGAGGAGATCCGGATCCTGGAGGAGCGCAACACGGCCAAGTACGGCAACCCCCTCGGTCCGACCGCCGACCAGCTCCATGTGAAGCACGGCTCCTGGCAGAAGGTCACCGACGCTTCCGTGCGCACCAGCTACGCCGTGGACCGCGAGCTCGCCCTGGAATACCGCCCCTGCACTAGGCCGTTTCTTAGCGATCACCTCGCGGACCAGATGTGGATGGCCGCGAGGTGGAGGGCCGCCCGGTAGACCGTGGCCGTTTTGTCGTAGCGGG